>DAIOWE010000159.1:0-5517 GCA_036758605.1 Pseudomonadota bacterium | reverse complement strand
TTGTGGACCAAATACAAGCCGATTTACTTTGATGATTTCGTCAATTCCGAAGATATGCGGCGCGAAAGCTGGCGGCGAAAATTCGCCATGGAAGGTGTGCTGGAAAGCGCCAGACCCAATCGCGGCCATCTGGCAATCGCGCAACTGGTGCGGCGCGGCCTGGTGTCGCATGTCATCACCCAGAACATCGACAATCTGCATCAGGATTCCGGCGTGCCCGATGAACAGGTGATCGAGCTGCATGGAAATAACAGCTATGCGCGCTGTCTTGGCTGTCACGAACGCTATGAAATTGATCCGATCCGCGTGGCGTTTCTGCGCGACGAAACCCTGCCCGTCTGCGACCAGTGCGGCGGCATGATCAAGACTGCAACAATTTCATTTGGACAAGGCATGCCGGAACACGAAATGCGCCGCGCCCAGGAAGCTGTGCTGGCCTGCGACCTGCTGCTGGTGGCCGGATCATCTCTCGTGGTTTTTCCGGCGGCGGGCTTTCCAGCCATGGCCAAACAGAACGGGGCCAAACTGGTAATCGTCAACCGCGAACCAACGGACCTGGATGACATGGCCGATCTGGTGTTGAATGCAGAATTGGGCCCGACCTTAGGCGCGGCTGTTGGATTGAACTGAATTCTGATATTCCGACATGGCCTGCGGCGTATCCAGATCAAGCAGGATGGCCGCATCGTCCATCGCCACCTCGCAGACCTGATCGCTGTGTTCGCCGATCAGATGCTTCGCGCCCGTATCGCCCGCGACCGCCATCATTTCCGCAAAGAACTGCGCGCCGAATAAAACCGGATTGCCGCGTTTGCCCTGATAGGTGGGCACACAGATGGCGCGGCCCTCCACCGGGTCAAAGGCCGCGATCAGTTTTTGCAGATGCGCGGCGCGCACATCCGGCATGTCGCCCAGGCAGATCAGCACCCCATCCACATCCTGCGGCAACGCCCCTAATCCCGCGCGCAGAGAACCGCTCAGGCCATGCCCATAATCGGGATTATGCGTGAAGGAAACTTTTTTGTCTGAAAGCGCCGCGCGTACCGCTTCGGCCTCATGCCCCGTAACGACGATGCAGGGATCAAGCCCTGCCGCCACGATCTCACCTGCCACCCGTGCAATCATATGCTGGCCATCTATCCGGATCAGCAGCTTGTTTTCCTGCCCCATGCGCGAAGAGCGGCCCGCAGCCAGAACCAGCGCCGCGATGCGTGGCGCCTTGCGTATATGTGGTGCGCGGCCCGCACGCGGTTGCGGGCGTGTGGGAATTTCCTTCAGCAAGCCGCCCGCACCCATGCGCATAATATCAGTTGGCGTAACCGGCACATCCGCCATCAGCCGTTGCAGCACCCAGTCAAACCCATTGAGTTTTGGCGATCGCGCGCAACTGGGCAAGCCAACCACCGGCACATCAGCCACCCTGCCCAAGAGCAGCAAATTGCCGGGATCAACGGGCATACCGACATGCAGCACTTCGCCGCCCGCAGCGATGATGCCCGCTGGAATCACATCGCGGCGATCCACAATGGCCGACGCGCCAAAGATGAATACCGGCGAACAGCCTGCATCAATCAGTTCCCGGATTGTTGTGGCGAGTTCATCCGCATGATGCGGACAGCGCCGCTCCAGCACCGGATTATCGCCCATATGCACAAGGCGGCCCGATAGCGCCTGCAAATTTTTATCCAGCAGGCTTTTCTTGCCACCCGGCAGCAGGGTTGAGACAAGCCCGACCATCCGCCCGCGCCACGGCGCGATCTGCACCAGCGGCTGTTTCAGCAGCGCCAGCGCCTGATCAAGTTTTTCACGCGGTGTCGCAAACGGAATGATCTTGATGGTCGCGATCATCTGGCCTTTTTCAACCGGTTCATGGGGCGGAACGGTGGCGATGGTGATACTTTCATCGATCAGATTGATCTGATCAACCCGCGCGCGGTCAAGGACGCCAAGCCCATCCCTCGCGGCAAACAGATTTGCGCGCCCGGTAAACGCCGCGCCACATGTGATGTTATCACCCGCACAGGCCCGCGCCAGCATATTTGCGGCGCTATCTTCGTCCACATCACCCGTTTCCAGTTTGGCGGCGATAACACTGTTAACGCCTGCCGCAATCAGACCGGCAATATCGCGCGCCGACAACACCCGCCCCTTCTTAAACACCAGCCCGCCGGTGCGCATGGAATGCGCCAAAATGGCGCCTTCGGCCTGCGCCAACGGAAGATCCCCAAAAATCATGACACCACGCCGCCGCGCAAGGCAGAGGTCAGTTGCGCCAATATGGAAATGGCAATTTCCGCAGGGCTTTTTGCGCCAATGGCCAATCCGACTGGCCCATGAATGCGCGCCAATGCCGCATCCTCAAACCCCGCCAGGCGCAACCGTTCCAGCCGCGCCGCATGGGTTTTTTTGCTGCCCAGACAACCGATATAAAAACTGTCACTGTTCAGCGCCGTGCTCAGCGCCGCATCATCCAGTTTCGGATCGTGAGTCAGCGTGACAATGGCCGTGCGCGCATCTGGCTTGAGTTCGGCAACGCCCGCATCGGGCCATTCGGTCAGCAAGGTGACGCCGGGAAAGCGTTCCTGCGTTGCAAATGCGCGGCGCGGATCGATGATCGTCACATCATATCCGGCAAGTGCAGCCATACGCGCCAGCGGTTGGGCAATATGCACCGCGCCCGCAATCAGCAGGCGCAGCGGCGGGTTAAAAACATTGATGAATACTTCGCCTTCCGGCGTTTCCACCGTGCGGGCCTTGTCCTCGCGCAGGGCAATGCGGGCCTGTTGCGCCAGTTCCGTCTGCGCGTCATCCAATGCGTAGAGTAATTGCTCCGTACCCGTCACAAGATTGGTCGCCAGCGCAACCGCGCGCTTGGCCGCACGATCACGCAATAATTGCTCAAGAATTTTATTTTGCATCAATCCACACGCTCGACAAAAACCTTGATCTTGCCACCGCACGCCAGGCCCACTTCCCAGGCCTGACTATTGCTAACGCCAAATTCCAGCAGCTTTGGTTTGCCGGTCTGGATAATATCGAGCGCCTCCACCACCACCGCGCCTTCGATGCAGCCGCCCGAAACCGATCCAACAAAACGCCCGTCCGCATGCACCGCCAGTTGACTGCCCGCAGGACGCGGCGCCGATCCCCAGGTTGCGGTCACCGTGGCAATGGCAACGCCCGCGCCTTCACCCCGCCAAAGTGCGGCCTGTTCCAGAACCTTATCATGATCTTCCATCAGCCAGCCCTCAATTCACTGCGGAATTTTTCCATACCAAAACCCGTTTGCGGACGATTTAGCGCATCCGCCAGCGCCAGCAGACTATCAAGATTATGCGCGGCGCGAAACTCATCCACATGCGGCAAAATCGCCCGTACCCCCATGGATTTGGGGGCGAACCTGTCATAGCGCAAGAGCGGATTAAGCCAGATCAGGCGGCGGCAGCTTTTATGCAACCGTTCGATCTCCGGGCCAATGCCGGTTGCTGCGTCCCGGTCCAGCCCATCGGAAATCAGGATCACCACCGGCCCCTGCGCCATGACGCGGCGCGACCAGCGCACATTGAATTCGCGCAGGCAATGGCCGATGCGCGTGCCGCCATCCCAATCGGCCACCATTTCCGTAACGCGCCGCATCGCGTCATCCACGTCACGTTCGCGCAACAGATGCGAAATACTGGTCAGCCGCGTGCCAAACACAAAACTGAATACCCGGTCCTGTTCCCGGGTGATGGCATGCATGAAATGCAGCAGCATGCGGCTATAGCGGCTCATGGAACCGGAAATATCGCATAACAGCACCAGCGGCGGATGACGGCGGCGGGGCCGTTTATAGTGCAGACGAAACGCACCCCCCTGTCGCAGGCTTTGCCGCAGGGTGGCGTGCATATCCACCCGGTCGCCGTTTGATCCAGAACGAAAACGCCGTGTACGGATATTTTGAATGGGCAGGCGCAGTTTCTGAATCGCCTGCCTGGCCTCGTCAAGTTCCGTCAGGCTCATCTGCTCAAAATCTTTTTTGCGCAACAGTTCCTGATCGGAAAAGGTCAGGGCCGCGTCGAATTCCACATCCGGCTCACCGGCCTGCGGCTGATCGCCCGTCTGCGGCAGCATCGCCTCGGCCAGGCGGCGCGGCGTTTTTTCTGTCCGTGGCGGCGCAGGCGCGCTGATAGATGGCAACATCAGCGCCATGGCTTTATTCAGCAAGTCCGGATCGCGCCAGAACAGACGGAACGCCTGCTCAAACAAGGGCTGATCGCTGTGTTTGGATACAAACACCGCATGCAGCGCCCAGAAAAAATCCTCACGCTGTTGCAGCCCAGCCGCCTCAACCGCTGTCAGCGCATCCAGCGTCCGGTCCGGACCAACCGCCATACCACTGGCGCGCAGAAGCCGTGCAAAATGCAGGATATTGGTGGCGAGCTTGCCCTGGGCTTGCATCTATTTCGCAGCAACCTTCTCTGTACGGATTTGTTCCAGAATTTTCTCCGCTTCGCCGCCCTGAATACGGGCAATGTCGTCCTGATATTTCAGAAGCACCCCCAGCGTGTCATTGATGGTTTGCGGATCGAGTGTAATTTTATCCAGCGCGCTCAGCGCATTGGCCCAGTCAATCGATTCCGCCACGCCCGGCGATTTGAACAGATCACGCTTGCGCAATTCCTGTACAAAGCGCACGACCTCGGCCGACAGCCGCGCATTCGCCCCTGGCGCCTTGGCATGCAGAATTTCCAGCTCGCGTGCAGCATCCGGGTAATCGATCCAGTGATACAGACAGCGCCGTTTCAGCGCGTCATGAATTTCGCGTGTGCGGTTGGATGTCAGCACCACAATCGGCGGATGCACCGCCCGCACCGTGCCAATTTCGGGCACCGAAACCTGATAATCCGACAGCACCTCCAGCAGATAGGCCTCGAACGGCTCATCGGCGCGGTCGATTTCATCAATCAGCAAAACCGGCGGCCCGGCAATATCGGGCTCCAGCGCCTGCAATATCGGCCGCTTGATCATGAACCGTTCGGAAAATATATCGGTCCCCAGCGCGCGCCGGTCCTGCACCCCTTCGGTCTCGGCCAGGCGAATTTCGATCATCTGGGCGGCGTAATTCCATTCATAGACGGCACTGGCCGTGTCCAGCCCCTCATAGCATTGCAGCCGCAACAGCCGCCGCCCCAGCAACGCCGCCAGCACCTTGGCGATCTCGGTCTTGCCAACGCCCGCCTCGCCCTCCAGAAACAGCGGCCGTCCCAGCTTAAGCGCCAGAAACAGCACCGTCGCCAGCGGGCGGCCCGCAATATAGCCGCCGGAGTGCAGCAGTTTGAGTGTATCGTCAATGGATGCCGGAACGGGATATGTCATGGAACCAGAATAAGCCATTGGGCGGCCGGACGATAGTGCTCCTTTAACCGGTTACAGGCATCTTGCCTGTTGGCGATTGTGCGCGTATGTTCCGCCAATAATCACCAAAACGCCGGCTTAGCTCAGTTGGTAGAGCACCTGATTTGTAATCAGGGGGTC
>DAIOWE010000158.1:0-5570 GCA_036758605.1 Pseudomonadota bacterium | reverse complement strand
GCCTGCCAGCCCGGCTCCAGTTTTCGCGCCCAGTTGGGATCGGTCGGCCAGTCATGACGGAAATCGATTGAAGACGGGGTGCGCTGGAACACATAGAGTTCCTTCACCGCCGCGCCAAGCTTGGGAATGGCCTGCACCGCCGTCGCCCCGGTTCCGATGATGCCCACGACCTTGTCCTCCAGGCCGGACAGATCCTTTTTGGTATAGGCGTAATCCCAACGCCCGGTATGGAATGAATGGCCTTTGAAACTTTCAATGCCATCGATCCTGGCCAGCTTGGGCTTGGACATCGGGCCATTGGCGCAAACCACAAAGCGCGCCTTCATCGTATCGCCACGATCCGTTTTGATCGTCCATAATTGCTCAGTATCATTCCATACGGTGGAGGTGACAGTGGTCTGAAACACCGCCAGTCCGTACAGATCATATTTTTTGGCGATCGCCTGGCAGTGCTCGAAAATTTCCTCGCCCTTGGCGTAATGGTCGCGTGGCACATAGTTCATTTCATCGAGCAAAGGCAGATAATCATAGGACACCACGTCGCAGGCAATGCCGGGATAGCGGTTCCAGTACCAGGTGCCGCCGACATCCGCGCCGCGTTCAACAATGCGGATGCTTTCGACGCCATATTCGCGCAGCTTGGCCGACGCCAGCAGCGCCGAAAATCCGCCGCCGATGAACAGGCATTCCACCGTGTCATTGATGGCTGCGCGGGGTTTGATTTCGCCGCCATAGGTGTCGATTTCGTAACGGGCCAGATCGCCTTCCAGCTCGTAAATATATTCATTGGTGCCGGCTGGCTTGTATTTCAGGCGCAGGTCGCGTTCTTCGGCGAATTTTTTCTTGATCGCGTCATAATATTCCTGAGGACGCTCCGACTTGGGGGGCGTTTTGTACAATTGCCCCCGCTGAAGGTCGAAATATTCCTGCTCTTTTTGCGGGTTTTTTTCCTGGGTCTTTTCCATGGTCTCTCTCCTGTTCTGGTGTTTTTATGGATCAATTCTTCGCTGGGGAGAGTGTATTAGCCCATTTTTGCTGTGGCAAGCGCCGCTTCAACCCGCAGGGGGGGAGCTGCGCACCCTTGCCCGGGTTGTCGGGCAATGGCGGAAGGTTTTGCAGACGGAAATCCGTCTAATTCATGATCTGCCAATCGCCGTCGGGTGTGCGGCAGGCGGTGCCATAGGCCTGTTCCCGGCGGCCGCCGACGGTGGCCAGCGCCTGATATTCGCGGCAATACCGACCGTCATTGGCCTGAAACGTGCGCACAGGCGTCACCTGATAGGCCGTCCCGTAATCCGGGTTCTGCCATGCCATGGTCTGATTGCTGGGGGTTGCCTCAAACACGCTGGCCGCATGACTGTGATCATAGGGGCTCATACCCCGGCCAATATTGCTGCCAAACATGGCGCCAATCAAAGTGCCGCCGATAATGGCTGCGGTGCGTCCATTGCCGTCGCCAATATGCGAACCGGCGATGCCGCCAACCGCCCCGCCAAACAGGCCGCCCAACAGATTGGGATCCTGCCTGCCATGCCCGCCATAATAGACGGGCGGCGGCGCATATCTGTATGGCTGATAGGCGGGCCTATAGCCGTAGCCATAGCCAGGTCCATAGCTTTGGCCAATAATAACCTGAAAATTTGTATGCCGGTCATGGTGACGGTCGTACCGGCGGCCATGGTCCCAATTGTGACCCCGGTTATGGCCGCGCCAATCGTGATGCCTGTAGCCACGCTTCCAGCCATCATCATCATCATCCCCTGCCTGAGATGGCAGCGCCCCCTGTGCCGTAAAAATCGTGATCAGTGAGGCAGCAAAGAAAAATTTCCGAAATCCCGTACGGCGCATAACACTCTCCAATGAGAAAGGAACTATTCCCAAGGCCATCAGATAGCCCTGCATTCGGGCG
Organism: Pseudomonadota bacterium; assembly: GCA_036758605.1. Taxonomy (GTDB): domain Bacteria; phylum Pseudomonadota; class Alphaproteobacteria; order UBA11222; family UBA11222; genus UBA11222. The sequence continues at coordinate 3,661 of DAIOWE010000158.1, read as the reverse complement.
TTTTCATGGCCAAAATAAGATATTGCGGCTGTTTCGGAAAAAATTTTCCAAACCGGTTATTGTTCTGGCCGATATACATGGCCTATACCGCCATGACGCAGACACTGTGAACAGACCTGAAATCATCTAGCTGAGTCACCCGCTCCCATCACCTTGGGGCGCGTAACCGGCTAATCCTCATCAAACGGCGCGTGCCGTTGCAAATCCATGGCGTCGTGCAGGATGCGCAGAACGTCAATATTCTCCCGGCCCTTCTCGCTGGTTACACGAAACATCACGAAATGACGCGCCTTTCTTCCGCCGCGCCCGGCGTGCAAACTATACAGCCCCCTGGCGATATCATTGCGCTTTCTGACGCCGTCCGCCTCTGGCCCGGATTTGCTCAAGCTTACAAGCGCGGCGGACAGGATTTGCGCGTAAGAGGCCGCCTGCCCCGGGCCAAACTGCCGGGCGGTCCAGCGCACGATCTCCTGAAAATCCGTTTCAGCGGACGCTGAAAGGCGAACGGGCCATTCGCCCCGCCGTTGTGTCATGAAGCTTGCGCAGCGCTGTCTTTGATGGCGGCGGCGGCAATCCTGTCAAGATGACCGTCAAGCGAGGATGCGTCGCCAAACGCCGTGTAACGCCCCGTGGCCATGTCTGCAATCCCCGCGCGGGCCGCATCGCGCAGCGCCTTCAGCCGCGCCTTGTCCTCGGCAATGCGCAGCTCGACAAGTCGCAAGCCGTCGCGCAACACTTCGCTTGCATTCTGATAGCGCCCGGAGGCGACCAGGCGCTCAACCAGTTCCGCCTGATGATCGGTCAGCACAACATTACGGGTCGGCATGGCTAATCTCCAGCTGGCAGTTTTCTCCAGTGGCATATTATGCCAATACGTCTTTCCCCGCAAGTCCCGCCTCGATGCGAAAGCCGCCCGGTGGCGCGACTGTGACGGTGGTCACAATTAACAATGATTTGCCGCCTCCGGCTAAAGACATGCCTAAAAATTTCTTAATTGCGGTTGACTCTTCCGGGGGGGAGTAATGTAGCTTCATAAGTATGAAGGCAATCAATTACAGGGCCAATCTATTCAACAACATCCGTATGGAGAAATACTATGAAACTCCTCAGTGCGGGCTGAGAAATTTATAGCCGGAACAGTTGCAGTAAAAATCTTTTGCCGGGGGCCTTTGTCGTGGCGCTGCTGCTGTGGCCAGAATTAATGTCAAAACTTGGCGGGGAGCAGTGTCGGTTCCGAGCGAATCCCTGGTTTTTGCTAAATTCACGCCGCTCTGGGGAACCTGGAAGAGGAAGACATAACTATGCATGAAACGCTGAAACTTCCCCGTGTTGATATTCAGGCGCTTCGTGGCCTTGCGGTGTTGCTGGTTGTGTTTTACCACACAAATATCGGCAATGTGGCGGCGGGCTATCTTGGTGTCGATATATTCTTCGTGATATCCGGGTTTCTTATCACCACGCTTGTCGCATCGGGAATTGATCGGGGAACTTTTCGCCTAAGGGATTTCTATTTTAGGCGTGCGAAGCGTTTGCTGCCGGCTGCCTATGTTACCTTCGCGGTCACCGCCATCTTCGCGCCGTGGGTGCTAAACCAGCAGGAGCTTGGAGACTTTGCCGCGCAAATGGTTGGGGCGGTCACATTCACCGGCAACTTCGTTCTTTGGCAACAAACTGGTTATTTTTCGGGATCAGCTCACTTAAAACCGCTGCTGCATGTTTGGTCCCTTGCAATTGAAGAACAATATTACTTTCTGTTGCCAGCCATCTTACTCTTCACAAAACCCACTCGCTGGCTGGCAGGCGCCGTGATACTGGCCGTATTGAGTTTTGCGCTTTGTGTTTTTGGCGAGATGGTGGCGCCAGCCCCGACCTTCTATCTTTTACCTAGCCGGGTCTGGGAGTTGCTTGTCGGCTCTATCGGCGCATTGTGGGTGATGCGTGGCCGGACGAATGAAAACCACACTATAACGGGCGCTCTGAATTTGCTTTTTGTTCCCTCTTTGCTGTGCTTGCTTGTATTGCCCTTCGCGCCATTCAAGGGCGGGAATCTGGGTGTAAATGCGGCCCTTGTTTGCATGGCGACCCTGATTGTGATTTTGCGAAACAGCGCTTGGCTCAATTCAGCATTTCCCACCAAAATTCTTGCTTATGTCGGCGATTTTTCATACTCGCTTTATCTCGTGCACTGGCCAATCATTGCTTTCATGAAAAATTCCTGGATGGGCCTCAGCCCTCAAGTGCCAATAGATCTAAGACTTGCAACGCTTGTGCTCTCTTTCGTGCTTGCTTATGCCCTATATCGATTTATTGAGGATCCGATAAGAAGGAGTGGCCTGAGTTTATCAAAGCCGCTAGCCGTCAAGGTGGTACTTGGATCTGCGCTACTGGTTCTGGTTACACCGGCCATGATGTATGCGTTGCCCTCACAAATGGACTTCAAGGAGGCGCGAAAGCATAACTATGGCCTCTCTGATAAATGTGAATACAGAGGGCTTTTCGCGCCAAGGCCTGAATGCCAGAACGGTGAAAATCCAAACCTGCTGGTCTGGGGTGATTCATATGCGATGCATGTGGTCGCGGGTGTGGCAAACGAATGGAAAAGTGGCGGGGTGATTCAAGCTACCCAGAGCCATTGCGGCCCATTTCTTGGTGTGGCAATGCGCCGGATCAACACGCTCAAACTGGTGGCTGACATAGATAAATTGCGAAGACGCGACTGTATCGGTTTTAATCAATCGGTCATGGACTTTTTACGCACGACGCCTTCAATTAAGACTGTCGTACTCTCAAGTGCACTGTTTGCAATCCAGCCGTCGAAAGGGGTCGAGCACGTGGTTCAGAAAGGCAATGAACTTAGTTCATTGCCTGTCAGTTCCGCTACCGTACTTGCAAGCCTGCGATACACGGTAGAAGAGATTCGCGCACTAGGGAAGCGTGTTGTGTTGATCGCCCCACCTCCGTCGGGTGGCTTTAATATTGGCGATTGCCTGGAGCGGCAGCTCAGTGGCAAGTTAACTTTCGGCGGAAGATCGAACTGCAATATCGATCGCGCTAAGTATCAGACCAAAAGCGCTGATGTGTTTAAATTTTTAGAAGCGGCTGTCTCTGATGCTGACGTTGCTGTCATTCGATTCGATCCATGGCTGTGCGATTCAAATTCCTGCAAGACGTTACTGGATGGCACTATGATCTACCGCGATGGTGGTCATTTCTCATATGCTGGATCGGTGTTGGTGGCCGAACGCATGCAACTCGCAAAGCTTATCCGTGAGCAAGCGAAATAAACTTAGGGAACCCCAACAGCCTGAATACAAAGCCGCCTACTTACGTAAACAGTATCAGTCTGACCCTGTTTACCGCTCTTCCTCTTGCTTATCCAGTAGCGCCAGCCCCCCGCGCGAAAGCCGGTTTTCGGGCTGCTCCAGATGGGTATGGCAATATCCTCACATTATGCGATGGCGCCTTCCGTCGGCGCCTGAGCCAGAAGTCGCGAAAAGCCGCCTGGCTCATTCCCCCCCGCCTTGAACATGCGAACGGCCCCTATTGTGCCGCGTGAATGGCCCGCACATGATCACCTTCGTTCATACGGTCGCGCAGCGTGCCGGACGCATATTCTTTGCGGAACACACCACGCTTTTGCAATTCGGGGATCAGCATATCG
>DAIOWE010000157.1:0-5675 GCA_036758605.1 Pseudomonadota bacterium | reverse complement strand
TTGGGCGGCTGTTGCTGCTCGGCTTTACCTGGTCGATGATGTATCATTTGTGCAACGGCATCCGGCATCTGTTCTGGGATGTTGGATACGGTTTTGAGGTTGCCACCGCCAACCGTACCGCCTGGGCTGCGTTCACCGGTTCGGTGCTGTTAACAATTATTGTCTGGGGTCTTGCCTATTTATGCCGGGGGGATGTCTGATGTCTGACTTCAAAACACCGATGGGCCGTGTGCGTGGCAGGGGTTCGGCAAAAGACGGCACGCAGACTTTCTGGCATCAGCGGCTGACCGCGATTGCCCTGATCCCGCTGGCGGCGACATTTACCGGGTTTATGATCGCGCTTACCGGCGATGATTACACCAGCGCAGTGGACACCATGCGCTCGCCGCTGGTGGGCGTCGCGATGCTGATGTTTCTGCTGATTGGATTTTATCATATGAGCATTGGTCTGGCGCATGTCGTGGAAGATTATGTGCACTGGGAGCTGGGTAAAATCGGCCTGATCATCGTCATTAAACTGGGCTGCCTTGGGCTGTCGCTTGCCTGCGTCCTTTCCGTAATAAAACTGAGCTTTGGGAGCGCGGCATAATATGACGGCCTATCCGATTACTGATCATACCTATGATGTTGTTGTTGTAGGCGCAGGGGGTTCGGGATTGCGGGCGACGCTGGGTTGTGCGCAGGCGGGCCTGAAGACCGTCAACATCACCAAGGTATTCCCTACCCGCAGTCACACGGTGGCTGCGCAAGGCGGCATTTCGGCTGCGCTGGGCAATATGATCGAAGACGACTGGCGCTGGCACATGTATGACACCGTCAAGGGCGCTGACTGGCTGGGCGATCAGGACGCCATTGAATTTCTGTGCCGCGAAGCGCCCGCCGCCGTGTTCGAGCTGGAACATTTCGGCGTACCCTTTTCGCGTACCGAAGAGGGAAAAATCTATCAGCGCGCCTTTGGCGGCATGACCACAAAATACGGCGAAGGTCCGCCCGCGCTGCGCACCTGCGCCGCCGCCGACCGCACCGGCCACGCCATGCTGCATACTTTGTATGGCCAGAGCATCCGCAACAATGCCGAATTCATGATCGAATATTTCGTGATCGACCTGATCATGGAAGATGGCGAATGCCGGGGCGTGATCGCCATTAATATGGATGACGGCATGATCCACCGCATCCGCGCCAAAATCACCATCATGGCCACCGGCGGCTATGGCCGCACCTATTTCTCGGCCACTTCCGCGCATACCTGCACGGGCGACGGCAATGGCATGGCGCTGCGCGCAGGGCTGCCGCTACAGGACATGGAGTTTGTGCAGTTTCATCCGACCGGCATTTACGGCGCGGGCTGCCTGATCACCGAGGGCGCGCGCGGCGAAGGTGGCTATCTCACCAACTCCAATGGCGAGCGGTTTATGGAACGCTATGCGCCGTCAGCCAAGGATCTGGCGTCACGCGACGTGGTCAGCCGGTCGATGACCATTGAAATCCGCGAAGGGCGCGGCGTTGGTCCGAACAAGGATCATATCTATCTGCATCTGGATCATCTGGATCCAGCCATTCTGCACGAACGCCTTCCCGGCATTTCGGAATCTGCGCGGATTTTTTCCGGCGTCGATGTGACCAAGGAACCGATCCCGGTGCTGCCCACCGTGCATTACAATATGGGCGGTTTGCAGACCAATTTTTATGGCGAAGTCGTGACCCTTCGCGATGGCAATCCCGACGCGGTCGTGCCCGGCCTGATGGCCGTTGGCGAGGCCGCTTGCGTGTCCGTACACGGCGCAAATCGGCTGGGTTCCAATTCGCTGATCGATCTGGTGGTGTTCGGCCGCGCGGCGGCGCAACGCGCCGCACAGGTAATCAAAAAAGATGAAAAACAGCGCGAACTGCCAAAGGATGCGGCGGACATGTCGCTCGCGCGTCTGGACAAGGCGCGTTTCGCCAAGGGCAATACCTCCACGGCGGAACTGCGTCTGCGCATGCAGAAAATCATGCAGAACAATTGCGCGGTGTTCCGCACCGGCGAGGTGCTTGAGGAAGGCTGCAAGCTGATCCGCGAGGTCTATGACGCGCGCACCGATATCAAAACATCCGACCGCTCTCTGATCTGGAATTCCGATCTGATTGAAACGCTGGAGTTTGATAATCTGATCCGTCAATCCATGGTCGCGGTGTACTCGGCGGAAAACCGCAAGGAAAGCCGGGGCGCCCATGCGCGCGAAGATTATCCCGACCGGGACGATGACAACTGGATGAAGCACACCCTTAGCTGGCTCGATGAAAGCGGCAAGGTGCGCATCGATTACCGTCCGGTGCATGCCTATACCCTGTCGAATGACATTCAATATATCGCGCCGAAGAAGCGCGTTTATTAAGGAAAGCTGTGATGGTCGAGTTTGCACTTCCAAAAAATTCCAGGGTCGAAAAGGGCAATGTCTTCAAGGCCCCTGCTGGAACGAAAAATATCCGCACGTTCCATATTTACCGCTGGAGCCCGGATGACGATAAGAACCCGCGCCTGGATACTTATGAGATCGACACCGACAGTTGCGGCCCGATGGTGCTGGATGCGCTGATCAAGATCAAGAACGAGATTGATCCGACGTTGACCTTCCGCCGTTCCTGCCGCGAGGGGGTATGCGGTTCCTGCGCCATGAACATTGATGGCGGCAACACGCTGGCCTGCACCAAGGGCATGTATGAAATAAACGGCGATGTAAAAGTCTATCCGCTGCCGCATCTGGATGTGGTCAAGGATCTGGTGCCGGACCTGAACAATTTCTATGCGCAATATGCTTCTATCAAGCCGTACCTTCAAACGGTATCGCCGGAACCGCAAAAAGAATGGCGGCAAAGCTATGAAGACCGCCAGAAACTGGATGGCCTTTATGAATGCATTCTGTGCGCCTGCTGCTCGTCAAGCTGCCCCAGCTATTGGTGGAACGGCGACCGCTATCTTGGCCCCGCCGCCCTGCTGCAAGCCTATCGCTGGCTGATCGACAGCCGCGACGAAGCCACCGGCGAACGCCTCGATGATCTGGAAGATCCGTTCCGCCTGTACCGCTGCATCACCATTCTGAACTGCGCGCAAGCCTGCCCCAAGGGCCTGAACCCGGCCAAGGCGATTGCGGAAATCAAAAAGATGATGGTGGAGAGACAGGTTTAAGCGCGTTCAAACAACGCTACCAGTTCAACCTCGGCTGACCAGCGAAACTGGTCAACCGGCGTAACCCAGCGCAGTAGAAATCCTCCGTCTACCAACGATCTGGCGTCACGGGCAAAGGTGGCAGGCGCACAGGATACCGCGATCACCTTGTGTATTTGGCTGGCCGCTATCTGATCGGCCTGCGCACGCGCCCCGGCTTTTGGCGGATCAAATATCACCGCTGCATAGGAGGCCAGCTCATCAACGGACAGCGGGCCGCGTTGTAAATCGCGATGGCTTGCTTCAATCTGTTTCAGGCCCTGTCTCTGGTTTGCGGCCTGGCGGATCGCCTCCGTCATGGCGCGATCGCCTTCAACAGCATGTACGCGCGCATGGGACGCAACCGGAAAGGTGAAGGTGCCACATCCGGCAAACAGATCAAGAATACGCGCGCCTTTGGCGCCCAGTGTTTTAGCGCCCAGCGCTTCGAGAACAAGTGCTATCAATTCCGCCTCGCCCTGGCTGCTTGCCTGCAGGAACGCGCCGGGCGGCGGGCTGACCGGCGTACCCCCCATGACTATTTGTGGTTTGCGCCGTTCAAGCAAAATCACGCCGTTCCAGCTTAAACGCGCCAGATCAAGCCTGTCCGCACTTGCCGCCAGTAATGTTCGCAAGCGCAGATTTGGTTCTGCCTTCTGGCCCGAACCAAATTGCACATCCACATCCAGGCCAGTACCCGTCTGTGTTACCAGCAGACGCACCGATTGACCATGGCGCAACAATGGCGCCAGCATTTTTTCCAGTCCCGGCAAAGCCTGCACGATATTTTTATCCAGCACCGTGCATTCAGAAACGGGAACGAGCCGTTTACTCATGCGCGCGTGAAAACCGATATGAATTCCGTCTACGCCATGTTCTGCTGTAAAGGCCGCACGGCGGCGCGATGCGGGCGGCATGGTCCGGGTTGGCCGCACCAACACATCATGCAGGCCACGATGCGCCAGCGCGTCAATAATTTGTTCGCGCTTCCAGTCCGCAACAAAAAGATCAGACAGATGTTGCAGGGCGCACCCGCCACATTGCGTGAAATGACGGCATGGCGCAGTGACGCGCGCATCGCCGGGGTTCAGAATTTGCACGATGGCGGCGCGATCTTTATCGCCCGGATTGAATTTTATCTGAAGCCGGTCACCCGGCGCAGCATATGCCACGAAATATTTGCGGCCATCAACCTCGACCACGCCGTCGCCGGAATGGCCAAGTTGGGTGACTTCAACTTCAATTATGCCTTCGGGAGATTGAACCACTATGCCCGCAATATTTCTACATGCGGGATTTCGGTCCCAAGCAGGGCCAGAACATTGGCCACAATATGCGTGGCGTCGAGCCCGGCATCCGCATACATTTTTTCGGGCGTATCCTGATCCTGAAAGCGATCCGGCAAACAGAGCGGCCGCACTGTCAGCCCTTTATCCAGCAAGCCCGCCGTGGCGAGATAATGCAGAACCTGGGCTGCAAATCCGCCAATGGCGCCTTCTTCAACCGTAATCAGAATTTCATGCTCCCGCGCCAGACGGCTGATCAGACCGGTGTCCAGGGGTTTGGCAAAACGCGCATCGGCAATACTGATCTGATGCCCATAACTCTCCAATATCCGCGCCGCCTCGCATATCTCGGACAAACGCGCGCCAAAATTCAGAATTGCAACCCGGTTTCCTTCGCGAATCATGCGCCCCTTGCCAATAGCCAGCACTGCGCCCACATCCGGCAGCGCCACGCCCGTGCCTTCGCCACGCGGAAAGCGGAACGCGCTTGGCCGGTCATCAATACTGACGGCCGTCGCCACCATATGCATCAGCTCGGCCTCGTCGGCCGCCGCCATCACGACAAAATTCGGCAGATTGCATAGATAGCCAATATCGAATGATCCGGCATGGGTTGGCCCATCAGCCCCCACCAGACCTGCACGGTCAATGGCGAAACGCACCGGCAGGCACTGGATCGCCACATCATGCACTACCTGATCATAGGCGCGTTGCAGGAATGTGGAATAGATCGCCGCAAACGGTTTGTAACCTTCGCAGGCAAGGCCCGCCGCAAAGGTCACGCCATGCTGTTCGGCAATGCCCACATCAAAACAGCGATCCGGAAACGCCTTTGCAAACAGATCAAGCCCGGTGCCCGATGGCATGGCCGCCGTGATGGCGACGATCTTATCGTCCTTGTGCGCCTCGGCAATCAGGCTTTGCGCAAACACCCTGGTATATTGCGGCGCATTGGGCGCGGATTTTTTTTGCGCGCCCGTGACCACATCGAATTTGTTCACACCGTGATATTTATCTTCGGCGGCCTCGGCGGGCGGATAGCCCTTGCCTTTCTGTGTGACCACATGCAGCAGGATCGGGCCCTGTTTGGCATTGCGCACATTTTCCAGTACCGGAATCAGATGGTCCAGATTGTGCCCGTCAATTGGCCCAACATAATAGAACCCCATTTCTTCAAACAGGGTGCCGCCGGTTGCCATGCC
>DAIOWE010000156.1:0-5731 GCA_036758605.1 Pseudomonadota bacterium | reverse complement strand
CGAAATTCCTTGTCGGGTAAGTTCCGACCTGCACGAATGGCGTAACGACTTCCCCGCTGTCTCCAACATCGACTCAGTGAAATTGAATTCTCCGTGAAGATGCGGAGTTCCCGTGGTTAGACGGAAAGACCCCGTGCACCTTTACTATAGCTTTGCAGTGGCATCAGGGACGACATGTGTAGGATAGGTGGGAGACTTTGAAGCAGGGGCGCCAGCTCTTGTGGAGTCACCCTTGAAATACCACCCTTGTCTTCTCTGGTGTCTAACCGTAGCCCGTGAATCCGGGTTCGGGACCCTGCATGGTGGGTAGTTTGACTGGGGCGGTCGCCTCCCAAAGTGTAACGGAGGCGCGCGATGGTAGGCTCAAGCTGGTTGGAAATCAGCTGTTGAGTGCAATGGCATAAGCCTGCCTGACTGCGAGGTCGACGGACCGAGCAGAGACGAAAGTCGGTCATAGTGATCCGGTGGTCCCGTGTGGAAGGGCCATCGCTCAACGGATAAAAGGTACGCCGGGGATAACAGGCTGATACCCTCCAAGAGTTCATATCGACGAGGGTGTTTGGCACCTCGATGTCGGCTCATCACATCCTGGGGCTGGAGCAGGTCCCAAGGGTTCGGCTGTTCGCCGATTAAAGTGGTACGTGAGCTGGGTTTAGAACGTCGTGAGACAGTTCGGTCCCTATCTGCCATGGGTGTAGGAATTTTGAGAGGAGTTGCCCCTAGTACGAGAGGACCGGGGTGAACACACCACTGGTGGTCCGGTTGTCGCGCCAGCGGCACAGCCGGGTAGCTATGTGTGGACGGGATAACCGCTGAAAGCATCTAAGCGGGAAGCCTCCCTCGAAACCAGAATTCCCTGAGAGCCGTGATAGACCATCACGTTGATAGGCCGGGTGTGGAAGCACAGTAATGTGTGTAGCTTACCGGTACTAATCGCTCGACAGGCTTGACCATCTCGCATGGATTTTCCATGTGAACTTATGCACAGTGATCAAACCGGGATATCGGCATGCGGATCAACATCTGCATGTGATGTTCTGTGTACGGAAAATATATGATCTGTGTTTTACAGTGTGTGCACTGGTTCTTGAACAATGCCTGTTTTCGATGACGGCTGTGCAGCCTGATGGCTTGCAGCATATATCGCGGAACAACCCCGCCTTTCGCCGGCCTGGTGGTCCTAGCGAGGAGACATCACCCGATCCCATTTCGAACTCGGCCGTTAAACTCCTCAGCGCCAATGGTACTAAGTCTCAAGGCTTGGGAGAGTAGGTCACTGCCGGGCCTGCGAAGGGCGGGATGTTCCGATGACACAGAAAGCAGCAATTAACCCACTGACATGATGATGCCGCAGCCCCCCGTCTTTTTGGCGGGGGTTTGGCATTTGCAGCATTATGCAAATAGTTTGACGCGGGGTTACCCAGCCCGCCAAGCGGCGCGACGGCAAAACTGCTACCGGGCCGTGCCCGGACTTGAAATTATCGCGGGGTGGAGCAGCCCGGTAGCTCGCCAGGCTCATAACCTGGAGGTCGTTGGTTCAAATCCAACCCCCGCAACCAGTTATAGCGCCGTCAACGCAATGCGTTGGCGGCGTTTTGTTTTTTTTGGGTTTCTGACCTGCACCTTAAAATTACCGCATATTCGAACAGGGGCCGTTAACTTGTAGCGGCTGAAAAAGCCTTGCGCAGATGCGCCTGGCAGGCTTGCGGGCTGAACTGGCTGGCGACTGCTTTCGCCTGATGGCCGAGGCGCAGCCGCAGATCAGGGTCGGCGCGCAATTGGCGCAGCCAATGCGCAGCTTCCGCAATATCCGGTTCCGCCCAGTTTTGATCCGGGTAATGATAATTGCCCTGCGGATCACAGGCCGGAACCAGACGGTAAGAAACCGGGCAGGCATTTTGCGCAGTCAAAAAAGCCGCCGTCGCCGACCAGTTGGTGGCGATGACAGGCTTACCCATCAGCATTGCCTCGGCAGCCAGCAGGCCAAACCCTTCCGCGCGATGTAACGACAAAACCGTATCGGCCGCCGCCAGCATGGAAAACACTTCGCTGCGTGTCATGATCTGCGTAACGATTTTTATGTTGCTGGCATTTGCCGTGGCGGCGCGCAGGCGCCGCGCGCCTTCGGGCCAGGCGTCCTGGTTCTGCATTTTGATGATCAGGCAGGCTTTTGGATCATCGCCAAAGGCACGGCGAAAGGCCGCTACCGCCGCCAGCGGATTTTTCCGCTCAAACCCCGACGCCATATTAAACTGCGTAACCGCAAGAAAACCGTTATCGGCCATCGCCCGCCACGGCGTTGCATCAATGCCATCGGGTAACGGTATCGCATGGGGCATGACGCGCACCATACCCTGAAAATTCTGCTGCACGGCGTTGGCGATAAACTGGCTTGGAGCCCACACTTCATGCACATGCGCGCATCCGATAGCCCAGTCAGATGGCAGCCTTGGCAATTCCCAATGCCAGACACCGATAATATGCTTGCCCTCGGTCAATGCCGGTCCAAGACAGCGCAGCGCATAAGGCACAAACGGCCCGCTAACATGCAGGATCAATGTTCCCGGGCCCGCAATCGCGGGTGGAAAGGGCGAAGGCGGTAGTTCCATACTGCCCAGCAGCGTATGGCTCAGATCCGCAACATTGCATGCAATCCCCGCATCATGCAGGGCGGCAAGATTCAGCCGCGCGGATTCGCCCAATCCGCTTGCCGACTGGAATACGCCCGCCACCGTGACCGGCGGGCGCGCCGCACCAGGATCGGCCAGGGGCCGAAGACCAAAACTGCTGGCCCGCACAAACAGCCAGCGGCGCGGGCGGCGCGGCAGTAATTGCCAGATTTTGCGAATAAAATAATTTATATCAGCCATTTTCCGCCGCTAAAACCGTATCCCGTATAATGTGCATATAAAACAGTCAGAAACACAGTAGCCGGATTATACGCGCAATGAAGATATTTGGAATTGTTGGCTGGAAGAATAGCGGCAAGACGACGCTGGTGGCGGCGCTGGTGCGGGAATTCAGCGCGCGGGGCCTGTCTGTTTCGACGGTGAAGCACGCCCATCACGCTTTTGATCTGGACCGGCCGGGCAAGGATTCTTATTTGCATCGCGATGCGGGCGCGCGCGAAGTGCTGATCGCCTCGCATGACCGCTGGGCGCTGCTGCATGAATTGCGCGGCGCGGCGGAACCGCCGCTGTCTGAATTGCTGCGCCATATGTCGCCGGTTGATCTGGTGCTGGTGGAAGGCTTCAAGCATGGCGGGCACCCCAAACTGGAAGTGCGCCGCCGGGATTCCGCTGGCGGCCCGCTGTCGGAAAGCGATCCGCATATTGTGGCGATCGCCACGGACGATGCGATAAGTGCGGAACAACAACCGGTTTTTGCGCTGGATGATATTACGGGGATTGCGGATTTTATTCTCCAGGCATGAGATGGCGCAGCGGCTGGCGGTGCAGATGCATGGTGTGGATCACGCCCGGGCGCCCCGGCGGGGCATGGAATATGACCCGGCGTCCCGCAGTTCAGCGGAACTATAATAATATTACGGTAAGTTTCAGTTCATTTTTATGAGGAATTCATTATGCAACTGTCACCCTTAGGCAACAAAGCCTTACAATATCGGTGAAATTCCTGGTCTGCTCCCGCTCCAACTTGACTTGTTAAGCAGCTGAACCTTAGTGTCTGCGCAGGAATTTCGGATTAACACTGGGAGATTATGAATATGGCTCGTTTATCTATCGCGCTGCCCGCCTTGGCTGGTCTTGCACTTAGCGTCAGCAGCATGGCCCTGGCGCAGGACGCTTCCGGGGGTTCATGGGCAGGGGCTTATGGCGGCCTGCATATTGGCTATGGCGCATCCTCTGACGATGATGTGGACACCACCGGCCAGGCCGCAGTCAATGTGACCAATGTTACGGGCGGCGCACGTCCTGCCAAAGTGTCGCTCGATTCGGACGGTTTCGTGGGCGGCGTGGCGCTGGGTTATAACTGGCAGTCAGGAACTTTGGTCTATGGTCTCGAAGCAGATCTGGACTATACCGATCTGGAAGAAACCCGCACGGTGAATACCGCAACCCTGCCGACCGCTGCGGTGGCGGGACGTCTCAACAACACTTTCACGCAAAGCCTGGATTATCTTGGCACGCTGCGGGCCCGTGTGGGTTACGCCTTTAACGGCGGCGCGACACTGGGCTATGTGACCGGTGGTCTGGCCTATGGCAATGTTGACAATAGCGTGGATATGCGCGGCGTCACCAACCTGCCGCAGTTCGCGGGCTCGGATGACAATACGGAATATGGTTTTGCGCTCGGCGGCGGCTTTGAGCATGCCGTGCAGGGCCCCTGGCGTCTGACGGCCAGCTACCTGTATTATGATCTGGGTAGCGAAACCACCAATGTCGCCGTTATCCCGACGGCTGTTCCGCTTGGCGGCGGCACCGGCTACAATTCGGAATTTGACACCAGCGGCCATCTGATGCGCGTAGGTTTTGGCTACAAATTCTAATCGGTATCACAAATTGTCAAAAAGCCCCCCGGCTGTAATGCCGGGGGTCTGGTGATGGGCGGCGGGGTTTTAATTTCCTGCCCAACCCCATCACCCGGGAAATATAAAAGCCGCTGCCCCTTAACGGGCGGCGGCTTTTTCGTGCGTTGGACCTACCAGAATCTTGCAATCTGGCAGGATCTGCTTGTGGCGGGGGCGGCTTCTGTCTGGATCGGCCTACCGTGCCGTCCAGCCGCCATCGAGGGGCAGGGATGCGCCGGTGATCGAGGCGCCCATATCCGAGCAGAGAAATACCGTCAGCGCGGCCACCTCCTCGACGGTTGCGAATTTTTTGTTGGGTTGCGGGGCCAGCATGACTTTCTCTATGACGTCCTTTTCGGACATGCCATGCGCGCGCGCCTGATCCGGGATCTGCTTTTCCACCAGCGGCGTCCACACATAGCCGGGACAGATTGCGTTGGCGGTCACACCATGTTCGGCGCATTCCAGTGCGGTGACCTTGGTCAGGCCAAGCAAGCCATGCTTGGCGGCCACATAGGCGGATTTAAAGGGCGACGCGACCAGCCCATGCGCGGAAGCGATATTGACGATGCGGCCCCAGCCCCGGTCCATCATGGGCGCGAGGACCGCACGGGTAGTGTGAAACGCGGAACTCAGATTAATGGCGATAAGCTGATCCCATTTTTCCGGCGGAAATCCGCTGATCGGCGATACATGCTGAACGCCTGCATTATTGATCAGAATATCGATGGGCCCAAGTTCCGCCACGGCGCTGGCCATCATGGCCGCAATTGACTGGGGATCGGCCATGTCGGCGGACAGCGCCGCACACTTCACCCCGTGCGCCTTACTGATTTCATCCGTTAACGGAGTTATTTCCTGTTTTGCGCGGCTGCCATTGACGCCAACTGCGCAGCCCTGCGCCGCCAGCGCCCTGGCGATGGCCAGCCCGATACCGCTTGTCGCGCCGGTAACCAGCGCCACCTTGTTTTGCAGCACCATGCCTATTGCGCCGCCTTGCCCGATCCGGCTCTGGCGGCTTCTTCTTCTGCTTCGCGGCGTAATTCGCGTTTCAGGGTTTTGCCGCTGGCGTTGCGCGGGATTACATCGATGAAGCGGACACTGGCGGGCTGCTTGAATTTGGCCAGCCTAGTGCTGCAATGTTTCAGAATGTCCGCTTCGGTGATGTTGGAACCGGGCGCGCGCACCACGCAGGCCTGTCCC
>DAIOWE010000155.1:0-5738 GCA_036758605.1 Pseudomonadota bacterium | reverse complement strand
CGACCGGCCTGCATATGATGTATGCAACCCTGGCGGCGCTGTTCCATCATCAGCGCACCGGAGAAGGCCAATTTGTCGAAGTGCCGATGCTGGAGGCGCTGGTCGGCTTTACCCTGGCCGAGCATTTTTATGGCCACGCCTATGATCCGCCTATCGGCCAGTGGGGCTATACCCGCATTCTGACCCCCAACCGCAAGCCATTCAAAAGCAAGGACGGCTATATCGGCATCGTACCCTATACCGACAAGCACTGGCCGCTGTTTTTCGATATTTCCGGCAAGCCGGAACTGTGGGACAAATGGCGCGGCGCCAGCTTCGAGGACCGCACCAAGAATATCGACAGCCTGTATGCGCTGATCGGCGAAGTAACCCAGGAAAAGACCACCCAGGAATGGATGACATTGCTCGACGAGCATGACATCCCCTGCATGCGTATCAACCGGCTGGAAGATCTGCAGCAGGATCCGCATCTGGTGGATGTGAAATTCTTCACCCGGCGCGAACATCCCACCGAAGGCGGCTATTTCACCACCAAGCATCCGGTGAATTTCTCCAAGACGCCCGCCAAATTCCGCCTGCATCCGCCCCGCAAGGGCGGCGACGCCTACGAAGTGCTGGCGAAATATGGCTATTCGAACAGTGATATTGACGCCCTGGTCGAATCCAAGGCTGTTGGCAAGCCGCCGAAGGACTAGCATCCGGCACATCCTGACTGAAGCAGACCTCCTCCCCCTTTCAGGGGGAGGAGCGGGTTGCCTTATCGTGTAACCCCAGAGTCCGTCCTGTTTAGATGGAAGCGCAATCTTATTTTGTCACCCCGGATTTATTCCGGGGTGACAGACCGAAATTGTGGCATGGGCAAACCTAAACGCATCATGCGCTAGCGCTTCCAGCGATCTTCATCATCGTCATCTTCAAAGGCGGTGGGTTTTACCTTTAGCCCAAGAAAGCGCACGACCTCCTGTTTGAAGTCTGGATCGCCCATGATGGTATGGTGGCTGGCGCCTTCGATGGTCACAGCCCTGGCGCCCGGGATCAGCGCCGCCAGCGGTTCCGGTTTGCCGCTGAGGTCATCTTCCGAACCGGTAATGACCATCACCGGCACGGCGATTTTCGACAGCGCCTGTTCATCAATGGGTTCGCGCCGCGCGCTGATGCAGGCGGCCAGCGCCTTCATGTCGCTGCCGGTGGATTCGGCAAAGGCGCGAAACGATAATGCGTGTTCATCCTTGATCGCTTTGGGATCGCTGCTGGTCAGGCCTTCCGCCATCATTTTTCTGTCATCGCGCTTTTCCAGCATGCGTGCGCCAACGCCACATAACACCGCCGATGTGAAGCGCTGCGGATGTTCGGTCAGCAGGCGCATCGAAAGCATTGCCCCCATGGAATGGGCAACAATCACCGCCTGCCTGGCTTTCAGATAATCGAGAAAATTTATGATGTCGGCGATCATTTTATCAATCGCATAGGCGTCGACCTCATGCGGCTTGTCGCTTTCGCCGTGCCCGCGATGATCCATCGCGGCATAATCGATGCCGGCCTTGTCAAGCAGATCGAACCAGCCGCTGGCCCGCCATGCCTGTCCGCGATTGGCTGCGAAGCCGTGCAGCAGCAGCACCGGATCGCCATAGCCCACTGCATTAAACGCAATCTTTAATCCGTCGGAGGTGAAGCTCGCCATATCCGGTTTCCCGCCCTGTTATGAATATTGATGCCAACATTAAAGCAGCAAACAGGATGGAGGTCGCGCATAAAATTATATGCCCAGACGAAGTAAATAATCTTCCTGTGCAGGGGTCTCAATGGCGCCAGGACGTGCGGCGCGGACGCGCGCCATCGCCAGGGCAGGGTCTTCGCCGATTTCGATCAGCATGCGGGTTACGGCAAGCCCGGCGCGGCCCCGGCCGCCGCGACAGTGAAAGACAATATTATGCCCGGACTCTATCAGGGTGTGCAGTTCAGGACCGTGGCTTTCCCAACGGCGTTCCCACTGCATGTCTGGAATGTCACAATCGACAATCGGCAGGTAAATATGCTGTATCCCAAGCGTTGCGCAGGCCGCACCCAATTCAGGCAGTGCGGGGCCAGCCCAGTCAAGCTCACCCATTTCCATCAGGGTTATCAGCGCTGCGGCGGGAAAATTTCGGATAGCCTGCAAATCCTGTGTCAGGCTATGTTTTTGGATGGTCCCCAGAACTGGCGGATATTTCCGGCCGGGGCATGAACAAATCCCGATTTTTCCGTTATGCCGTGTGGTGACGGCGCTGATCGGAAAGGGGGACGCACGCAAGCCCGGTTAACCTGCGCTGATACAGTCTTGCGGCCGGGCCTCATTGGCGCCAAGCGCCGGATCATGGCGAAACAGCGTTCCGCAATATGGGCAGCGAATTTGGGCATCGCGTCCCATATCCAGGTAGATATGCGGATGATCATGGGGCGCCGTCGCCCCCATGCATTCAAATTCCTTAACGCCAATGGCGATTTCATCGACACCGGAATCGTTAACAAATCGTGCACGGCCATGTGACGCCATATCGTAACTTCCTTCTATTAGTCTGGGCTGGCTGTGTGTCTGTTAACAGAAAATTTCCGATAAAGCCATACAGTGGAGTATCCCCCATCCTGAATGGGTCATGGACTTTTGTGTACGCAATTCGATGGTCACCCGGTAATGAGCATGGCTGAAACACATCGCGATATGTCTTCCCTGATCGCCATGGCGCGTGAAGGTACCCGGCGTTCACGTCAGATTTTGGCCGAGAATGTGCTGGATCTTGTCCTTTCTCAGGACGGGCGGCTGAGTGACCAGGAGCGTGCGCTTATGGATCAGGTTCTGAGTCGGCTCGTCAAGGACATGGAATTGCAGGTGCGTCAGCAATTGGCCACCCAGCTTGCCGACTCTCTCCATGCGCCCGAAGGCCTGATCGAAATGCTGGCCAGAGATGATATTTCCGTCGCCGGTCCGATCCTGCAGTACTCCCAGTTATTGCAGGAAACGACACTGATCGAGATCATCCAGCTGCGCACACGCGAGCATCAGCTATGTATCGCCATGCGTGCATCGCTGTCATCGGCCGTCAGCGATAGTCTGATCGATCATGCAGTGGATCCGGACGTGGTGGAAGCCCTTATCCGTAACCCGAACGCCACATTATCGCATGCAGCCATGGCGTATCTGGTTGCAGAAAGCCGCCGTTTTGACCAGTTTCAGGAACCCCTTTTATCACGGGCCGACCTGCCGACAGAGCTTGCAAACCAGATGTTCTGGTGGGTCTCTGCAAATCTTCGGCAAAAAATACTGAAAGAATTCAACATTGCCGAGCATGTACTGGATCCCACACTGGAGAATGTGACCAGGGACATTCTCGCCATAACAGAGGCCGAAAAACCAGGCACGGCCGTTGCGACGGCCACCAAACTGGCATCCGCGCTGCACGACGAAGATCAACTAAAAGTTGAAGTTATCATCAATATGTTGCGCAATTTGCGTATCCCCGCTTTTTGTGCGGGACTGTCAAGTTTGGCCGGAATTTCATTCACAACTGTAAATCGCATTGTGCTGGACAAGGACATCACGCCTTTTGCTGTTTTGTGCAAGGCCCTTGAGTTTAATGAAGCGCACTTCTCTACGATGGCCTTACTGTTGTTACAGTCACGTAATAATAGTCGTCAGTCTACGAAGGAATTGCGAAATGTACTTGAAATATTCCGGGAAATATCTTCTGATCATGCCCAGTTAACGCTAAACTACTGGCATAACGACTCGGAGTTACAAAAGGCGGAGCAGAAAATGCAGAAAGTCCGGTAGGATTTTAACGCGGTCTTGTTGTGTTGATGGGCGATTAAAATGCAGAGATTTACGCTTGGTGGAGGCGCGGCCTTCATTCCGTCTGCCGAACGTCACGCTGGTGGCGATTCATCCGATGCGGGTATGCTTACGCGGCTTCTTGAAGAGGTGGCCAGCCGGATCAGTTTTGCCGACGATGCGGCATTTTACGTTTGTGGACCTTCCGGGCAGATATTGTTTGTCAGCGCGGGCTATCCTTCTGTTGCTGGCGCGCCTCCGGAAAATGGACATATTGCCAGTGATGTTTTCCAGTTTATTTGCAACAATAAAGAAAGTTATTCCCGCGATGAGGTTATGGTTGCGGCGCCGGATGGGCAACCCCGGCATGTGCGTTCTTACCATTATCCCCTGTTCGATAATTCAAACACCCTGCTGGGGGTGGTAGGGCATTATGTGGAGGCGAGCGGCCAGGCAGCGGCCATGCTTCACACGGGGCAGGATTTGTCCCGCATGCGGGATCAATTGCGTGCAAGTTCCGATTTATTCTGGGAGCTGGATGCGGAGGGAAAGCTGATTTCGCTATCTGACCGTGCAACCGATATTCTGGGTAAACCCGCCATATTTTATGTTGGCATGGATATTGGTGAAATAGGCCGCTTCGTTGACCGCTCTGGCAAGGATGCCCCGCCCCCGCAAGGCTTTTCCAGGCATCAGCCGTTTCGTGACGCCATCTTTGTAATGCAGGGGCAAAACAGCCGGTCATATTATTTTCATATGAGCGGCGTTCCCGTTTTTGAACCTGTCAGTGGCAAGTTTTGGGGCTTTCGCGGTGTGGGCGTCAATGTCACAGAACGCTTTCAGGCAGAAGATGCGGCGGCGGCGGCCTATCGCGAGTTGGAGAATGCAAAGGAAGCGCTGATAAATCGCAATATCCAGCTGGACATAGAGCGTGGCCGCACCGAAAAAGCACTTAAAGTCAAAACAGAATTTCTTGCGACCATGAGTCATGAATTACGCACACCGCTAAATGCCATTCTTGGTTTTTCCGAAGCGATGACGATGAAACTGTTTGGCAATCTGAACGAGCAATATGCGGGGTACGCGGACGATATTCT
This sequence comes from Pseudomonadota bacterium, assembly GCA_036758605.1. GTDB lineage: Bacteria > Pseudomonadota > Alphaproteobacteria > UBA11222 > UBA11222 > UBA11222. The sequence goes on along the minus strand of DAIOWE010000155.1, from coordinate 836 downwards.
GAAATCCGGACAGCATCTTTTGTCACTTATTGATACAATGCTGAAAACTGCGCAAATCGAAGGGGATGAAGTATCCCTGAACCTGCAAACAGTCGACATTGCCGGCCTGATTGAACAGTCCGTGAGTATTGTGCATATGCGGGCTCGCGCCAAAAATCTGGACCTTGGCAAAGCAATGATTCCGCCAGGCTGGCTGGTTAAGGCTGATCCGCTTCTTGCAACGCAGATCCTTGTCAATCTTCTGAGCAATGCCGTAAAATTTACAGGGGAGAATGGCGCCATTGGCATAGAGATTATGGCGGATGTCCATGACGGTATTCCTGTCGCCGCGATCACCGTATGGGATACCGGAATTGGCATATCACCGGATTTGCAAAACCGGGTTTTTGACAAATTTGTGCGCGGAGATAATGCTGGCGCCTATGATGATATAGGACAGGGCGTTGGCCTTGGCCTGCATATCTCAAAACGTCTTGCCGAATTGATGCAGGGCGGTATCCGGCTGCAAAGCGCGCCGGGTAAAGGCAGCAGGTTTACCCTTGAGCTGCCGCTGGTAAGCACGCCTTAGAGCAGCTTTTGTTTAGAGCATGCCGCATTTAGCTAGAGTCGCCCCACACACAGTGCCACCCCGCACCAAGTGCGGGGTGGCAGGCTGGGGGCAGGGTGTGCCTCAACCTAAATGCGGCACGCCTTAAATCTTCAGAACATTGCGCAATTCTTCCAGTCGGACGGGCTTGCCTATACGCAGGACATCATGAAGCCCGCCAAGTTTGCCAAGGGTCTTTGCAATTTTTGAATATTGCGGATTGTACCCCGTGACGATGATCAGTTTTCCG
>DAIOWE010000154.1:0-5743 GCA_036758605.1 Pseudomonadota bacterium | reverse complement strand
GTCACGCCCTTTTCCGTGCCGGCAACGCGCGCCGTGTAACCAGACAGGAAATGGTACATCGCCTGGCTTGGGGTCAGTTTTGCGATTGGGGGCAGGATGCCGAACGCATCGGCGGTCAGCATGATGATGTTCCTGGGGCTGCCCTTGGCGAAGCCTGTACGGCTGGCATTGGGAATATAGGTGGTCGGATAGGCGCCGCGTGAATTTTCCGCATAGCTGTCATCGTCCAGATCAAGCTTGCGCGTAACCGGATCAATGACGACATTTTCCAGCACCGTTGCGAACATGCGCGTGGTCGCATAGATTTCCGGCTCGGCCTCTGGCGACAGGCGAATCATCTTGGCATAGCAGCCGCCTTCGAAATTGAATACGCCATCATCGGCCCAGCCATGTTCATCATCGCCGATCAGGGTGCGGCTGGCGTCGGCGGAAAGCGTCGTCTTGCCCGTGCCGGACAGGCCGAAGAAAATGGCTGAGTCGCCATTGGGCCCGACATTCGCAGAACAATGCATCGGCATGATGCCACGTTCCGGCAGCAGATAATTGAGAATGGTGAAAACCGCCTTCTTGATTTCACCGGCATAGCTGGTGCCTGCAATCAGCACCGTGCGTTCAGCGAAATTAACGGCGATCATGGTTTCACAGCGCCCGCCATGTTTGGCAGGATTGGCCTCAAAGTCGGGTAAATGCAGGATGGTGAATTCCGGCACAAAAGCCGCCAGTTCGTGCAACTCAGGCTCCACCAGCAAATGCCGGATGAACAGCGAATGCCAGGCGTGCTGGGTGATGATGCGCACATTCAACCGCGATTTGGGATCTGCGCCGCCATACAGGTCCTGCACCCATAATTCCTTGTCTTCGGTATAGGCCAGCATATCCTTGTGCAGGGCAGCAAAATGTTCCGGCGTCATCGCCTTGTTATTTTCCCACCACACATGCTTTTCCGTGCTGGCGTCGCGCACGGTAAATTTGTCCTGCGCCGAACGGCCGGTATGCGTGCCGGTGCGCACCACAAGGGGGCCGCCCTCGGCGACCATGCCTTCATCACGCTCCACAGCCATTTGATACAGCGTGGCGGGGCACTCATTCCAGTGCACCAGGCGGGCCTTGCTGATACCCTGTTTCTCGATACCGGATTTGCTGACAAAGCGTCCTGAATGTTTCACTCTTCTCTCCCTGACACCGCAGTCGTTTTAAGCGCTACGGCTGATCGTATACTGGTTAAGTTATCAAAGAATGGCTCCGGATTTAACCGGCCAGCCAGAAATAATAATTATGCAATGGCCACAATCTGCTTCATTCTCCAGTTAAAAAGGCACCGCGCAAAATAATAGCCTGACAAGTCTGTAGCAAGAAAGATTACCTGTACGGGACACATGTATGCCCAAAAAAATTGGAATTTGCAGTAATCATAATCACATTCATTCAGGATATTTTAATAGTCCGCTAATCTTTACCATAAACTCATACAAATTAAGGGGTTTTCGTCCGCGCCAGATGGCTGAGACGCACCAGTTCCTGGCGTACCTGCTCCGGCGTGCAGGCCATAGCCGCAAATGGCAGGCGCACCAATGTGCCAGCCAGCGCCAGATCGCAGCCCTCCGGGTCACACCCCGTCATCCGCCAGGGTCCGGGGGCCTGTCCCAATAGATTCTCTGCATAGAGGGCGACGCTGTCATGATGATCCTTGTTCATATGGGCAAGAATGCCAGCCTCGGCCTCTGCAATATGTGCCCATTGCCCCCGCGAAAGCAGTAAGTCCGCCCCTTCTATCCAGCTAATTTGGCCAAATCCCGCCACTAAATGCGCGCGATCCGGTTGCAGGCGATAAAAACTGAAATCAGCAAAGTCGGCATAGGCGGCGGCGGACGGATGTCTGGCTAGAAAGCGGGTCTGGCAGATCGCCATGCTCTCAGCCGGTACCGGCTGGATGGCGCCAACAAGACTGATCCGGGCGCCCGTCAATGGATTTTCCAGGGCGCCGGTCGCGTCATACAGCAAGGATGCACGGGGATCCTGCAGCAGGTTCCCCGTATGCACCGCCAGCCTTGACAGCAGAAGAAGCGGGGCGCCATCCGGACATGTGGCGCCGAGAATCAGGCTGCCATACGGCGCCCCATTCCCGGCCAGAAGTGTGCTGAGGACAGCCGTGCGCGCACCACGAACAAGTGCGCGGGCCTGTGCAGAAAGATCGGATGTATTGGAGGTGGTTTGAGACTGCATGGATTATATATATGAGCCATGCACATAAAATCAGCTATATTTTGCCATAATTCCGGCTTAGTTGCGGCCAACCTTTACCCAGGTTTCAACAAATGGGGCACAAACTGACATGCCTATGATCGCACTAGTAGATGATGACCAGAATATTCTGACATCTGTAACCATTGCGCTGGAGGCCGAGGGATTTCACGTGCGCACCTATACGGATGGCGCAACGGCCCTGGCTGCGCTGGACGCCAATCCGCCCGACATGGCCGTGCTGGATATCAAAATGCCCCGTATGGACGGCATGGAACTGTTGCGCCGCCTGCGCGTAAAAGGCACTTTTCCAGTTATCTTCCTGACATCCAAAGACGATGAAATGGATGAAGTTCTGGGCCTTAAAATGGGCGCCGACGATTATATCCGCAAACCATTTTCACAGCGGCTGCTGATCGAACGCATCCGCGCCGTATTGCGTCGCGCCGATAGCAATACAGAGCGTGGCGAAGCCGGCGCAGAAGACGCCAAACCCATGGTGCGGGGAAAGCTGGTGCTTGATCCGCAGCGCCATGCCTGCACCTGGGACGGTGAGGATGTCACGCTGACGGTAACAGAATTTCTGCTGTTGCAGGCGCTGGCCCAACGCCCTGGCCACGTCAAAAGCCGCGATCAGCTGATGGATGTGGCCTATGATGACCAAGTCTATGTGGATGACCGCACCATTGACAGTCACATCAAAAGGCTCCGCAAAAAATTCAAGGTTGTGGATGATTCCTTCTCGGCCATCGAAACCCTGTATGGGGTAGGATATCGCTATAATGAAGCCGGAACCCGCAGCTGAAAATTCCCCTTTATATTAAAGACCTGTTTGTGCGTCTGAAGCTGCCGTGGCGGCGTCCGCCCGCGCCAGGTGTGCGGGCGCGCAGGCGCCGACCGTTTTCACCGCTGACCCGGCAAATTCTGATCGTCAATGTCGTGGGGCTGGGATTGTTTGCGGGCGGGGCGCTCTATCTCAACCAGTTTCGCAGCGGGTTGATTGAAACCCGTATTGCCTCACTGACCACGCAGGCTGAAATTATCGCCAGCGCCATCGCGTTTACTTCTGCGCGGGGTCTTGATGTCACCCAGATCAACCCTGCCATTGCAGCACAAATTCTTAACCGCCTGGTTTTGCCGACACAGACCCGCGCCCGGCTGTTTCGGGCGGATGGCCTGTTAATCGTGGATAGCCGTCAGAAAATATTGCCCGAACCGGTACGCAGTTTTGCGCTTGAAGAACCTCGCCTCAGCCAACAGATCGCGGAGCGTATCGAGCAGTTTTATTCCAGCCTGAGCAGCAAATTATCTGCATGGCGCCGGCCGCTCTATCGCGAAATAGAAGAAAAGCGTGGCGCCGAATTTGTCGAGGTAACGCTGGCCTTGCGGGGCTACCCTGCGAACACGGTGCGTGAAAACAGCATGGGCGAACCGATTCTGAGCGTCGCTGTGCCGGTGCAGCGATTCAAGATGGTGCTGGGCGGCCTGATGCTGACCACCGAGGCAGGTGACATTAATGAAATTGTAAGTGCGGAGCGGCGATCCATTCTGGAAGTGTTTCTGGTCGCGCTATTGATCGGTGTGATTATGTCTGTGGTGATGGCGGGTACGATTGTGCGCCCGATCCGGCGGCTTGCCGACGCCGCCGAAAATGTGCGCAACCGCAAGGGGGGACGCTCCACCATCCCGGATTTCAGCAGGCGTAATGATGAAATTGGCGATCTGTCCGCGGTGCTAGCCGACATGACCGCCGCGCTTTATGACCGCATCGACGCCAACGAACATTTTGCCGCCGACGTCGCGCATGAAATCAAAAACCCGCTAAGTTCCATCAGCAGCGCGGTGGAAAGCATGCCGCGCGCCAGGGATCAGGAAACCCGCGATAAATTACTGGGTATCTTGCAGGATGATGTGCGCCGGATGGACCGCCTGATCAGCGACATTTCGCAAGCCTCGCGGCTGGATGCGCAGCTATCGCGCGCGCCAGTAGAGCCGGTGGAACTGGCCAGCCTGCTAGGCGCCCTGATCGAGATCTTTACAGAAACCCGTGACGACATGCCGAAAATTCGTCTTGATATATCACCCCATGAAAAGTTTATCGTGATGGGGGGTGAAGGACGCATTGGCCAGGTGATGCGCAACCTGCTTGAAAATGCCGCATCGTTCAGCCCGCCGGGAGGCATGATTACGGTAAGCCTGAAGCGGTCCGGGCGCGACGTGCAGGTTATCATCGAAGATGAAGGGCCAGGCATTCCAGAAGAAAATCTCGAAACCATATTTGAACGCTTTTATACAGAGCGCCCGCACGGCGAAGCGTTTGGACGCCATTCAGGGCTTGGGCTTAGCATTTCGAGACAAATCACCCAGGCCTATGGCGGCAGTCTGACAGCCGAAAATCGAAAGAACGCGGATGGAAAAGTTCTTGGGGCGCGTTTTATCGTCAAGTTTCGCGCACTATAATTTGAATCAGCGGTTTATCGTCGCGCCTTGCAGCAGCACAACGGCGTCGGTGCGGCCCAGAACTTCATTGGTCACAGTCTGCAACTGGTTTTTGATGGCAATCACATTCACGGGCGCGCGCGCTTCCTGAAAGGCCGCCGCCCATCTGCCCAGCGCATCAGCATAACCAGCGATCAAGAGTGTGCGTTTTTCGTTTATTGTCCCCATGGCCTCATCCGTGGCGACATCCAGCACCATATCCACCCTCAGGCTGCCCGTTAAACGATTTTTCCTGAGCATCGGAATATTAAGCGATGGCATCGGAAAATAGTCCGGCGCCACAGGCAGTTCCGTACCCTCTCCCGCCTCGTCGGATGCAGCCTCCGCATGTGTCGTGGATGGCAGGGTTGCCGTCAGCAGGCAAGCCGCCATACATGCGGCAGACCATTGCCTTAAGCGGAGATTTTTGTTCATAACGGGGTCCCGGTACGAATAATGCGCAGAGTTCACTATGCCAGTGGCGGCTGTTACGGCGTTGCGCAGATATAATCCGAAAGGAATAAACGAATGGTTATCCCCGGTGTGGGATGATTTTGGATGAAATCGTTTCCCCCCGCTGCCATCACGCACCGTAAAGTGGGCGTGGCGACCTGCAGCAGGGGATGAATAATCGGCCGGAAACTTTTTCTAAACCCCCAGCGCGATCTGCGCGCCTTTGATGGCGCCGGTATAAATGCCCTGTGCGGCCGTGATGGCTTCGGCTTCCGGCGCACCCTTGGCGTTGAAATTGCCCCACCAGTCCACCCGGCACGTCTTGTCGCCGGTTGGGGTTACGGTTAGGGTCGCAACATAAGCGCTGAACGGCAGCGGATGATCATCGTTCTGGATGCTGTATGTCAGTGTACGGCTTTTTGCGTCGTGATTCTCACAGCGCTCCACCACCCGCGCACCGTTGGCCAGGGTCAGTTCGCGCAGACAGCCAATGCCAGAGCCGGTGATCTTTTTCGCTTTGATCATTGGCCCTTCAACGCCTGCGAAATCACCCAGTTTTGCAAACACCTGA
>DAIOWE010000153.1:0-5743 GCA_036758605.1 Pseudomonadota bacterium | reverse complement strand
ACCAGTTCAGCACGGCCGGATTTCGCGCCGTGCCAAACTGCATTGTGCGCCGCTCTGCCTACATCGCCAGGGGCGTGGTGCTGATGCCCAGTTTTGTCAATCTGGGGGCCTATGTAGATGAAGGCACCATGATCGACACCTGGGCGACCGTGGGGTCATGCGCCCAGATCGGCAAGAACTGTCATATTTCCGGCGGCACCGGCATTGGCGGCGTTCTGGAACCGCTACAGGCCAATCCGGTGATCATCGAAGATAATTGTTTTATCGGCGCGCGTTCCGAAGTGGCCGAAGGCGTGGTGGTGCGCGAAGGTTCGGTCATCTCCATGGGCGTGTTTCTGGGGGCCAGCACCAAGATCGTGGATCGCGCCACCGGACAGATTTATCAGGGCGAAGTGCCGGCCTATTCGGTTGTCGTACCGGGCGTTCTGCCTGGACCCGCGCATGCCGACGGCCATGCACGCCCCAGCCTGTCCTGCGCCGTGATCATCAAACAGGTTGACGCCGGCACCCGCTCCAAAACCTCTATCAATGAATTGCTGCGGGATTGACCAAATAGTCAAGTATGATAAAGTGTGATGAAGTAAGCTAATGGACGCCTCAGCTAGTGGACGCCTCAATGGAACGTCTGACCATCACTTTGACTCCTGAAATGGCTGAAGCCGTTCGTGGCGCAATTTCTCAGGGTGAATACACGTCCAGCAGCGAGATTATCCGGGAAGCCCTGCGCGACTGGCAACTCAAGCGCGGGATCAGGCGGCAGGAACTTGAGGCATTGCGGGGCGGTATCCAAGGTGGAGAGTCAGACCTCACGGCAGGCCGTGTACGGGACTTCGACGCGGAACGGATTATCGAGGCGGGAAACAAAAAATTAGCCAGCCACGCACACTCCGGGTAACGGAACAGGCAGAAGACGAACTCGCGGACATCTGGGCCTTCATTGCCTCCGATAACCCGGCAGCGGCAACCACATTCGTCCACCAGCTGCGCGAACATTTTGAACCCCTGCTTGTCCACCCCGGGATGGGAGCCAGGCGCGATAACCTGTCCCCTGGTTTGCGCGCCCTGTTCCACCGGGGTTACACCATCTATTACCGTTTCACGGAATCCGAGATTATCATCACCCATGTGGCGCATGGCGCACGAGATGCGGCAGCCCTGATTGCAGATGATGAAGCCTAAGTTACACCCACCTGAAAACCTCGATCAATGAATTACTGCGGGATTAAGCTGCGACGGTTTACGCCGGTATATTTACTTGCCGCGGTCCTTGCATGCGCCGCGTCCGCAACAGCCGCGCCGCGCCATGGCGTCGCCATGCATGGCGAGGTGGCGCTGGGGCCGGACTTCACGCATTTTGCCTATGCCGATCCGGCCGCGCCAAAAGGCGGGACGCTGGTGCTGGGAGAGCGGGGCGCTTTTAACAATCTCAATCCTTTCACTGTGCGCGGCGTGGTTCCGCTGGGGATTCGTGAATGGGTGTTTGAAAGCCTGCTGAAGCGCAGCAATGACGAGGCGTTTTCGCTGTATGGCTGGGTGGCGCAATCGGTGGAGGTGGCCGGGGATCGCTCCTGGGTCAGCTTCACGCTTGATCCCCGCGCACGCTTTTCCAATGGCGCGCCGATCCGCGTGGAGGATGTGATTTTTTCGGCGGAAACTCTGCGCGAAAAAGGCCGGCCCAATCACCGCAGTTATTATGCAAAAATCACGCATATCAGCCAGCCGGGGCCGGGTCAGGTGCGTTTTGATTTTGATCCCAAAACCATTGACCGGGAAATGCCGCTGATCCTTGGCCTGATGCCGATCCTCTCAAAGGCCCATTATGCGGGGCTGGATATCAGCGCCCCTAGCCTGCGCCCGCCGCTGGGTTCCGGCCCCTATGCGGTTGGCGATGTAACGCCTGGGCGCAGCATTTCCTATGTACGCAATCGCGATTACTGGGCGGCGGATTTGCCGGTTAATCGCGGACAGAATAATTTCGATGTGATCCGCGTGGATTTTTACCGCGATGAAAACACCGCGTTTGAGGCGTTCAAGGCCGGACAATTTGATCTGTGGGAAGAGAAAGATCCGGCCCGCTGGGCGCGCGCCTATAATTTTCGCGCTGTGCGCGATGGCGCTGTGGCGCGCGCGGCTATTCCCCATGGACGGCCATCGGGCCTGCCGGGTTTCGTGTTCAATACAAGGCGCGCGCCCTTTGACGATATCCGCGTGCGCCAGGCGCTGAATTTCATGTTTGATTTTGAATGGGTCAATCGCAGTTTTTTTCACGGCGCGTACCGGCGCACGCGCAGCCTGTTTGATAATACCGCACTGGCTGCTGCGGAAAATGCGGCGGGCCCTGAGGAGCGCGCTTTGCTGGCTCCCTATGCGGATACTATTGCGAAAACAGTCCTGGAAAGAGGCTATAGGCCGCCGGTCAGTGATGGTTCGGGCCATAATCGCGAGGGGGCGAAACGCGCGCGGGCCTTGCTGGCCGATGCGGGGTGGGCGCTGAAAGACGGCCTGATGGTGCAGATGCAAACCGGCGCGCCGCTGCAATTCGAAATTCTGCTGGTGCGCCCCGAAGAAGAAAAACTGGCGCTGGTTTTCGCCCGGGCTTTGCTGCGTCTGGGCATAAAGATAAATGTGCGCACGGTGGACGCCAGTCAATATGAAGAACGCCTGCGAAATTATGATTTCGATATGATCGTGTATGACTGGTACGCCTCGCTTTCGCCCGGCAATGAACAGAAATATTACTGGGGATCAGCGGCGGCGAACACGCCCGGCGCGCGCAATTATCCCGGCGTCAAAAGCGCGGCCATGGACGCCATGATCAATCATGTGCTGGAGGCGCGCACGGAGGCCGAATTTATTCCCGCCGTGCGCGCCATGGACCGCGTGCTGATGTCCGGGCATTACGTCATTCCGTTATATTATCTGCCTGCGGATAATGTGGCGCACCGTGCCCATCTGGGATTTCCAGACCGTGTGCCGCTCTATGGGTTTGATATCACAAGCTGGTGGGATGGGCGTATCCAGAGGGCCGAAGACTAATATACAGGCCGGCCATGCCGTGGCGTGAAAATAGTCTCTACGCGCTTTATTGGCGCAAAATTATGCAGTAATGGCCAAGTCCTGGCGGCAGGCTGCTGAATTTTCCACGATTTTCAAGCCTGTTAGCAGTATGGCACAAAGCTTGCTCTCATAAGTCTGCCTGTGTTTTTCGGAGGGTCAACCCCATGCAGCCCGAAATTGCGTCCGCCATATTTGATGAAATGGGTTCCGCGCAGGCGTGCCCTCCGCAATATCGTCTGATACGCGACTGGCTGGCGAGTGTTCCCGCCGGGACGCTTGAACTCAAGCAGCGCGAGGCGGAATTTATTTTCCGCCGCACGGGCATAACCTTCGCCGTCTATTCCGAAGCGGGCGGCGATACGGAGCGGCTTATCCCGTTTGATATTATTCCCCGCATCCTGGCGCAGGCCGAATGGGAATTTTTATCGCGCGGGCTTATGCAGCGGGTAAAGGCGCTGAACGCCTTTATCCACGACACCTATAACGCGCAGGAATTTATCCGGGCGGGTAAAATCCCCGCGGAACTGGTGCTGCACAATCCCTGTTTCGCCGTTGAAATGATGCAGCTTCAAACCACCGCCAATGTGTATGCGCATATTTCCGGCATCGATATTGTGCGCGTCGGGCCGGAGGAATTTTATGTGCTGGAGGATAATTGCCGCACGCCGTCCGGGGTTTCCTACATGCTGGAAAACCGCGAAGTCATGATGCGGCTGTTTCCCGATATTGTCGGCCGCGCGCGCATCAAGCCGGTGTCGCATTACCCGGAAGATCTGCTTGAAACCCTGCGCTCCGTCGCGCCCCGCAATTGCGAGGGCGACCCGGTGGTGGCGTTACTGACGCCAGGCATTTTCAACAGCGCCTATTATGAACACTCGTTTCTGGCCGACGAAATGGGCATTGAACTGGTCGAAGGGCCCGATCTCGTGGTGCTGGACATGATCGTGTATATGCGCACCACGCGCGGCCTGCAGCGGGTCGATGTGATTTACCGGCGCATTGACGACCCGTATTTTGATCCGCTGGTCTTTCTGCCGGATTCCATGCTGGGCGTACCCGGCCTGATGGCCGCCTATCATGCGGGCAATGTGACCATCGCCAATGCGCCGGGCGCAGGCATCGCGGATAACAAGGCGATCTATACCTTTGTACCGGAAATGATCCGCTTCTTTCTGGGCGAGGAACCGGTTTTGCGCAATGTACCGACCTGGCGCTGCGATGTGCAAGCGGACCGGGCCTATGTGCTGGAGCATCTGCATGAACTGGTGGTCAAGGACGTCAACGGATCGGGTGGTTATGGCATGCTGGTGGGGCCACACGCCAGCAAAGCCGAGCGCGAAGAATTTGCCGGTAAAATCCGCGCCGCGCCGCAACGCTATATCGCGCAGCCCACGCTGGCGCTTTCCACCTGCCCGACTTTTACCGCCAATGGGGTGGCGCCCCGGCATGTCGATCTGCGTCCGTTCGTGCTGATGGGACGCGACATCCGGCTTGTGCCTGGGGGGCTGACGCGGGTGGCGTTGCAGGAAGGTTCGCTGGTGGTGAATTCCAGCCAGGGCGGCGGCACCAAGGACACCTGGGTTTTGGAGGATGTCATGCAAGGGGAGGCAAAATAGCAGGTCATGCTGAGCCGGACTGCGGAAAACCTGTATTGGCTGGCGCGTTATGTGGAGCGCGCGGAGAATATTGCGCGCCTGCTGGATGTTACCCTGCGTATGGCGAGCCTGCCGCAGGAGCAGGTTGCCGGCGGCAGCGAATGGGCCTCTACTATTATTGCCGCCGGGTGCGAAGAAAGTTTTTATGCAGGCCACGAACATCCCACGGCGGAAGCGGTTATTCATCATCTTACCTGTGATCGGGACAATCCTTCATCCGTCATTTCGTGCCTTGAAACAGCCCGCAATAATGCCCGCATGGTGCGCACGGGGCTGAGCACCAGCATGTGGGAGGCGATAAATTCCACATGGATCGAACTTAACAATTTCCGCAAGGAGGACTTTGCGCCGGAGCGCATCGGGCGTTTTCTGGACTGGGTGAAGGAGCGCTCCCTGCTGTTCGGCGGCACGGTCGCCAACACCATGCTGCGCAGCGACGCATTCTGGTTCAGCCGCCTGGGCATGTCCATTGAACGCGCCGATAACACGGCGCGCATCATCGACGTCAAATATAACATATTGCTTCCCGCCTATGAAGCCGTTGGCGGCACGATGGATTTTTATCAGTGGGCCTCCATGCTGCAATCCGTGTCGGCGTTGCGTGCCTATCACTGGGTTTACCGTGACCGGGTCAAGCCATGGCTGGTGGCGGAACTGCTGATCCTGAAACCGGAAATGCCGCGTTCGCTGGCTTATTGCGTCAGTGATGTGAGCCGGCAACTGGAAAGCCTTGCCAGCACCTATGGGAAACGCGGAGAATGCCACCGGCTGGCGGGGCAGATCGACGCCAGACTGCGTTACAGCAAAATAGATATCATCCTGCAACAGGGCCTGCACGAATTTCTGACGTCCATTGTTGATGACACCAGGGTTCTGGGTGAAGAAATCACCAAACATTATCTGATCTGAAAAGGCGGAATCATCATGCGCATCCGGATCAAGCATTCGACATCTTACAAATATGACATACATGTTCCGTATACGGCGCAACTGATCCGGCTGCATCCGCGCAGCCATCAGGGCCAGCAGGT
>DAIOWE010000152.1:0-5794 GCA_036758605.1 Pseudomonadota bacterium | reverse complement strand
GATGGCAGCGCCGACAGCAGGCCGCCCGCACTTTCCGGCAATGCGTTGGCGACAAATTCCTGATCGCGGATATTGCTCATGCGAAGCGCAATCATGGTGTTGCACTGGGACAGCGCGCTGGTCGACAGTTCCGCCGGGCGCTGGCTGACCAGGCACAGGCCCACGCCATATTTGCGGCCCTCTTTGGCGATGCGCGAAATGGCTTTTTTGCTGGGACCGAAATGCGTTTCCTCGTCGCGCGGGACATAGCGGTGCGCCTCTTCGCATACCAGCAGAACCGGCGCCTGACGCGCGCGGTCGTGGCTGGCCCAGACGCAAAAATCAAATATCATGCGCGCCAGCACCGACACCACCACATCCACAACTTCCGATGGTATGCCGGAAATATCGACGATACTAACCGGCTTGCCGTTCACCGGAATGCGCAGAATGCGTGATAAAATCCGCCCCATGCTGTCATCGACCAGCAGGCGCGAAAACATGAAAGAGAATCGGCGATCAATCCGCAGGCTTTCGATTTTGGACTTCAGGCGCAAAAAGGAAACAATTTCTTCCGTGCGTTCCAGTTTTCCCATCGCATCATCGAAAACCTTGATGAGGTCGCCCAGCCGGTAAGGAACAGGCGTGTCCACAGTGATGTGGTCACTGCGTTCGCCCTCGCGCAGAAACATTTTTTTGGCTTCGATGACGCCGGCCTTCAGAATTTCGATTTCAGAATGGGCGCGCTCCTGGTTTTTACCAATCACCACTTCGACCAGTTCTTCAAAATTCAGCAGCCAGTAGGGCAGTTGCAGATTGCTGAGGTGAATGGCCTCGGCCTTATCGCCAAACGCCGCTGCATATTCATTATGCGGATCAATCAGCACAATATGGCCATTGGGGTTCTGATCCAGTATGGCGTGCAGCACCAGCGATACGACACAGCTTTTGCCGGAACCCGTGGTGCCCAGCACTGCAAAATGTTTGGCCAGCAATTCATCGGTTACGGCAAAGGCCGGGATCGATCGGTCCTGATGAATGCTGCCAAGCCGCGCAATGGCGACATCCGGCGGCGCATAGACCATGGCCAGATCGCGGGCGTCCGCCGTCATCACCTGTGTGTCAAAATGCGGATAATAGGTCACGCCGCGACGAAAGCCGCCGTGACTGCCATTTTCGCCGGTCAGAATTTCTCCGAGCAACTGAATTTCGATCATGCGCGCCTCGGCGCCCGTGCCGATCAGCGTGTAACCGCCGCCGCTCATGCTCTGCACCATGCCATAAACGGTGGATAAATCGCCGGGCATGGCAACCAGCCCGCCGATGGAAATATTCGCCTGACGGCTGGCGCCGGGCGCATTCAGAATCGCAGTGACATTCGCGCCCCGGATGGCGGTGATGGCGCCGATTGGCACCCGGACCGCGCAGGTTTCCGCCGCCTGACCCGCCATTGCGGGCGGCGAGGATGGCGTATGTGTCTGGGGTTCTGGCACCTGGTTCATGATGTCTGCGCTTCCTTTTATGACCCGCTGCAAATTCTGACGGGTCAACAAAGGTAGTTTCGCATCCCGCGATTACCAGAGGGTAAATTCCTGCATTTGATTCAGCAGGGTTAAGAAAGTTTAAGCTTTGTTCAATATACGCAATTACTTCTTGCGGCTGGCCTTTTCTGCAATACCGGAAACATTTTCGCGGCTGGCCAGCACAGCGCAGACATCGCCCAGTGACATCCCTGACGCCTGCAACAGCACCAGCAGATGATACAGCACGTCCGCAGCTTCGGCGGCGATTTCGGTTGTATCCCCTCCCACGGCGGCAAGGGCCAGTTCAACGGCTTCTTCGGCCAGCTTTTTTGCGGGCAGATGCGGCGCCGCCGCCAGTAATTTTGACGTGTAGGAACTATCCGCCCCGGTTTCGGCGCGATCCCGGATCACATTTGAGAGGCGCACAAGAATTTCCAGCGCTTTGGTGTCACTTGAGTTTTTCCCGGCAGTTTTTTTCCCAGCAGTTTTTTTCATAGCCGCACCGCAATTCCGGCATCCGCCATATGGCGTTTGGCCTGTTGAATGGAAAATTCGCCAAAGTGAAAAATTGACGCCGCCAGCACCGCGCTGGCATGGCCCTCGATCACCCCCTGGGTCAGGTGATCAAGCGTACCCACACCACCGCTGGCGATCACCGGTACCGTGACAGAATCGCTGATCGCGCGGGTAAGCGCCAGATCAAAGCCCGCGCGCGATCCATCGCGGTCCATCGAGGTCAGCAGAATTTCGCCCGCACCCAACGCCACCACTTCGCGCGCATAGTCAACCGCATCAATTCCCGTGGCGGTACGCCCGCCATGGGTCCAGATTTCCCACTTGCCGGGCCCCGCCTGCTTGGCGTCAATCGCCACGACGATGCACTGGCTGCCGAATTTTTCCGCCGCTTCTTTCACCAGTTCGCGGCGCGATACCGCCGCCGTGTTGATGGCAACCTTGTCGGCGCCCGCCAGCAGCAGATTGCGCACATCTTCAACCTTGCGCACACCACCCCCCACCGTCAGCGGCATGAAACATTGTGACGCCGTCTGCGCCACAATGTCATAGAGTGTGTCGCGCGCCTCATGCGAGGCGGTGATGTCCAGAAAGCATAATTCGTCCGCGCCTTCGGCGTCATAGCGGCGCGCCTGTTCCACCGGGTCGCCCGCATCCACCAGATTGACGAAGGAAATGCCCTTGACGACGCGGCCCTTGTCCACATCCAGACAGGGAATGATGCGCACCTTCAGCATGCCAGCACCTTTAGCGCCGCGGCCGGATCCAGCCGCCCATCATACAGCGCGCGCCCCGAAATAACCCCTTCAATGCCGGGGCAGCGTGTGGCTTTCAACGCTTCGAGATCAGCCAGCGATGACACCCCGCCGCTGGCGATGACGGGAATGTTCACGGCCTCGGCCAGCGCCACAGTGGCCGCAATATTCGGTCCCCCCATCGCGCCGTCTCGATCAATATCGGTATAAATCAGCGCGGCCGCCCCGGCATCTTCGAAACGCACAGCCAGTTCCTGCACCGAAATCGTGGTGGCTTCCGCCCAGCCCGCAACCGCAACCATGCCATCGCGCGCATCAATGCCCAGCGCAACCCGCCCCGGAAATGCGCGGCAGGCCGCCCGCACCAGTTCGGGATCGCGCACCGCCACAGTGCCCAGAATGACGCGGCGCACGCCCCGCGCCAGCCAGTCTTCAATGGTCGCCATATCGCGGATGCCGCCGCCAAGCTGCACCGGAATTTTCACCGCCGCCAAAATCGCCGATACGCTATCGCCGTTCACCGGCTTTCCGGCAAAGGCGCCATTCAGGTCCACCAGATGCAGCCAGGAAAAACCCTGGCTTTCAAAGATACGGGCCTGCGCTGCGGGATCATCATTGAAAGTTGTGGCGGCATTCATGTCGCCGCGCAACAGGCGCACACATACGCCGTCTTTCAAATCTATGGCGGGAAACAAAATCATTTCGAAGCACTGCTCTCATCAAGATTTTTACTATAGTAATACCCGCTGATATAGCGGCCATTGATCCGCGCATAGCGCGCCTTGACGCCCCATCGCTCAAAACCATGGGCTTCGAACAATCTGATCGCAACGGTGCGGTCTGAACGCACATCCAGATCAAGCGTCGTGAAGCCACGCGCACGCGCCACATCTTCCAGCCCCTGCAACAGCCCGCGCGCCAGACCATGCCCGCGCGCCCAGGGCGCGATAATGAATGTCGTTAATTGCGCGCCAAACGCGCCGGATTCGTTGTTCAAGGAAGGGCGCAATAATTGCGACGTGCCGACAACCCGGCCATCCAGCCTGGCAATGAACAGGCTGCGTTCCGGCACCAGCATGACGCCATTCCAGTAATTTTCCAGAACCCGCACAGGCGGCGGTTTAACCCATAAAAAGCCATCGCCATCGGTAATCGCATGAAAGGTCAGCTCGCACAGTTCCGCCAGATCGTTGCCGGTAAAGCTTTCGATTTCTTCGATGCGGGTTGCCTTCAGATCGCTGGCGCCGTCTGACTTTTGTGTTTCCGGCATATTAATTTGCTCCGTTCACAGACTTTTCTATCAGGGTTTCCAGCGCAGAAAATTCGCCAGCAGCCGCAATCCGGGCGCCTGGCTTTTTTCCGGGTGAAATTGCACCCCCAGAATATTGTCGCGGCCAATGGCGGCTACGACCTGCCCGCCATATTCGGTTACCGCCAGAACATCGCCCGGATGGCTGGCGATAAACTGATAGGAGTGCAGGAAATAACAATCGCGCGCATCCATTCCCGACAGCACCGGATGCGACCGGCCTGCCCCCTGCAGCGCCAGCGTGTTCCAGCCCATATGCGGGATTTTCAGTTGGTCGCCTGAGTTGGTCCCCCGAACCGTCGGGGAACCTTCAGGCATATCCGGATTGCCGGGCGTCATGGCGCGCACTTCACCTTCAATCCAGCCAAGCCCTTGATGTACGCCATGTTCCAGCCCGCGATCCGCCATTAGCTGCATGCCGACACAGATACCCAGAAATGGACGGCGTTTTTCACGCACGGCGTCACGCAGCGCATCATGCATGCCCGCCACCGCGCGCAAGCCGCGCGCGCAATCGCCAAACGCGCCGACCCCCGGCAGTACGACATAATCTGCGCCCTGCACCTGTACAGGATCATCGCTGACGATAACCTGCCCGCGCCAGCCGCTGTCCGCACCCGCGCGTTCAAACGCCTTCGCCACCGAGCGCAGATTGCCCGAGCCATAATTGATAATAACCAGTTTCACCTGCGCGGGTCCGGCGCCATGAAGCCCCAGCCGGGTGTGGCGCTGCGCCGTTCAAATCCGGGCGTGAACACAGACGGCTGTACGGGAGATTGCACTTGGGGCATGGCTGATCTGCCTGCAAAATAGCGCGCCTCTGCCAGCGGCAGATTTTTTTCCGCCACGCTCGCCACATGACGATAGCCGGATCGCTGCAGATACCAGCGGCGCAACCCATTGGCCTCGAACGCCACGATCAGCCCGAAACCAAAACCAATGATTGCGGCGGGGGCCTCGTTCGCACCAAACATCTGACCCAGAAAGCCAACTACTGCGGACAGCCCGACATAGACCGCCGCCGCCAGCCACATGCGATGATACAACATCCATGGCAACGGCAAGATCATCGCGGGCCAGCTAAAACCTTCCTTCAGGAAAATCACGCTGTTCGGATCATCAAGCCTGACGGGTCCACTGGCCGGTTCGAATATTGAATAGATTTTCATATTGGTACCTGAATCTCCAGGTTACAGGCTGCCGCTTAATGTGCCTTTGGTGGAAGGGGCGGTTGTGTCACTGCGCGGGTCAATTTCCACCGCCTGACGCAACGCCCGCGCCAACCCCTTATAACAGGACTCCACGATATGGTGGTTGTTCTCGCCATAGCGGTTTTCCACATGCAGGGTTACGCCAGCAGCAAAGGCAAAGGCCTGAAACCATTCCTTGAACAGTTCGGTATCCATTTCCCCCAGCTTGGGCCTTGAAAACGCCACTTTCCACACCAGATAGGGCCGGTTGGACAGATCCAGCGCCACCTGCGTGCAGGTTTCATCCATGGGAATGACAGCCTGGCCATAACGCCGGATGCCGATACGCGCGCCCAGCGCCTGGGCCACCGCCTCGCCAATGGCAATACCGGTATCTTCCGTGGTGTGGTGATAATCAATATGCAGATCGCCCTTCGCCTGCACATCCAGATCAATC
The DNA here is from genome assembly GCA_036758605.1 of Pseudomonadota bacterium. Classification (GTDB taxonomy): domain Bacteria; phylum Pseudomonadota; class Alphaproteobacteria; order UBA11222; family UBA11222; genus UBA11222. The sequence goes on along the minus strand of DAIOWE010000152.1, from coordinate 68 downwards.
AGCGAATGGCGGGACAATTGTTCCAGCATGTGATCCAGAAAGCCGATCCCGGTCGCCACGGTGTAGCG
>DAIOWE010000151.1:0-5794 GCA_036758605.1 Pseudomonadota bacterium | reverse complement strand
GGCCATCTTCAGACTCGATCAGGAAATCCTTGCGGTCCTCCAGATGTTTGTTGGCCGGCGCAAGCGTCAGCAGTTCCGCCGAATGATCGGCGGGATGCACACGCAGCAAAGCGGGCTTCAGATTCGTATCTGATTTTAGCAGAACTTCAGAAGATTTATTAAGAGCAATCGCAGATGACATGACACATCCTCCCAGACAGGCAAGAAGAGTGAATAAAAACCACAGCAGGACGAAACCCGCCATGAAACCAGTTTGAAATTTTGGGGAATTTTACGGTTTAACAGCCATTACCGCGGGGCATCACATACTCAGATAAATCTGAAGATGCCTGCTGGTGTACCGTTCAGCCTCGTGATCGAGGAGAAAATTAATATGTTCCTGATTGGAAAGCGCGTCGCGCGCATACACATTGGTCAGTCCCTTAAGACCGCCAGCGTTCAAACTCCGCACAGATTCCGGCTGAAGGCCAGCGCCTTCCTTTTTGAGAGCGAGTGAAACACCCATCGCATATTCTCCCAAACAGGTAAGAGTAGGTACAAATCACAACAAGTCATGCTAGTTATGATGCTCTGGTCTGATTTTCAAGAAAAAAATTGCCCTGGGCCAAATTTCCCTGATTTTGTCTGCTCAGTAAAAGTGCCCGCTTCAAAAAACCAGATTCCTGCCCGGTGGAAATGTCCGCCAGGACAAGAGACTAATACCAGGGGCCTTATTCCCTGACCTGTCATTCTGAGCGACCCGCTGCGCCAGCGCTTGCGCGACGAGAGCGAAGGATCTCCCCGAAATGGGGGGGATTCTTCGCTTCGCTCAGAATGACAACGAGGCTGTTCATCAGGCCGTTGGTATAACTCATCAAAGTTAAAATGAACTGAACGCCATATTGCGTCACTTCACAAGCAAAAATCCCACATAGAGCACTGGTATTCAAAAGAAATCCCATAAAATCACCCTGTTCGGGAAGCTGGCCCGTGACTATAAGTGTACGGCTCTCAGGCTGTCGATCTCCGGGCCTTCTGAGCTGTGCTCCTTCGTCCTGCTTGTTGGTAAACGAACCGTGACCGTCGTTCCAACATGCTCGGTGCTGACCAGCACAAGTTTGCCGCCATGCAGGTGCACCAGTGACTTGGTAATGGAAAGCCCTAGCCCCGTGCCAGTCTCCTGCCTTGTTGCAGGATCCCCTGCCTGCACAAATGGCTCGGTAATCGTATCCAGAAGGTGGGCGGGTATCCCCCTTCCCGAATCAGCAACCTCAAGAACTATGTCCCCATCGTCTGATTCTTGAAATGCCGACAAGATAATGTTTCCTCCAGATGGCGTAAACTTCAGCGCATTTGAGAACAGATTTAGCAGTATCTGCCGCATTGCGCGCCGGTCAGCACGGAAATTCGGCATATCCCCCGCGACCGAAACATTTACCTCGACACCCCGGGAAAGGATTTGCGGCTCTGTCATATTCAGCACCCAATCCAGCAATTCCTGCGCGCTCAACCATTCTTCGCGTATTTCATATTTGCCGGACTCAATCCGGGACAGATCAAGCATATCATTGATCAAATTAAGCAAATGCTGGCCGCTGTCATGGATATCACCTGCATAGGCAATATAGCGTGACCCGCCCAAGGGGCCAAACATCTGCTGGCGCATAATATCGGAAAAGCCGATAATGGCGTTCAGTGGGGTACGCAATTCATGGCTCATGCTGGCCAGAAATTGTGACTTGGCCCGGTTCGCCCGATCCGCCTCTTCCTTGGCGGCATATAACGCCAGCTCCGCCCGCTTACGGTCAGAAACATCCCCAACAATCGTCACGACGCGCGACCAGTCATCGCGGTGCTCCGGGACGATCGCCGATCTGATGCGCATATAAACCTGACCGCCACGCAGTCTTCGCCCGACAGTTTCGTTCAGAAACCCGGCCGCTTCCCCAGCCGAGAAGGCAACCAGCCAAAAACGGAAATGACGCAACTCTTCTTCGGTCAATTTATCCGGCGCAATATGATCCACCAGCTCTTCCAGCGATAGCGCCCGGTAAAGCGTGAGCGTCGCTTTATTTGCCCGGGTTATGCGCATGGCGCCAATCAGACTTTTAAGAACATCAGGATAATCAATGAGATGGCGATTAATATTCTCAACCCCCTGCGCCTCCAATTGCCTGAGAATGTTGCGCGTTTGTGACCAATCCTGCTCCACAATCGAAATCGGGGCGGTTTCAAACAGACTTTCAAACTGATTTTCCGTGTCCTGCAACGCCTGTTCATCCGCCAGCCGGTGACGGATCAGCGCGTCGGCGACCAGATAGCTGTAAAGCATCACGAACATGATCGCCAATGGCCGCAGGGCGGATCGCAATTCACCCGATGTCCGATCCATCGGCAGCAGTCGCTGCTCACCCAGCACCCAAAGCACAGCAAGGCATACCAGGACCGCCGCAATAGACAGAACCACGCGCCGCCGGTCGCCGGAAAGCATATTCTCCAATGGCAGAATGCACAGCCCGATCACCATGTTTGAGGCAATCCCGCCTGAATAGGCCGCGCCTACCCCCACGAACATCAGCAATGACAGGGATAATGTATCGCGCACCAGCCCGACATTACCTGTCTTGCGCAATAAACCCCATTGCGCTATCAGCAATAAAAGCCAGATCGAAAACCAGCCTAGGTCAAATAAATCCAGGTCGGGCTTTAGAAACACCGTGCTAATCGCCGCCACAGGCATGAAAAGAAACGGCACCGCCAGGGATATGATCAGTTCCAGATGCGCACGGCGCATTGCGGGATTAACGCGAACCTCCGGCGATAGTAGTAAATCTACAAGCTTTCTCATCCGCCCCAAATTCCCCAAACCCCAGTGCATGGCGTCAAGATGTCATTCTGTTAACATCCCGAACTCATTTGCAAACTCCACCAGTCCACCTGCCCGAATGGCATCCCCTAGCCGCCGCATCAGATTCTGATAATAGGCCAGATTATGCCAAGTTAGCAGCATTGAACCTAATATTTCTTTTGATTTTACAAGGTGATGTATATAGGCGCGGCTGTAATCGCGGCTTGCCGGGCAATCCAGGCTAACGTCCAGCGGACGCGAATCCTCGGCATGGCAGGCGTTCCGCATATTCAGCACCCCCTCGCTGGTAAAGGCCTGGCCCGTGCGGCCACTGCGGGTCGGTAATACGCAATCGAACATATCCACCCCGCGCAATACCGCACCCACAATATCCGACGGTTTGCCGACGCCCATCAGATAGCGTGGCCTGTCAGCCGGTAAAAAAGGCGTTGTCCGCTCTACGGTAGCAAACATGCTTTCCTGCCCCTCGCCCACGGCAAGACCACCGATTGCATATCCGTCAAAGCCAATATCGCATAGCGCCTTTGCCGACTTTTCCCGAAGCTCCGGATAAATGCTCCCCTGAACAATGCCAAACAGCGCATGTCCCTTTTCAGTGGATTGGGCATTTGCAAACGCTGTTTTGGAACGCTCCGCCCAGCGCATGGACAGATACATGGATTTTTCAGCCTGCGCGTGGGTCGCAGGGAACGGCGTGCATTCGTCCAGCACCATAATAATATCCGACCCCAGCAGTAACTGAACCTCCATGCTACGCTCCGGCGTCAGCAGATGCCTTGAGCCGTCAATATGCGAACGAAACGTTACTCCCTGCTCGTCGATCTTGCGTAATTGCGACAGGGACATCACCTGATAGCCACCAGAATCTGTCAAGATCGGGTGCGGCCAGTTCATGAATTTGTGCAGCCCGCCCAGTCTGGCCACCCGCTCGGCTCCAGGACGCAACATCAGATGATAGGTGTTCCCCAGCACAATATCCGCGCCCAGTTCCCGCACTGTACCGGGCAGCATGGCCTTCACCGTACCAGCCGTACCGACCGGCATAAATGCCGGGGTGCGAATTTCACCACGCGGGGTCTGGATAATACCGGTGCGCGCGGCGCCATCGCGCGCTGTAACGGCAAAGGAAAACTGCGAGGAAACTGTCATAGTTGCGCCCGAAACAGCAAACTGCCGTCCCCATAGGAATAAAACCGGTATCCTGTGCGAATAGCATGTTGATAGGCCGCCTGCATCACATCCAGACCGCAAAAAGCCGACACCAGCATAAACAGAGTCGATTTTGGTAAATGAAAATTGGTGATCAACGCATCCACGATCCGAAATTTATATCCGGGCGTAATAAAAATACTGGTTTCTCCCGTCCAGGCTTTAACTGTTCCGTCCTCCTCCGCAGCACTTTCCAGCAGGCGCAGCGCTGTCGTGCCAACCGCGACCACGCGCCCGCCAGCCTTACGCGCCGCATTGATAATCTGCGCTGTCTGCGCAGAAATATTACCCCACTCGGCATGCATCTGATGGCTGTCAGTATCCTCGGCCTTTACAGGCAGGAATGTGCCTGCGCCAACATGCAGTGTTGTAAAACAATGCTTTATACCACAAATCTCAAGTGATTGCAGAAGTGCTTCGGTAAAATGCAGCGATGCAGTCGGGGCCGCCACAGATCCCTTGATTCGTGCAAACAGGGGTTGATAGTCCTGAACATCGCGCGCATCCACAGGCCGTTTCGCGGCAATATAAGGCGGCAGAGGCATGGCCCCGTGTTCAGCTAAGGCTGCATCCAATGCAGCGCCCGAAAGATTGAAATCCAGCGCGACATCGATGCCCATTTCCAGGCCAATGACCTCAGCAGTAAAATTTTGCGCAATAGTGATTGTGTCATGCACACGCAAACGCCGCAAGGGCCGGGCAAAGGCCCGCCAACGCCCGGGTCCAACCCGTTGATGCAGATTGAGATGAATTTGCGCCTCATTGCCATCGCCGCGCCGCCGGACCCCGCTCAGCGCAGCCGGGATGACCTTTGTATCATTGAACACCAACAAATCGCCAGGCGCCAGCAATCGCGGAAGATCCCGCATATGCCAGTCCTGAAACACGCCATTCCGCACTACAAGACAGCGCGCAGCATCACGCGGCATAGAAGGACGCAGCGCAATCAGCGCTTCCGGCAATTCAAAATCGAACTGATCAACACGCATCAGGGGTCTGCCCCCGGTTTACCCCCTCATTTGCTGGCGTCGGCGGCAACCTGCAGTTTCACAATCTTATCCGGGTCGCTGACCTGGCCATTATCGGCTTCGTCACCGCGCTTGATTGCGTCCACATGTTCCATGCCAGAGATCACACGGCCAAAGGCAGTGTATTGACCATCCAGAAACGGCGCGGCCGTAAAGCAGATAAAGAACTGACTGTTGGCGCTGTCCGGATCAGCAGAGCGCGCCATCGACAATGTGCCGCGGACATGCTTGGTATCGTTAAATTCCGCTTTCAGATCGGGCAGATCCGATCCGCCCATGCCCGTGCCCGTCGGATCGCCGGTTTGCGCCATGAAACCTTCGATAACCCGGTGAAACACCACACCATTATAAAATCCCTTGCGGGCAAGCGTCTTGATCCGATCGACATGTCCAGGGGCAACTTCTGGATATAATTCAATGACTACACGGCCATCTTTCAAGTCAAGATGCAGTGTGTTTTCAGGGTCGGCAGCCTTTGCCACCCCCCCGGAAAACAATCCAATTGCAGCCGATAGAATTACCGCGAATACCAGATTTTTCATGAACTTACCCAGATATGTTATCGTTGTTTCTTTAAATCAGTCCGCAGCAATGCGCATACTGATAATTTTGTCCGGGTTCGAGACGGAACCATTATCGCGCTTATCACCTTTTTTGATCGCGTCAACAAACTCCATGCCTTCGACTACCTGGCCCCAGACTGTATATT
>DAIOWE010000150.1:0-5826 GCA_036758605.1 Pseudomonadota bacterium | reverse complement strand
TGATCCGCCATCCGCTGACCGATGCGGGCATCGCGGCATTTCTGGCCGACTGGGAAAAAAGCGGACAGAAAATCTGATGTCGGGGGCGTGAGGACAGGCGCGTGATTGTTTTTCTGCATACCGCGCCCGTGCATATTGCAACCTTTGACGCATTGCGCGACCGTTTTGCACCCGATCTTGCGATACGCCATGTGGTGCGCGAAGATCTGCTGCAACAGGCTATCACGCAAGGCGGCGTGACGCCGGAAATTGCGGCGGCGGCAATATCGGCGCTGAATGAAATAATGACAGCAGATGCGCAGGCGATTGTGTGCACCTGCTCAACGCTGGGCGCGGTGGCGGAGGCGTTTGACACAACTGCGCCCATTCCCGTCATACGCATCGACCGTCCGATGGCGGATAATGCGGTGCTGGGGGCCAACCACATTGCCATATGCGGCGCCGTTTCCACCGCAGTTGCTGCTGTGCGTGAATTGCTGCTATCCTCCGCAAGGGATATGGATCGCGCCAATGTGACCATAGTTGACCACCTGTTCGCCGGTTCCTGGAAATATTTTCAGCAGGGCGATATGGAGATGTATCACCGCGAAGTGGCGCGCGGCCTGCGCGGCGCGGCGCTGACAGCCGATATTATCGTGCTGGCGCAGGCATCCATGCATGGGGCGATTGCGCATTGCCCGGAAATTACGATACCTGTCTGGAGCAGTCCTGAAACCGGATTCCGCGCCGCATTGGCGCTGATCGATTATGAGGAGAAAAGCTGATGAGAAATATAATCTGTCTGCTGATGATTGGCACTGCTCTGGTGATTGGAGCGGCGGCACAGGCGGGCGAAACCCCCGCACCCGATGGCGCGAAGCTCTATATTATCAGCCCCCCCGATGGCGCAAAGCTTACATCCCCGGTGGAAGTGGTGTTCGGCCTAAGCGGCATGGGGGTGGCGCCTGCCGGTGTCGAGAAAGAAAATACCGGGCATCATCATCTGCTGGTGGATGCGCCCTTACCCCAGGGTGAAGCCCTGAATGAAGCCATCGCCAAGGATGCGCATCATCTGCATTTCGGCGGCGGCCAGACCGAGGCGAAGGTGGAACTGACGCCGGGAAAACACACGCTGCAATTATTGCTGGGCGATCACAATCACATCCCGCATAAGACACCGGTTGCATCAGAAATAGTCACCATTATGGTGGAATAATCCAGTTCGCATGATTTCCGGCCTGTTGTCATCCGGGGCGACAGGCAGGCGGCGGGCGGCGCATCAATCCGGTTAAAAAAGTGCTAAATCCGCTCTGATAATTTAATGGCGATGCGGCATCCCGCCTTGATAATTTCGCTCAAAGGCTGATAGGCCGGAGCCTGCGCCGCGCCGTTTGCCAGCGCCGTTTCGCGATGCGCCATTTCATCGGCGCAAAATTGCGTAATCATTCCGGATAATTCAGGATCATCCGTCCCAAGATCATTGATCTGCTTCTGATAATGCTCGCAAATCACCTCTTCCACCGCTGCGGTGCAGGCCATCGCGGCGCGTTCCCCCAGCAACGCAGTGGCCACCCCAAGGCCGTAACTGGCAACATCCCAAAGCGGACCCAACAAAGTGGGCCGCACATGCCGCGCCACAATCAGGCGGTCAAACGCCGCAAGATGGGTGTCTTCCTTGGTGGCCATTTCCTCGATCAATGCGGCGCTGGCACGGGCCTGCGGCTGTTGCTTCAACACCGTCAACTGCCCCTGATAGATGCGTTTTGCGGCCACTTCGCCGGCATGGTCCACCCGCAACATCCGCGCGATGCGCGTTTCGACCGCCTCTCCCGGCATGGGTAAACTGGTGTCAGATGTCATGATCCCGATCCTTTTTCCAGCGCAGGAAAACATATGCCGACAGCGCCAACAGGCCGACGGAAATCAGCACATTATATCCGGCCAGAGAAATTCCGAACAGAGACCATGGAATTTCATCACAACGCACGACGGGCGCCGCCAGTATTTGCGCCATGAGCGCCTCTACAGAGCCGCCCGAACCCGCGCCTGCGCTACAGGTCGCCGGTCCCGCCCACCAATGCCATTCAACGCCCGCATGATAGATGCCCAGTCCGGCGCCAGCCATATAATTGATCATTAAAACAGCGGATATTACCAGTGCCATTGCGGGCCTAAGCAGGGCCGCCGCACACAGAATGATCGCCATCACATATGGAACACGCTGATAGTAACATAGCTGACAGGGGGCCAGTCCGCCAATGATTTCAAAACCATAGGCACCCAGCAGCACCACACCATTCATCAACAGTATGACGGTTATAATCCGCCGTGGGTCAGCGGCCCTGAATATGTCGGTCATGCGCTCAATAATTCCTGCAACCTGGCGGCAAGCGCGGCCTTGCGTACCGGCTTTTGCAGAATCGGAATTTTTTGCGCCATGCCGGAAAGGTTTAACGCATTGCCTTCGTTGCCCGTGCACAGCAGTATTTTAATTTCCGGGGCAATCGCACGAATCCGGTCAGCCAGTTCCGGCCCGTTCATTCCATTTGGCATCATCACGTCAGAATAAACCAGATTGATGCCCGGGTTTGCCGTGAACAGCGCCAACGCGCTGGGCCCATCTTCTGCTGACAGAACTTTATATCCAAGCTCCTTTATCTGGGCGACCGAGCTCTGGCGCACAGCCGGGTCATCTTCCACTACAAGGATGCAGAAATTTTCCGACGCAATAACAGGGGGCTTATATGCGCCGTTCAGCGGCTGCTTTTCACGCCCATAAACCTTTGTTCCGGTTGTTGTTGCGCGCGGCAGATAAAGCGTCACCCCGGTTCCAGCTCCGGGTGCGCTCTCCAGATGGATATAACCACTGGATTGTTCGACAAAGCCATACACCATGCTAAGGCCAAGGCCGGTCCCTTGACCGACATCCTTGGTAGTGAAAAAAGGTTCAAAAACCTTGTCCAGAATTTCCGGCTGAATACCTGCCCCCGTATCGCGCACACTCAGCCTCACATAATTCCCTGCTGGAAGTTGTAATCGTGGAATATTCAGTGGGGCATCCATGCTGATATTTTTGATTTCAAGTGTCAGAACGCCGTTGCCAGCCATTGCGTCCCGGGCATTGATTGCAAGATTAAGCAGCGCGTTTTCAAATTGCGATGGATCAAGAACAACCTCCCAAAGCGGTGCCGCTATATCAATATGGATTGTAATGCCATCGCCCAGAGTGCCATGCAAAATTTCGCTCATCTCCGACACCATCTTGCCGGGATCAATGACCTGCGGACTCAGCATTTTCTTGCGCGAAAATGTCAGCAGGCGCTGGGTCAGCAGGCCGGCGCGTTCCGCCGCACGGAAGGCCGCATCAATGCGCCTTCGATTGGCGGCGTCACGCAGCGTAGAATTTTCGTTACCGGTTGACGCCAGCAGATCGAGATTGCCCACAATAATGGCCAGCAGATTATTGAAGTCATGGGCGATGCCGCCGGTTAGCTGACCGATCGCCTCCATCTTTTGGGATTGGCGTAACTGCTCTTCGGCCATGCGCCGCCGCGTTATGTCAAGAAATGCAACCACCCCGCCAACAATCTGTCCATCGCGTATGATGGATCTGGCGGAATATTCCACTGAAAACTGGCTGCCGTCGCGGCGCACAAAATTCTGATCATCTGCCCGCGCCATCGCATTCGCCTGATGCACCCAACATATAGCGCAATTGACTTCTGCTTCACTGATTGCAGGCGCGTGGGTTAGCGTGTGCATGTCGACACCAAGTAATTCGGCAGCCTCCTCAAATCCCAGCAACCGTGCACAGGCGGAATTTGCAAATGTGCATCTGCCGGTACGATCTACACCGTAAATGGCTTCCACGGTTGAATCGAGAATCAGCCGCAATTGCGCCTCGCTGTTACGCCAGGCGCGTTCGGCCTGGCGGCGTTCAGTTACTTCTATCTGTAGTGAACTGTTTATCTCAGCCAACTCGCGGGTGGCTTCGGTTATCTGTTGTTGCAGTTGGGCCTGGATTTCCAGTTGTGTGCGCTCGGCCTGCTTGCGCAGGCCAATATCGCGGAAGACCCCGTTAATGCGTTTGAGTTGGCCATTTTCAAACAGCGGGCTGATCTTGCCCTCTACCCAAACCGGATTCCCGTCTTTGGTTTTAAGGACAAGCTCGACGGCTACATTCGTTTCCTGGGACAGAACGCTACGGATCCTCTCTGTGGATTCTGGCAGCCAGGTTTCGTGCAATATGCTGCGAAATGTCAGGGTGGAAAGATCGTCTTCGCTATATCCCAGCGTTTCGCGCCAGGCAGGATTGGTGAAAAGGAATGCTCCCTCCCCCTCTGTGCTTACGATCATGTCGCCTACGGTTCTGACGACATCGCTATAGCGTGCTTCGCTCAACATCAAAGATTCGGCTGCGGCCTGGCGTTCATCCCGGATCTGGTCAAGCAGCGCCAAATTTTCCCGGCGATTTCGCGATGCTTCAAGAAAAATACCGTAGACGGTGCGTGTGGAAGACAGCAGCGCCAGCGCAAATATCGCAGCCATGATACCAAGGGCGGAATAGACAAATGTGCCTTGCAGAAAGAAATAAATTATTGCGGGCGCCAGGTCAGCCAGAATGAACCCCGCCGCCGCCAATGGCATCGCCGCCAGCGTCGAGGATGCGCCGCTAGCCATGCTGACCATCACAATTATCAGCGCAAGCTGTTCTACGGGCTGAATTTCCGGCAGGAAGAACGCAGCAGATCCCCATACGGCGCCGGACAACGTGGCCCATCCCACCGCTAATGGAAGGAAGCGTTTGCGGCTTTTTTCCCGCGCCCCGGCAGTGCCTGGCGTAGCCCAGCGTTTTTTTGCCAGGCTTCGCCGCCAGCGTATATACGCCAGGCTGGTCATGCCCAGATGGCCCATTATCCAGATGAACAGCCATAAATCCGGCACTGATTGCCATAAAATGGCCGAAGTGAACAGTCCGACACCGCCAGTCACGGCGGTATTGGACGGCGTCTGCCGCGCCATGAACGCGACCTGCTCCCGATAAATATCGTGACTGGTGGGCACGGCTTGCGCCTTATGCTGATTGATTAGAACGCGAATCTTACCACAACAAAACCGCCAACCAGTAATCCCAAAAAGCCATATCCCAGAACGGTCAGCCGTTTGTCGATGAATTCGCGGATTGGCGCGCCATATTTCCACAACAGTGCGGTAACCGCAAAAAACCGTACGCCGCGCGTGGCAAGCGAGGCCAGCATGAAGACGAGAAAATCAAACCTGAACACCCCGGACGCAATGGTAATCAGCTTATAGGGGATGGGCGTTAGCCCCTTGACCAGAATGATCCACAGGCCGTAATCGGCAAACATCGCCTGATAGGATTCAAAACCCGCCTGCATATGATAGAAATTGATAATCATCTGGCCCAGCGTAGCAAACAGAAAATAGCCGATGGCGTAACCCAGCACGCCGCCAAGCACCGAAGCAGCCGTACATACGCCCGCAATCAGCCATGCCCGTTCCGGCCGGGCCAGCACCATGGGAATCAGCATCACATCTGGCGGGATCGGGAAGAACGAGCTTTCCGCAAATGAAACCACAGCCAGTGCCGGCAGCGCATGTTTGCCCGCCGCCTGCCGCATGGTCCAGTCATACAGATTTCTAAACATGCCTAACCCATAGCCGTTAAGGAGATTCTTGTCCATTCTAAGACATTGAAAAGCACGATTTTACGATAATCGGCGGTAATCGTTCATAATTGATTGACGGCCCCCGGCACATCCGTATGATGCGCGCTCATTGCATGATGCGGGTGTGGTGGAACTGGTAGACGCGCTGGACTCAAAA
>DAIOWE010000149.1:3568-5876 GCA_036758605.1 Pseudomonadota bacterium | reverse complement strand
GGCCTGTCCGCTGATGCATGGCACCGGCATCTGGGTGGGGGCGTTTGCGCCGCTGATGATTGGCGGCTGCGTTGTCACCATTCCCAATATTAATTTCGATCCTGACTTTCTGTGGCGCCAGGTGGAACAGCACAAGGTTACGGACCTGATCATTGTCGGTGACGCCTTCGCCAAGCCGCTGTCGAATGCGCTGGACGCCGCCGCCGCCGCAGGCAAGCCCTATGATATTGCATCGCTAAATCTGGTGATTTCATCCGGCGTGATGTGGACTGCGGAAGTCAAACAGCAGATGCTGAAACACAAGGACATGTTCCTGATCGACGCCATGGGCTCGACCGAAGGTTCGATGGGCCGCTCGCTGACCACGCGCACAACCCAAAGCGCCACTGCCAAATTCCAGATGAGCGAAGCCACCAAAGTGTTCAATGACAAAGACGAAGAAGTAAAACCCGGCTCTGGCGAAAGCGGCATGATCGCGGCAGGCGGCATGGTGCCTGTGGGCTATTTCAAGGATCCTGAAAAAAGCGCAAAAACGTTCCGCACCATCAACGGCGTGCGCTACAGCTTTCCCGGCGATTTCGCTACCGTCGAGGCCGATGGCTCCATCAAATTACAGGGGCGCGGTTCCGCCTGCATCAATAGCGGCGGCGAAAAAATCTTTCCCGAGGAAGTCGAGGAAGCGGTCAAGCGCCATGCGTCCGTCTATGACTGTCTGGTGGTGGGCGTCAAAGACGACCGCTTCGGCGAAAAAGTCACCGCCGTCGCCAGCGCCAGGGCGGGCGCAAGCTTTGACGAACGTGCGGTAATCGAAGAAGCCCGCAAACATATTGCAGGCTACAAACTGCCCAAACATGTCATCATCGTGCCCGAGGTCAAACGCGCCCCCAATGGCAAGGCCGACTATAAATGGGCCAAGGCGGCGGCGGCAGAGGCGTTGGGGGTGGCGGGGTAAACCAAAGCCGCGCTGGATTTTATTTTCATTTTCAGGATATAACCCACCTTGTCCGGGCTTTATGCCGTGTTTATGTGTGCAACGGTTACACTCCAGAATATAGGGTTTTCATCATGCGCTGGCTGATGCGTTCAAAAATCCACAACGCCACGGTGACCGAGGCCAATCTGGCCTATGTCGGCAGCATCACGATTGACGAAGACCTGCTGGACCTTGTTGGCCTGTGGGTGGGCGAACGGGTTCTGATTGTCAGCAATACCAGCGGCGCACGGCTGGAAACCTATATCATTGCTGGTGAACGCGGATCGGGCGCCATGTGCATGAACGGCGCGGCGGCGCATCTGATCGGACAGGGTGAACAGATCATCATCATGGGGTTCGAGCTATGCGCCCAGCCCATCGCACCCAAGGTCATTCTTGTAGACGGCCACAACCGCTTCGTCCGGTTTCTGGCTGAGGAGCCCGCAACAGCCGTCACAGCGCGTTAGCGGACAAGAAGCAACAGCGCTATCCCCGCGACCACCAGCCGAGCGCCAAACACTTCCAGGCTTCTGGTTTTTTCGCAGAACAGAAATACCGAAGACGCAAACAGCAATGCCGCATCGGAATCAGGCCGCGCCGGTCCCGCCAGCAAGGCGCCAAAATCGGCTTGTTGCCCTGCCCCCCCGTTGCATGCATAACAGAACGCCCCTTATTAACCGGAAGTCCAATCATGTCACAGCCAGAAAAACCTGATTATCATCCGCCCGCCGATCGGGTAAGAACCGGGCGCGCCGTGCGGCCCAAACAGGCGTCGACACTTATCATTGTGCGCCGGGATCAGTCCCAGCCGCAGGTGCTGATGGGGCGGCGCAGCGCGGGACACAAATTCCTGCCCGGTAAATTCGTGTTTCCCGGCGGGCGGGTGGATAGAGGCGATCTGCATGCGCGCCCCCATGCCGGTCTGCGCCCGGAGGTGGAGGCGCGTCTGACCACAAGCTGCACCCCCAATCAGGCGCGCGCCCTGGCCATGGCGGCGATTCGCGAGACATTCGAGGAAACCGGCCTGCTGATCGGGCGCAAGGACGCACCCCCCATTAAAAGCCGTGAAAAGGTCTGGTCGGATTTTTGCAGTTATGGCGTCGCGCCCGCCCTGGATATTGTGGATTATATTGGCCGCGCGATTACCCCTTCATTCCAGCCAAAACGCTTTGACGCGCGGTTTTTCATGGTGGAGGCCGAGCATATTCACGGCGATCTGCACGACACCTCCAATGCGTCGGGCGAATTGCTGGAAATCCACTGGCTGCCGGTTTCCGAGGCGAAAAAGCTGGAATTACAGGGGATTACCCTGCTGATGCTGGACGAAGTGGAAAA
>DAIOWE010000149.1:0-3468 GCA_036758605.1 Pseudomonadota bacterium | reverse complement strand
TATGTGACCAAAAAGAACTCGCGCACCAAGACCGAAAAGATGCTGGTCAAAAAATATGACCCGGTCGCCCGCAAGCATGTGGAATTCAAGGAAACCAAGATCAAGTAGGTTTTGGCGACAGCGCACCGCCATATAGGCGCTTGTGTTTTTCCCTTAGCTCAGTTAAAAACCCCCTTCTTTTGGGTGGTCCGGCCTGGTGGGCATGCCGTGACGACCCTTTTAGTTTCGACAATTGGTTAAGCGCGCCTTTGCGCTGGAAAGTGAGAAGAAAATGCCCAAGATGAAGACCAAAAGTGGCGCCAAAAAGCGTTTCCACTTAACCGCCAGTGGCAAGGTGAGCCGTGGCCAGGCCGGTAAACGGCATGGCATGATCAAGCGCTCCAACAGCCAGATCCGCAAATTGCGCGGCACAACTCTGTTGAGTGAGCCCGATGCAAAGCGGGTCAAAAAATACTTCATGCCTAACGGTTAAGGGATACTGACATGGCTCGCGTAAAACGGGGCGTAACCGCCCATGCCCGACATAAAAAGATAACAGACGCCGCAAGCGGCTATTATGGCCGCCGCAAAAATGTGTTCCGCGCCGCGGTTCAGGCGGTCGAACGCTCGATGCTGTACGCCTATCGCGACCGGCGTCAGCGCAAGCGCCAGTTTCGTGCGCTGTGGATTCAGCGCATCAATGCCGGTGTGCGCGAACATGGCCTGACCTATGGGCGATTTATCAACGGCCTCACGCTTGCGGGTGTTGAGGTGGATCGCAAGGTGCTTGCCGATCTCGCCATCCGGGAGCCTGAGGCCTTCAAAGCTCTGGTGGAAACGGCGCGCAAAGCGCTGGGTTGATTTACCGGAGCCATATAGGCTCCTCGAATATTGTGCTAAGTTTGAAAGGGAGCCCGGATTGATGGCTCCCTTTTCTTTTTGCTTGAGGTCAATATATGAGCACGATCGAAGCGCAGACGCGCGAAATGCTGCAAGCCGTTTCTGAAGCCGGTGACATGGCCGCGCTGGAATCTGTGCGTATCGCCATATTGGGGAAAAAAGGCGCGCTGACCGAGTTGATGAAAGGTCTGGGCGCCATGAGCGCGGAGGAGCGCAAGATCATGGGGCCCGCGCTGAACGGCGCCAAGGACCAGTTGAGCGCCGCCATTGCCGCGCGTTCGCAGGCGCTGCATGCGCAGGCGCTGGATGCGCGCCTGGCGCAGGAACGCATTGATGTCACCCTGCCCGCGCGCCCGGAAATCCGTGGCGCCATTCATCCGGTCAGCCAGGTGATTGATGAAGTGATCGCCATTTTTGGCGATATGGGATTTAGCGTCGCCGAAGGGCCGGATATTGAAAGTGATTTTTATAATTTTACCGCGCTGAACATCCCGCCTGAACATCCGGCGCGCCAGATGCACGACACATTTTATTTCAACGAAAAACCGGGTGGCGAACGGCTGTTGCTGCGCACCCATACCTCGCCGGTGCAGATCCGCACCATGGAAAAATCCAAACCGCCGCTGCGCATCATCGCGCCGGGGCGCACCTATCGCTGTGACAGCGACATGACCCATACGCCGATGTTCCATCAGGTCGAAGGGCTGGTGATTGATGAAACTGCGCATATGGGGCATCTGAAGGGCTGTCTGATCGAATTCTGCAAGGCGTTTTTCGAAGTGGATAATGTGCGCATGCGCTTTCGCCCCAGCCATTTTCCGTTCACCGAACCCAGCGCCGAAGTGGACATTGGCTGCCGCCGCAGCGGTGGCGAATTGCGCATTGGCGAAGGCGACGACTGGCTGGAAATTCTGGGCTGCGGCATGGTGCATCCCAAGGTGCTGCGCCATGGCGGAATTGACCCGGAAAAATATCAGGGCTTTGCGTTTGGCATGGGCATCGACCGGCTGGCCATGCTGAAATATGGCATTCCAGATCTGCGCGATTTCTTTGAGGCGGATATTCGCTGGTTGCGCCATTACGGCTTTGCCGCGCTGGATATTCCAAGTTTGGTGGGGGGATTGAGCCGATGAAATTCACCCTTTCCTGGTTGCGTGAACATCTGGACACAAATGTTAGCACGCAGGAAATATCCGAACGTCTGACCGCCATCGGGCTGGAAGTTGAGGCGGTGCAGGACCGCGCGGCGGCGCTGGCGTCTTTCACTGTTGCGAAAATAATTTCCGCTGAACAGCATCCCAATGCGGACCGGTTGCGGCTGTGCATGGTGGATACGGGACGCGAACAGTTACAGGTCGTGTGCGGCGCGCCCAATGCGCGCGCGGGCCTGGCGGTGGTTTTTGCGCCCACCGGCGCCACCATTCCGTCCAACGGCATGGTGCTGAAACCCAGCAAAATTCGCGGCGTTGATTCCAATGGCATGTTGTGTTCCGCCAGCGAACTTGGCCTTTCAGATGATCACGAAGGCATTATCGAACTGGCCCCGGACGCCCCCATCGGTGCGCCAATTGCAGGGGTGATGGGGCTGAATGATCCGATGATTGATGTGTCGATCACGCCAAACCGGCCGGACTGTCTGGGCGTGCATGGCATTGCGCGCGATCTGGCGGCCAGCGGCATGGGCATGCTGAAATCCGGCATGGTTGAGGCTGTGCCGGGGAATGGTCCGTGTACGGTGGATATCGGCCTGCATTTTGAAGGTATGGCGTCGCCTGCATGTCCAATGTTTGCCGGACGCCTGGTAACGGGCGTAAAAAACGGCCCCAGCCCGGATTGGTTGCGTCAGCGTCTGGAGGCCGTGGGTCTGCGTTCCATCTCCGCGCTGGTGGACATTACCAATTATATTTCATTTGACCGCGGACGGCCATTGCATGTGTATGATGCTGATACATTGCGCGGGCAAATTCATGCGCGCCTGGGGCGGGTGGGTGAAAAACTGCATGCGCTGGATGGCAGGGAATATGCGGTGGACGCGGCGGATTGCGTCATTGCCGATGACAATGGCGTACTGGGATTTGGCGGCGTTATTGGCGGCATGGCCAGCGGGTGCACCGATGCGACCGTGAATGTATTTATTGAATCCGCTTATTTTGATCCGCTGCGCATTGCGGCGACCGGGCGGCGTCATGGCATAGACAGCGACGCGCGTTACCGGTTTGAGCGCGGCGTCGATCCGCAATTTGTGCTGCCCGGCCTGGAACTGGCGACACAGATGATCCTTACACTGTGCGGTGGCGTGGCCAGTGACGTGCGGGTGGCGGGCGCCGCGCCTGCCCTGCCGGACGCCATCGAATTCCGCCCGGAACGGGTGCGCGGATTGACCGGCATGGAAGTGGCCGATGCGGAATGTGTGCGCATTCTGGACGCGCTGGGCTTTAGCGTGGAAGCCGATACCCGCCCCATGGGCGTGCGTGCGCCATCCTGGCGGCCCGATGTGCATTCTGAGCCCGATCTGGTCGAAGAAATCGCGCGTATAAATGGTTTTGACAAACTGCCCGCAACGCCACTGCCGCGCATGCAGCCGGTAAC
>DAIOWE010000148.1:0-5957 GCA_036758605.1 Pseudomonadota bacterium | reverse complement strand
TATTTATCCGCATACGCATCAATCAGGCTGACCTTCTTGGCGCCTGCAAACAGGCGGCTGGTGACCTCTGCACTTTGACCTGGTGCTATCGTCACGGCTGCGCGCAGATAATCCGCCTGATAACGGTCGCGGCCACCCATCGGGTTATAGGAAAAGCTGCCGGAAAAATCCGCTGCCTGATCGGGGATCAGTGATACCAGCCAGTATTTGTCGGTGATGCCCAGCCACCCGCCCGTGCTCTGGATTTTGGCGGCCGGGGTTTCGCGGATATTTTCATACGTGATTTCATTCAGCGCGCCGCCCAGCACCCCAAGCAGACCTTCATGCAGGATGAAATAGCCCGAAACTGTTGGCGTGTAATGACGCGACACCAGGCCGTAGGGCATCAGGCTCACAGGGGCCGCGCCGGAATTTTCCACCTTCTCGGTGATGGTGAAAAGATAATGTTCATCCACCTCGTAGGTGCGCATGAATTTCAGGCCTGCGCCATTATCCCATTGCAGGGTGACAGGGTTGCCGGGACGCAATATCTGCTTACTGTCGCCCGACCACACCGTCTGATGGTTGGGCAGCGGAATTTTGCCGCCGTCAGCGGCGACAAAGCCATATTCCGCATAATAGGGTTCCGGCGTTCCGGCCGGTGACAGCAGTATGATTTCGGCGCTATCCTTTGATACGGTTTCACGATAGGTGGCCAGCGTCAGATCATCCAGCCGTCCACCCTGAAGGGAAATGGATCCATGCACCTGTCCATTATCAATACGGATGCGGGGCGTGCGCGCCAGCATTTCTGCACGGCTGGCGATCGCTGCGCCAGCAATCTCTGATCCTGGACCGCCCTTTATAAGGGCAGGAACAGCGTCTGGTTGCGGAATCGTGGAAACGTCCGCAGGCGCACCGGCTTGCGGGGCTGGCGCCTGTTGCGCTGTGGCCTGCTGTTGCTCCTGTTCTGCTTCCATGCGGGGGCGGTCGACAAAATAAAACCAGCCGAACAGCACCAGCATCGACAGGCTGAAGGCCAAAATCAAATTGCGGTTTTCTTCGGTCATCTGTTTTTGTTCACTGTCTTTTGTTCGTGATGGATGCGCATCAGCGCTTTTTGCAAATCTTCACACAGCGCGTCGAATTTGCGCGCCTGTGTCGTCATCCGGCCAACCAGCACATAATCAAAACCCGCCCGTCCATATTTTGGCAGCAACGCATCCGCCGCCGCGCGCAGCCGCCGTTTGGTGCGGTTACGCACCACCGCATTACCGATTTTTTTGGTGGCGGTAAAACCGATGCGGCATGGGGCGTCAGCCGGGTCATCTTCCACCCCGGAACGCCGGCAGGCTTGCAGGATAAAACCCGGCATCGCGACCTTTACCCCTTTTGCCACCCGCAGAAATTGCGGCCTTTTTTTCAGGCGTTCAGTTCGCTTGGCGGCGGATTTGGCCATTGGTACTGGCGCTATGATATGTTCCATTGCGCCAATCGGGCGCAACGATCAAAATACTAGGCCGAAAGTTTTTTGCGGCCATGGGCGCGGCGGCGGTTGATCACCAACCGGCCCGACTTGGTCGCCATACGGGAGCGAAAGCCATGGCGGCGGGCGCGGACAAGCCGGCTAGGCTGATAAGTACGTTTCACGGGAGTTCTCCGTCAGATTCTGGTATGAGGCCCATAATGCTTCAGCCGGGCCATTAATTGGATGCGGTTGTATAGAAAACCAGAGACCACAAGTCAATGAAAAGGGCTGGGAAAAGGGCTGGGAAAAAAGCTTGTTCGTGAAATATGTAACAATCAGGGTCTAATTCCGAATAATCTCGTACGGGTCCGGTTTCCCCCCATTCAGAGGAAAATATGTCTCAGGATAATCCGATAGCGCCCGATTCAACTGGATTTTCGCTAACCCGGCTATGGCCGGTGGCGCTATTATTGGCGGGATTGGCCGCTTTTTTTGCCTTTGATCTGGATAAATATCTCAGTTTCGAAGCCTTGCGGGATAATCGCGCGTTCCTGACCGAATGGACCGCGGCCCATCAGAAGCTGGCTATATTGATCTATGCGGGCATTTATATCGCCGTTGTGACCTTTTCCCTGCCTGGCGGGGCGGTTATGACGATCAGCGGCGGGTTTCTGTTTGGACCTATTATTGGCGCATCTGTAACGGTAATTGCTGCGACCATCGGCGCGACATTATTGTTTATTGCCGCCAGGACGGCGCTTGGGGATGTTTTGCGCGCCAAGGCCGGACCGGCAATCCGCAATATGGAAGCAGGTTTCCGGGAGAATGAGCTGAGCTATATGTTCGTGCTGCGGCTGGTGCCGTTGTTTCCGTTTTTTGTGGTTAATCTGGCCCCGGCCTTTCTGGGGGTCAGCTTGCGCACCTATGTGATTGCCACATTGTTTGGCATTATTCCCGGCACCTTTGTGTATGCGTTGGTCGGTAATGGCCTGGGGGTGGTATTCGATGCAGGCGGCACGCCGGATGTTGGCATTATTTTCAAGCCCGGGATTTTATTTCCGATCCTTGGGCTGGCATTGCTGGCGCTTATCCCGGTGATTTACAAGCGCATGCGGGGGATAAAATCTTGAGCCGACATCTCACCACCGATATATGCGTCATCGGCGCGGGTTCGGGCGGCCTGTCGGTGGCGGCGGGGGCGGCGCAATTGGGTGCGCCCACGGTGCTGATCGAAAAAGCCAGGATGGGTGGCGACTGCCTGAACACGGGCTGCGTGCCGTCCAAGGCGCTGCTGGCGGCCGCCAAGGCGGTGCAATCCATGCGCACCGCAGGCAAGTTCGGTGTGACGGCCACGGGGATTGCCGTTGATTTTGCAAAAACCATGGATCATGTGCATGGCGTCATTGCCGCCATCGCGCCCAATGATTCCGTCGAACGCTTCACCGGCCTCGGCTGCCATGTCATTCAGGCGCCTGCGCGTTTCATCAGCCCGTTCGAAGTTGAAGCAGGCGGCGTCCACATCCGTGCGCGGCGTTTTGTGATTGCCACCGGATCGCATGCGGCCATTCCGCCAATAGCGGGGCTTGATAAGGTTCCCTATCTGACCAATGAAACGATTTTTGAAAATCGTACGTGTCCGGAACATCTGATCATTCTGGGCGCTGGGCCGATCGGCATGGAAATGGGGCAGGCGTACCGCCGTTTGGGCGCCAGGGTAACGATCATTCAGCGTTCACGCGCCATGGCCAGAGAGGATCCCGAACTTGCCGCTATTGCCATTGCCGCCCTGCGCAGCGAAGGCGTCGTCATTCTGGAAAATACGGATGCCGTATCCGTTACCCGCGAAAGCAATGGCGCGATAGATGTCGTATTTAAAGATAAATCGGGCGAGCAACGCATCAGCGGCTCGCATCTTCTGGTCGCTACCGGCCGCCGGCCGAATATGGCGGGGCTTGATCTGGAAGCGGCGAATATTTCATACAGCCATGCCGGGATTAAAACCGATGCCGGCCTGCGCACCAGTAACCGCCGCGTTTACGCCATTGGCGATGTCACGGGCGGACCGCAATTCACCCATGTTGCGGGCTATCATGCGGGGCTTGTCATTCGCAGCGCGCTGTTCCGCGCGCCGGCAAATTTTGATCACAGTGCGGTCCCGCGCGTGACCTATACCGACCCGGAAGTGGCGCAGGTTGGGATGACCGAAGCCGGCGCGGTGAAGGCCAATATTCCGCATCGTGTCCTGCATTGGCGCTTTGAGGAAAACGACCGCGCGCAGGCCGAACGGCGCACGGAAGGACTGGCGAAAATCATTACCGGCAAAGGTGGGGCCATACTGGGCGCAGGCATTGTGGGCGTAAATGCGGGCGAACTGTTGCAGCCCTGGATTCTGGCGATGACCCGCAAACAGAAGATCGGCGCCATGACCGGCATCATCGCCCCCTATCCGACATTGGGCGAAATCAACAAACGTATCGCCGGCAGCTATTACACACCAACCCTGTTCAGTCCGCGCACCCGCATGATTGTCAGCCTGCTGCGTAAATTTGGATAGGGTCATTCTGGCGTTTTCGTCCTATAATCCCCTTAAAATAATACAAATCCAGGGGAAACAAATGCCTGAACACCAGTCCATACTCAGCGGTATCAGGGTGCTGGAAATCGCCACCTTTGTGTTTGGCCCCGGCGCCACGGTCATCATGGCGGATTTTGGCGCGGATGTGATCAAGATCGAAGCGCCGGGTATTGGCGATCCGTACCGCTATGTGCACAAATCGCCGCCTTTCGTGGCGCATGATTTCGCCTATTTCTGGCAGCAGGATAATCGCAACAAACGCTCTGTCGCGCTGGACATGAAACACCCTGAGGGCCGCGAAATATTAATGCAACTGGTGCGGCAGGCCGATGTGCTGGTCACGAATTTTCCGCCCAATGTGCTGGCGCGGTTGAAAATCCGCTATGAGGATCTGAAGCCGGAGAATGAAAAACTGATCTATGCGCAGATTACCGGCTATGGCGAAAGCGGCCCGGACGCCAACAAGCCCGGCTATGACGCTACCGCTTATTGGGCGCGCACCGGCCTGATGGATATGGTGCGCACGGCGGAAAGCGACCCCGCATTGTCTACCCCGGCCATGGGTGATAATCCCAGCGCCATGACCATGTTTGCAGGCGTCATGACGGCGCTCTATCAGCGCGAACGCACCGGCAGGGGCAGCAAGGTGTCCAGCAGCCTGATGGCCAATGGCCTGTGGGCAGCGTCGGGTCCAATGTGCGGTCTTCTTGCCGGCGCGCCCCCCATGACGCGATCCAGTTGCCGTATGCCGCGCAATGCGCTGCTCAACCATTATCAAACACGCGATGAACGCTGGCTGCTTTTGATAATATTGCAGGAAGAAAAGAACTGGCCGCCCTTTGCCGCCGCCATTGATCGCGAAGATTTATTGCGCGATGCCCGCTTTTCCGAAAAAGAAGCGCGTCACGCCAATGCGCTGGAGCTGGCGAAAATTATTGATCCCATTTTCAAGTCGCAGGATTACGCTTTCTGGGAAAAGCGGCTGAACGAATACACGGTCACTTTCAGCCTGGTGCAGACATTTGAAGAAGCCGCCAGCGACCCGCAGGCGCTGTTGAATGGCATGATCGTGGACGTGGAAGGCCACACTTATGGCCGGGGCCAGGCCATAAGCACCCCCTTCTGGGTGCAGGGATCAGACAAAGTCCCCGCCAAAATCGGCCCGGAACTGGGCGCCAACGGGCCGGAAGTGCTGCGTGAACTGGGATATGATGAGGCCGCCATTAAGCGGATGATCGGCGATGGCGTAATCGCTGTGTGAGGGAGGTATCAAACCTCCCCCTAAATCAGCCCGCCCACAGGCGATGACGGATCGGCATACAGCTTTTTTGGCATCCGCCCGGCCAGATAGGCCTCGCGCCCGGCGATAACGGCATGCTTCATGGCGTTGGCCATGCGGATCGGGTCTTTGGCCTCGGCGATGGCGGTGTTCATCAATACGCCGTCACAGCCCAGTTCCATGGCGATGGCGGCGTCCGATGCTGTGCCCACGCCTGCGTCCACGATCACCGGCACTTTGCATTGCTCGATAATCAGGCGGATATTGACCGGGTTCTGAATACCCAGACCCGAGCCAATCGGCGCCGCCAGCGGCATGATCGCGGCGCAGCCCAGATCTTCCAGCTTGCGCGCGGCGATGGGGTCGTCCGAGCAATAGACCATCACCTGAAATCCCTCGCTGATCAGCACCTTGGCGGCGATCAGGGTTTCCTGCATTTCGGGGTACAGCGTCTTCTGATCGCCCAGAACCTCAAGCTTCACCAGATCCCAGCCGCCCGCTTCGCGCGCCAGCCGCAATGTGCGCAGTGCATCGTCGGCGGTGTAACAGCCCGCCGTATTGGGCAGATAGACATATTTTTTCGGATCAAGAAAATCCACCAGCATGGGCTGATTGGGATCGCTGATATTCACCCGGCGCACGGCGACCGTCACCAT
>DAIOWE010000147.1:0-5989 GCA_036758605.1 Pseudomonadota bacterium | reverse complement strand
TGGTTGCCAGCGGCCCGTGCCCCGGAATGATTTTGGTTTTGTCATCGGCCAGCGCCAGCACCATATCCGCCGATTTGATAATCCCATCCAGTCTGCCGCCAGAACTGATGTCTACAAACGGGAAAAACCCATTCACGAACGTATCGCCGGTATGAATGATATTTGCAGCGGGCCAGTGAATAATAGTATCGCCATCCGTATGGGCGGGGTCCACATGGATCAAGTTTGACGTTTCACCATTCAGATGCAATGCCGCCTTGTCCGAAAATGTGATCACCGGCAACGCACCCGCAGCTGCGGGCGGAACCACCATTTTGAACGCGGCCAGTTCGCCGCCCTTTTCCATCCGGGCGCGCACGGCCTCATGGGCGATGATGGTGGCGCCCGCCTTGCCGAAATTTTCGTTGCCGCCGGTGTGATCGCCATGCCAGTGGGTGTTGATGACATATTTTACCGGCTTGTCCGAAATCGCCTTCACCGCCGCCATGATTTTTTCCGAAAGCGGCGCATACTGATCATCGATCAGATAGACACCGTCCGCACCGGCGGATACGCCAATATTGCCGCCTTCACCCATCAGCATATACAGCGTATCGCCCAGTTTGATGGTTTTGATTTCAACCTTGGAAAAGTCCTGCTGCTGCGCAAATGCCGGCGTCAGCCCCGCGATACCCAGAGTTACACCCAGAGCAATATTCACCAAGATTGAACGCATGACCGTTTCCCCTGTCTTATGGCTGATTGGAAGCACAACCTAATGAACCTTACCATCGGGTTCAAGCTGTAACGCTGTTAGGGCGGCTCTCTGCGTTTCATCCGGCGAACCGCTGGCGTCGATGCGGCCCCAGCCGATGCCGCCCGTATCATATTCCAGTTGGGCTTGCACAATATCTGCGGTCGCATCCGAGGCGTCCCCGCTTCGCGCGCCAACACGGCTTGCCAGGATCTCCGGCGGCGCATCCAGCCACAGGCCCTGAAACGGCACGCCCAGCGCATGCGCCACCGTTTCAATTGCGGCGCGTTCCGTGTCGCGCGCATAGACCGCATCGGCGATGACGCTGTGCCCGGCCTGCAACGCCATCTGTGCGCGCTTCAGGATACAGGCATAAACTTTTGCGCTGTTTTCCGGCGTATAGGCGGATTGCGGCAATTGTTCCAGCAGGGGCGCGCCCGCAAGCTGTTTACGGATTTCATCACTGCGTAAAATCAACGCACCGGGTGCGGCCCCAATGGCGGGCGCAAGCGCGCGCGCCAGCACGGATTTGCCGCTGCCTGAAAAACCGCTGATGGCAATCAGCCGTGGCGGCGCCGGACGCAGAAAATCATGCGCCAGTGTGAAAAAATTATGCGCCTGTGAAATCAGTTGCTTATTTTCTGGTTGTGACAGCGACGTGCGCGCCGCGACAAAGGCGCGTATCCCCGCCCGGCACGACAAAAACAGGGGTAACAGGGATAGCCCTTCGATACAGGCTTCTGCGCCGTCCGGCGCCAGATGCGCCACATATTGATTAAGGCAATGATTGGCCAGCGCGCCAAGCCCGCGCCGCCATAAGTCCATCAGCAAAAAAGCCAGATCATACAGAATGTCGATTCTGGCAATCACGTCACTGAACTCAATGCAATCAAATGGCGTGGGTTCGCCATTAAGGCAGAATATATTTCCAAGATGCAGATCGCCGTGGCAATGGCGCACCCACCCCGCCGCCTTGCGGGCATTCATCAGTGGCGCATGTGCATCCAGTGCGGCCAGGCTTGCGTCACGCAGTGCGTTAATCGTTGCGGGCGGAAAAATGTCCCCGGAAAAATTTCTATATTCCCTATCGTTGCCAAGCAGGGTGCGGCGGAATATTTCCACGCCGCCCGCTTCATATTCAGGTGGGATGGCGGTATGAAATGCGGCAATGTTACGCGCCAGCCTGGCAATCAGTTCGTTCGTCAGCGTACCGTCAACGGCCATCTGGTCAAGCAGCATGACATTATCAAAGCGCCGCATTTTTACCGCCCATTCCACGGCCGTTCCTTTGCCAGCCAGCGCCAGATTGCCGTCCGCCTCTCGTGTAATCGCGATAATACCAAGATAGATGGAGGGCGCGGTGCGGCGGTTCAGCACAATTTCGCGTTCGCAATCCTCATGGCGCAACGCGACGGTAGAGAAATCGAGAAAACCGAGCTTGACGGGTTTTTTGATTTTATAGGCATGGGCGCCAGCCAGAAACACCCTGGATATTGAGGTGTCGATCACCTGTACCGGGTCAGGCAGGCCATAGGCTTCGGGTGTGGCAAGAAATGCAGCAACTTCCCGCCACGCGCCCGTAGCATCAGTCATGAAACGCCGGGTGTTTTTCAAATCCTGCCGGATCCTGATGAATAATCACTTCGGCTCCGGGGAAGGCGGCTTTCACCCGCGCCTCCACCTCGTCGGCTATCTTATGGGCGGCGTGCAGCGTCATGTCCGGCTGCATTTCCAGATGAAGCTGTATGAACGGCGTGGTGCCGGCAAGCCGCGAGCGCACATCATGAATGGCAATGACTTCTTTATGGGCCAGAGCGATTTCGTGGACTTTGTTGCGGTCTTCATCGGGCAATTCACGGTCCATGATCTGATCATAGGACGTGCGGAAAATCTGCACGGCGCTATAGCCAATCCAGCCTGCAATCGCCAGAGCGATCAACGGGTCGGCGAATATCAGCCCAAAGCGCCCGGCCAGCAGAAGTCCGGCGATGACGCCAAGGTTCAGCATGACATCGCTGGCGTAATGCAACGCATCGGCGCCAACGGCGACTGACCCGCTGGCGCGCACGACATAGCGCTGAAACCCAACCAGCGCGATGGTCAGCACAAGCGCAAACAGCGTAACCGCAATGCCGATCGTGCTTTGCACCACTGGTTGCGGATCAAGGATGCGCTGCACGGATTCAAAACCCAGAAACACCGCCGAGCCGCCAATAAAGGCTGCTTGCCCAAGGCCGGCCAGCGCCTCTGCCTTGCCATGGCCAAATCGATGTTCGGAATCAGCGGGTTGCAGAGAATGGCGCACCGCAAGCAGGTTCAACAGCGACGCCGCCCCATCCAGAATGGAATCGATCAGCGTGGCCAATATCACCGCCGCGCCCGTGGCGTACAGCGCACCCAGCTTAACCGATATCAGAGTTGCGGCAACACCCACCGAGGCATAGGTCGCCAAACGCATCAAACGCGCAGCGCGCGGGCGCGCGGCCCGCAAGGTGATATCTGAATGGAGCAAGCTCATATGCAACCACTTATAGCGAAAAACCGGTTACGGGTAAAGCAGTCCACAGGTCCAGGGGGAATCCGGCGCTTCGCGGGTGAATAAAAACCGGTCATGCAGCCGAAAATAACGATCCCGCCAAAACTCGATGCCAATGGGAATAACGCGAAACCCCGACCAGAATTCCGGCCGTGGCACAATATCGGGAAATTTTGCCGCAAATTCTTCCACCCGGCGCTCCAGCACCGCGCGGCTTTCCAGGGGTTCGGACTGATAGGACGCCCAGGCGCCGATCTGCGCCTGACGCGGGCGGGTGGCGAAATATTCATCGGCCTCGGCGTTTGAAACGCGCGACGCCTCGCCCATGATGCGCACCTGGCGGTTCAGGCTTTTCCAGTGAAAGCATAGCGAAACAGCAGAATCTTCGCTTATCTGCTGCGCCTTGGCGCTGCCCATATTGGTGTAAAATATAAAACCGCGCTTTTCGGGCGGCGCATCCACGCCATCTATGCCGTTCATCAGCACGATGCGCAGATCCGGCCAGCCATCCAAACCCGCCGTCGCCAGCGACATGGCGTTGGGCGCGGTCTCCTTTGCGGCGGCCTCGTTAAACCAGTCATTGAACAGGGCGAACGGATCACCCAGATCAACCGGCCCGGCATTGGGATCGCCCTGGCTGTTTGATGTGTCGGTATTTGCGGTCATGCTGTTTAACCTCTCGCTAATGTGCTATCCGGTAGTTTTACACTGCCTATATATGTTTTGCCGCCATATTTTAGCCTTTGTTGAAGGTATATCTGTACCGAAGCGCTGCGGTGATATGGTCGTGGGATAAAATCAGGATTTTTATGTTGGATTACGCCGTTCCACACTACATATAGAGCGTATGAACGCGCCATTGGTCCGCAGCCATTGCGCGCATGTGTCGGATTGCAACGAGGGTGAAAATGAACCGTATTTTAAGTGTGCTGATGGGTGGCGTCATGGCCATCTCGCTGGTGGCGTGCGATACCGAGGCCGGACAGAAGCAACAGGTTGGCACCTTGCTGGGTGCGGTCGGCGGCGCGCTGGCGGGCTCGGCCATTGGTGACGGCAAAGGTCAGATGGCGGCAATTGCCGTCGGCACCCTGCTGGGCGCGGGCATCGGCCAGGAAGTCGGCAAATCGCTGGACAAAGCGGACCGGCTTGCCATGCAGCAGACGATGAGCAGTTCTCTGGAACGTTCGCCTTCGGGGCAGAGCACCACATGGCGCAATCCGGATAGCGGCAATTACGGCACCTATACGCCGCAACCCGCCTATCAGACAGCAAGCAACCAGACCTGCCGCGAGTTCCAGCAAACCATTACGGTCGGCGGCAAGCAGCAAAGCGGCTATGGCACCGCCTGCCGCCAACCGGATGGTAGCTGGCAGATACAAAATTAACGGGGTTTTTTCCAATATCGGCGCAGCACCGCTAATTCTGCGGTGCGCGCTTAAATCTGACCGGGTGCGCAATGCGTGATCCATATGAAGTCCTGGGCCTGCCCAAGACCGCCACGGCGGCCGAGATCAAGTCTGCCTTTCGCAAACAGGCCAAGCAGTGCCACCCCGACACACATCCGGGTGACAAGAAAAAGGCCCAGCAATTCCGCGAAATTTCCACAGCGCATGAAGTGCTGTCGGATAAGGAAAAACGCGCGCAATATGACCGTGGCGAGATCAATGCGGATGGCAGCCCGCGTGCGCAGCAACGCAGCTATCAACATGCCGGGCAACGCGCAGGCGGCGCGCCTTTTGGTTTTGAAGCGGGCGTCAATGATGATTTTCTGTCGGAATTTTTCAGCGGCCTGCGTGGCGGGGGCCGCCGTCAGGCCCGTGCAAAAGGCGAAGATGTGCGCTATCGCCTGAACGCGGCGTTCATAGAAGCGGCCAAGGGCGGCAAGCAGCGCATCACCCTGCCCAACGGCAGGACGCTGGATGTGAACATTCCCGCAGGGGTGCAGGAGGGCCAGCAGATACGCCTGCGCGGCCAGGGCGAACCGGGCCTGGGCGGCGGTCCAGCGGGCGACGTCCTGATCGAAATTACCATTTTACCGCATCCCCTGTTTGTGCGGGAAGGGAACGATATTCACCTGACCCTGCCCATCAGCCTGCAGGAGGCGGTGCTGGGGGCCAAAATCGCCGTTCCCACCATTGATGGTCCGGTCACCATGAATGTCGCCAAGGGGGCGAATAGCGGCAGCAAGCTGCGGCTTGCCGGTAAAGGCTGTGTGAAATCAGGGGCCAAGGGCAGCGCGGCAACACGCGGCGATCAGATCGTCACCCTGCAGGTCCGCCTGCCGGATAAGCCGGATGCGGCCCTGAGCGCCTTCATCAAGGACTGGGCGCCGGAACATGAATATGACCCGCGCGCAAAGCTAAAGCTGAATTAAATCCAATCTTAACCATGCTGAAACCCATATATGCTTGCTGTTTTGGGCATATTGCTCTAGAGCACGGCCCAGCTTCCCCCGCCGGGCTGGCAAGCAACCCCAAGGATTCCAATGCAAATACGTAATATCGCCATCATCGCGCATGTCGATCATGGCAAGACCACTTTGGTAGACAAGCTGCTGCAACAGAGCGGTTCCTTTCGCACCAATCAGAAGGTGGCCGAAAGGGCCATGGATTCCAATGATCTGGAGCGCGAACGCGGCATCACCATCCTGGCCAAATGCACCAGTGTGGTGTGGAAAGATGTGCGCATCAATATCATCGATACGCCGGGCCATGCGGATT
>DAIOWE010000146.1:2419-5996 GCA_036758605.1 Pseudomonadota bacterium | reverse complement strand
GAGTTGACGGACTCTACTCATTTTTGGAGGGGTTTTAAGGGCTCAGGTCACTTAATGCAACCATTGAGGCAGCCCGAGCAGGGGAGGCGGGCAAAGGTTTTGCTGTTGTGGCAACGGAAGTAAAAAATCTAGCCAATCAAACTTCCAAAGCAACGGAAGATATCGCACGTCAGATTCAGCAGGTTCAAAACATGGCTTTTGATGTAGGTAGTAATATTCAAAATATCGTAGACTCTACTTCAAATGTAACCCAGTATATAAGTAGCGTGGCGGCAGCAATCGAAGAACAGAGTTCTGTGGCAAAAGAAATCGCAAGAAGCACACAAGTGATGTCAGTGGCAGTTGGGGATACCCTCCACCATATTAAGCGGGCAGGGTAAGGTTGTCAGTAGGGGGGTCACTAGGGGGGTGATGTCTTGACATGACAGTTTTACCGCTTCCCTTGAATGTTTCACGATGACAAATGTGCCGGTGATCTCGCCCGATGGCAGGACACCGGCATATTCTGTTAAACTGAACACTCCAGACACTAGTCCATTTTGTGAACGGATTGATGCGCCTTTAACCCCACACTGTCATTACCCGGCTTGTCCGGGTAATCCATGCCACATCCAATGGCCTGGGTTTTGGGGCAGGGCTATCGCAAAAGTTCTTTTTACGCGCATAAATGCGCGTACCCCTCATCCTGGCCTTCTCCCACAAGGGGAGAAGGAAAGACGACCAACTGCATATGCGATAGCCCTGGGTTTTGGGGGGGTGGGTTGCCCGGTTAAACCGGGCAATGACAATGAGGGGGGTGATGCGCTTCATTCTGTTCACAAAACGCTCCAATGCAGACCACGCGCAGAGGCTCTTCACCCGTATCCTGCTTACGCCCCATAATCGCATAATATATATTATGGTAAATTATATTTTTATAATATCCGAAGACATATTATGGAGCGTTTTTAGACCGGTATGATTTCAGGTTTGCCCGTACCACAATCCCGGTCTGTCACCCCGCACTTGGTGCGGGGTCCAGGGTTACAAACTCAGGCCTTAGCGTGTGGCCCACGCCATACCCGACATTATGCCGCCGCACTTGCAACGCGCGCAATACCGGACAGGGTGCGCGTCAGATTTGTTACCCCCGCCATGCGCGCATCCGTGGTTTGCCAGTCGCGCTGATAAACCAGTTTGTGATCCGGGCGCAGTTTCGCGGTTTTGGGGTGGCGGGTCAGGAAATCCACCAATCCGGCTGGATTGGAGAACTGATCGTTGCGGAATGTGACCACGGCGCCCTTTGGCCCCGCGTCGATTTTGGCGATGCCCGCCTGTCTGCAATGCTGTTTGATGGCGATGATTTTCAGCAATTGATCAACCTCGCCAGGAAGTGGGCCGAAACGGTCAATCAGTTCGGCGGCGATGGCGTCAATTTCCTGGCGTCCCTCGATTTGCGACAGACGGCGATAGAGCGACAGACGCACATTCAGATCCGTCACATAGGATTCCGGGATCAGCACCGATGCGCCCAGGCTGATCTGCGGTGACCATTGATCCGCAACCTCCGCATCCGCCCCCCCACTGCGCAGGGCGGCGACCGCTTCTTCCAGCATTTCCTGATACAGCTCAAAACCCACTTCGCGGATATGACCGGACTGTTCCTCGCCCAGCAGATTCCCTGCCCCGCGAATATCCATGTCATGGCTGGCCAGGTTGAACCCCGCGCCCAGCGTATCCAGCGTCTGCAACACCTTCAGGCGTTTTTCAGCGGTGGCCGTAATGACCTTCCTGGGGGGCAATGTCAGATAACAGAAAGCCCGCACCTTGGAACGGCCAATGCGGCCGCGAAGCTGATAAAGTTGCGCCAGCCCGAACATGTCCGCGCGATGCACCAGCATGGTGTTGGCGGAGGGAATGTCCAGCCCGGATTCAATGATCGTCGTGCTCAGCAGAACATCATATTTGCGGTCATAGAAGGCGTTCATCACATCATCCAACTGCCCCGGCGGCATCTGCCCATGCGCCACCACGAATTTTACTTCGGGCACAAATTCGCGCAGATATTCCTCCGCCTCCGGCAGATCGGCGATGCGCGGACAGACGTAAAAGCTTTGCCCGCCGCGATAATGTTCGCGCAGCAGCGCCTCGCGCAACAGCACCGGATCGAATGGCGACACAAAAGTGCGCACCGCCAGCCGGTCCACCGGCGGCGTCGCAATCACCGAAAGCTCGCGCATGCCGGAAAGGGCCAACTGCAAGGTGCGCGGAATGGGGGTCGCGGTCATGGTCAGCACATGCACATCGGCGCGCAACTGCTTCAGGCGTTCCTTGTGCCCTACGCCAAAATGCTGTTCTTCATCCACAATCAGCAGGCCCAGATTCTTGAAGGACATGGACTTGCCCAGCAACGCATGGGTGCCGATGACAATATCCACCTGCCCTTCGCTGATTTCCTTTTTCAGAATATTCGCCTGTTTGGCGGGCACCATGCGGGACAATTGCGCAATGCGCACCGGCATGCCCTCAAAGCGCTGTAAAAATGTGCGGTAATGCTGGCGGCACAGCAATGTCGTGGGCGCAATCATCGCCACCTGATGCCCGGACATAACCGCAACAAAGGCCGAGCGCAGCGCAACCTCGGTTTTGCCAAAACCCACATCACCGCAGACCAGCCGGTCCATCGGTCGGCCACTGGCCAGATCTTCCTGCACCGCTTCAATCGCGCGCAACTGATCCTCGGTTTCCTGATACGGAAACCGCGCACAAAATTCCGTGTACATCCCATCGGGTGGATAGATCGGGGCAACATCACGCAAGGCGCGGGCAGCGGCGATTTTAATCAATTCTTCTGCCATTTCCCGGATACGTTTTTTCAGCCGCGCCCTGCGGTTTTGCCATGCCGCGCTGCCCAGCCTGTCCAGCACGGCATTGGCGTCTTCAGAACCATAGCGCGTCAGCAGCTCGATATTTTCAACCGGCAGATATAATTTATCGCCACCATGATAGCTAAGCCACAGGCAGTCATGCGGCGCACCGTTAATTTCCAGTGTCTGCAATCCCTCATAGCGGCCAATGCCATGCTCAATATGCACCACCAGATCGCCAGCGCTCAGGCTTGACGCCTCGGTCAGGAAATTCTCCGCGCGGCGTGACCGGCGGTTCTGGCGCACCAGCCGGTCGCCCAATATATCCTGTTCACCTATCAGCAGCAGATCATCGGTTTCAAAGCCATTTTCAATGCCCAGCACGATAAGCCCAACCGCGCCGCGCGGCGCCGATTTCGCCTGTTCCCAACTGTCGGGATAGACGATGGCGCTCAATCCGTGATCGGCCAGCACGGTTCCCAACCGTTCGCGCGATCCTGTGCTATAGGCAGCGATCAGCACCTGTTTACCCGCGGCCTGTGATGCGACGGCATGATCACGCACTGCTTCATAAATATTGATGGCTTCCTGTTTGCGTTCCGGCGCAAAGTTTCGGCACTGTCGGCCACCTGCATCCACAGTCAGTTCATTTTCGGGGGATTGATAGGGGGTAAGGTTTCGCACGCGATGCCCGCTTAACACCGCCTCCCATTCGTCCGCCGCCATATAAA
>DAIOWE010000146.1:0-2319 GCA_036758605.1 Pseudomonadota bacterium | reverse complement strand
TTTCGCACGCGATGCCCGCTTAACACCGCCTCCCATTCGTCCGCCGCCATATAAAGCGCGTCAGGCGGAAGAGGTTTATAGGATACCGCAAATTGCCCCAGCGTCTTTGAGGCCGAATTGCGCGCGTCATAATAATCGGCAATCAACCCGATGCGGCTGCTCACCGCCTCTTGCGTCAGGTGATCCATGCAGATGATCGGCGCACTATCCGTGTGCGGCAGATAGTCGAACAGCGTGTCCACACGTTCATGAAACAGCGGCAGCCAATGTTCCATGCCCTGATATTTGCGGCCCTCGCTGATGGATGCGTATAGCGGATCTCCATCTGTCACGGCGCCAAACATGCGCACATATCCGGCGCGGAAATGCCGGATGCTGGCTTCATCCAGAACCACCTCGGACACGGGCATAAGGACAAGGCTTTTCAGCTTTCCGGTGCTGCGTTGGGTTTCGGGATCAAACACCCGGATCGATTCCAGCACATCCCCAAAAAAATCCAGGCGGCGTGGCGCCTCGGCCCCCGGAGGAAAGACATCCAGCAAGCCACCGCGCAGGGCAAAATCGCCCGGCTCCATCACCGTCCCCGTCCGGGAATAGCCGTTGTGCCCCAGATAAGCGATCATCGCATCCAGTTTTACCGCCTTGCCGACACGCGCCGTAAAGCTGTTTTCGGCAAGGCCGGTTTTGGCAGGCACCCGCTGCAGGGCGGAATTGACGGTGGTGAGAATGACCAGATTATGAAATCTGACGTCCGGTTCGCTGAGCCGGTGCAGCGCGGCCATGCGCATGCTGCTGATATCGGCAATGGGCGACACCCGGTCATAGGGCAAACAGTCCCAGGCCGGAAACTCCAGCACCTCAATATCCGGGGCAAAAAACGAAAGCGCCTCCGCCATGGCTGCAGCGCGTGAGGCGTCGCGCGCAATATGCAATATGCACCGCCCTGCCCGCGCCATATCCGCCAGCAACAGCGCATCCAGCCCTTCTGGCGCGCCAGAAACCGTTAGACGGCCCGTATAATCAAGCAACTTAGTATTATTATTCAATTTGTTATACAGTATATTTGAAGTTTAACATCATCAACATGACCGGGGTTTTTTCATCTTCCGGCAAGGGCGCCGCGCCGCTCAGCCAGGCATAAAGATAGGGGTCTTCAATATCCAGAATCCGCTCAAACTGGCCAAGCTGATCGGGGCTGAATGTGTGCAGATGCTTGTCGGCAAAGCTACCCATGAGCAGATCGACCTCGCGCATGCCACGGTGCCAGGCGCGGAATTTAAGGCGCTTGATCCGAATATCCTGCGCGCTTTCTTCGTCCATGGGGGTACCCTTTACCGAACGCCAAATTGCCGGGTCAGGAGATGCTGACCCGGTTGCTACGCTTTGATATAGTCCTTAGGCCGCCTCTGCTCAATTGGAATCGCCGGTTCATATGCGCCCTGAAATTCTGTTTTCCTTGTTTGCCCCGGTCGGCGTCCTTGCAGGCGTGGGACCGCAAAACGCCAAACTGATCACCCGGCTGGCAGGACCGAATGCTGTGGATCTGTTATGGCACCTGCCCAGCGGCGTGATCGACCGCCGTTTCCGCCCAAAACTGGCCGAATTAACTGAGGCGAATGACGGCAATACCGTTACGCTGACGCTGAAGGTCTGG
The DNA here is from genome assembly GCA_036758605.1 of Pseudomonadota bacterium. Taxonomy (GTDB): domain Bacteria; phylum Pseudomonadota; class Alphaproteobacteria; order UBA11222; family UBA11222; genus UBA11222. Next base: position 665 of record DAIOWE010000146.1, on the reverse strand, counting down.
GGGCATGAACCTTCACCGAGCAAGCGCATCCCGTACCGGGTGCGCTGCACCGATGGCAGCGGTGGCGAGATTACCCTGGTGTTTTTCCATGCCCGCCCGGATTATTTGCTGCGCGTCTTGCCGGAAGGGCAAATCCGGATCGTCAGTGGCAAGCTCGAAACTTATCGCGATAATCTGCAAATCACCCATCCCGATTACATCCTCAGTGAGGAAGAATGCGCCACCCTGCCGGATGTTGAGCCGGTCTATCCCATGACGGCGGGGCTAAGCGCCAAAACCCTGGTCAGGGCGATCCGGGGGGCCTTGTCGCGCGCCCCGAAATTGCCCGAATGGCAGGATGGGCCATGGCTGCGAAAAAATAACTGGTCTGGCTGGCGCGAAAGTCTGCTGGCGGCGCACAGGCCTGCGGGAAGTGTGGACCTGGATGGCGCGCACCCGGCCCGCATGCGGCTGGCCTATGATGAATTGCTGGCCAACCAGTTGGCGCTGATGCTGACGCGCCGCACCATGCGCCGCCAGTCCGGGCGTAAAATTACCGGTGACGGACGGCTGCGCGACAAATTAATTGCGTCCCTGCCCTTTCGCCTGACGCCTTCACAGATTGTGGCGTTGGCGGAAATTTCCGGTGATATGGCAAGCCCGGGGCGCATGTTGCGCCTGCTGCA
>DAIOWE010000145.1:0-5999 GCA_036758605.1 Pseudomonadota bacterium | reverse complement strand
CCCGGCTGAAATTGCAGCAGATCATTGGCGAACACGATGGGCGAATCCAGATTGCGGAAGGCATTACGCACGCCTTTCCTGATCGGGCCGGGCACAACCCAGCCATAGCCCGCAGCAATCGGGCGAACCAGGAAATCATCGATAAACTGATAAACCGCAAACAGCGGTCGGTTCACCGGCTGCCAGGGATCCCAGATGGCGTTTTCTTGCGGCTCCGATGCTGGTGGGTGCACATATTCCTGTGGCGTTGGCGCACGCGGGGCGGGCATCAGGCCCGCTGCAACAACGGGCTGCGCTTCCGCTTCAACGGCATCATAGCGTCCGGGGCGGGCCGATTGAATTTGATCCTGAAATCCCGGGAACGCAATAACCGCCGACTGGGTGATGGCGTCACGCAAATCCGGGGCCACAGAAATTGCGGCGCTGACAATGGCCTGTGTCGCACCAGGGTTATTGGCGATCGCCGTATTCACCACATAGCTGAATGTGGTGGCCGATTGTCGGCGGCCTTCTTCACGCATGCGCGCCGCCAGCAGGGGATCGCTGGTATCGTCGCTCATGCGCGCGATACGGGCCTCATCCTGCCGGGCAAGGGCGGCGGCGTTGCGCAGATCGCCAAGCACATGCGCGGGAAGGGAGGGCGCGGCGTGAACCTGCGCCGGCAAGCCGCTGAGCGGGATAAGCCCCAGAATCAAAGCCGCGGCTTTGATTCCAGCCCGTAACCGATATCGTTGTCCCAGTCCGCAAATTTCCATATATCCCCCGATTCTGCCAAACCCGTCTATTCCGGACGGAAAGCCGCCGCTTCCGTTTCCGCTCTGGAAACCTGGTCCGCAGCCAGGCGCTGGCTTAATTGTGTGACCAGTAGTGCTGCATCCGCGCCCCCCTGATTAGCGGCAATCATTGCCCATTTCAAAGCCGCGACCTCATCGCGTGGCAGGCCTTTTCCTTCCGCGAGGCGCACCGCCAGATGCTGCTGCGCGCGTAAATGGCCACGCTCGGCCGCCTTGCCAAACCAGATGGCGGCGATTTCATCGTTCTTCCCGACGCCGGCGCCATCGCGATAGGCTTTCGCCAGACTATATTGCGCCTTGGCAAATCCCTGCCCGGCAGCCATGGTGATATAATTCAAACCGGCGGCTTCATCCTTTGGACCGCCCAGCCCTTCGACCAGCATTTTGCCCAGCGAATATTGTGAATTGGCAAAACCTGCGGCTGCGGTAATTTTCAACTCCCTGATGGCTGCAGGATAATCCGGTTGCCCGCTTTCATCGGCTATCAGCGCCAGCGCCAGATTGTGCCGCGCCCGCATATGTCCCTGATCGGCTGCCTTGCGCCATAATTGCATGGCCAGGGGTACATCCCGGGCAACGCCGCGCCCTTCATTGTAGAGGACGCCCATATTATACTGCGCCCTCGCGTCACCTGTTTCCGCCAGCGGCTTCCAGATTGCCCGCGCGGTGGCAAAATCACCCTGCTGATATGCGCTATAGCCTTTGCTGAAAGCGGCATCTTCGCCGCCCTCGCACGCTGCCAGCGTAAGCCATAGGCTGGCGGCGACAATATTCATGCCAGGCAAAAATCGCCTTTTACCGGAAATGGCCCGGCGTCCGACATGTATCATTCTGGTCCCTCCGCCGGCAGTCCAAGGGTCCGTGCACGCAGCACCTCAAGCAGTCCCTCAATTCCGGTCCGCTGCACCAGGGCTGAATATTCTTCCCTTTGGGTAATCGACATGCTGATACCACCAACTGAAACATCAATGATCTGTGGCTGTCCGTCAATCATGCGCAGCCGCCAATCCACACGTATGGGCTCGCGCCCGCCGCCGGTAATCCGTGAACCAACAATCATATCCAGCTTGCCTGCCTCGGCAGCGTCCAGAACCTCAAATTTCTCATCCACATAACCACCCAGCATGGAGGCATAATTTCGCAGCACAAATTCGGAAAAAAGCGAAAGATATTCATCCTGCTGGTCTGTTGTCGCTGTCTGCCAGTAACGTCCAAGCGCGAACCGGCCAATAAAACCCATCGCAAACTTCCGCGCCAGCATATCACGAAATATGGCCTCACGCCGCTCTATTGGCTGGCCGGCTTGCTGTAAAACCGCAATCGCCTGGGCGCCAAGATCTGAAATAAACTGCTTTGCCTGCCCGGCTTCCACACGCATGATTGGCTGGGCCTGGGCTGGCGCCATTGGCGTCAAATCAGAAAACAATATTCCCAGTGCAACCATCATCCATAGTGCGAGCAGGCCCGGTTTGCATGGCGTCATTCGCTTGAGATCCTATTTGCCTGTCGCGACATAGACGCCATCCCAATCGGGGCCTGGTGGGTTTGCCTGATATTCCGCAATACGCTCTTCGTACATATCATAAAGTGTCTGGTTGGCGTCTGCCTTTTGCCGCAGTTCACCGAGAAGTTTTGTGGCCTCATCCCAGCGTTGCGCCCGGTAAGCTACGAGCATGGTGTCGTGCATTTTTTTGAACGCCAGAAAACTTTCCGATGCAGCCATTTCCCCGCCGCCCATCAGGGAATAGATGCGCACCGCTTCGGTCTTGCCCTTCACCGCAATGAGATCCAGTTCCAGCAAGGCAAAATCATCCTTGACTATGGCATAGGTGGTTTCGCCAACGACAACATTGGCGCCATAATTTTTTGACTGCGATTCCAGGCGCGACGCCAGGTTCACCGAATCTCCCAGAACAGAATAATCGAAACGCTGTTCCGATCCCATATTCCCGACAACACAATCGCCGGTATTCAGCCCAATGCCGATTTTCAGAGGGTAAAATGCCCGTTCTTCACGTTCGGCTTCAGCTTTGAGATCCTGGTTCAGAAATTCAAGATCATGGTACATCTGCAGCGATGTGCTGCACGCCTGCGCGGCATGATTGGGCACATCCAGCGGCGCATTCCAGAATGCCATGATGCAGTCGCCCATATATTTATCAATGGTGCCGCCTTTCTCCAGGATGATATCCGTCATTGGCGTCAGAAAGCGGTTGATCAGGCTGGTAAGACCTTGGGGGTTCCCCTTGAACTGTTCGGAAATGGTCGTAAATCCGCGCACGTCACAAAACAGAAACGTCATTTCCCGCGTTTCCCCCCCTAGCTTGAGGCGGCTGGGGTCTTTCGCCAGCTGTTCCACCAGGGCAGGAGAAAGATACTGGCTGAAAGCACCACGCACCTGGGCTTTTTCCGCTTCCGTCCGCAGGAAATTAATCAGTGTGCCGGTGATAAACATGATGCCGACTGTAATGGATGGGCCAATCGGGTCGACCAGCCACTGATACCCGGAATACAGATACCACGAAACGCCAATCGCAAAAATGATGCCGCCTGCCGCCACCGCCGCGCACGAAATGGCGGAAACCCGCTGCAGCAGGACCAGAATAACAATGCCGAAACTGAACAGAAACACGATCTCCGCGCCTTCGGCCCAATCCGGGCGGGAAAGAAAATGTCCCAGCAGAATTTGTTCCAGCAATTGAATATGAACTTCCACTCCCGCCGCGGCCGGGTTCAGCGGCGTCGCCCGCAAGTCTTTCAGGCCCGCCGCGCTGGGGCCGACAAACAATATGCTTCCGGCAACACGGGATGGATCGAAATTTTCTTCAAATAATTGCCAGGCGGGAACCCGGCGAGAGGGCACATCATTGGTATAATGCACCCATGCCTGGCCAGTGCTGGTTGTTGGCACTTCAATGCGGCCAACCTTGATTGCCGTGATGCCGGTTTTTTCACCAAACGACTCTGCCATATTGGCGCCAGATGACTTGACGATAAAGGTTGATGCGCCCTGTACAATGCGCAGCGCTTCCATGGCCAGTGTCGGGAATAACGTTTCACCCTTGCGTACAAGCAGCGGCACGCGCCGGATAATATTATCCCGCTCGGTGATGAAGTTAAAACTGCCATTCCCCGCCGCGGCTTTTTCAAGCATGTTCAGATTTGTAACTGCGCCATTGAACACCGGAATAAACTGGCGCGGATCGTCGCCCGCATAGGAAAATCCTGATTTGCGCACCGGCTCGAAACTGTTTTGCGCTTCGGTCAGGGTGAAGCCGGTGACCACATTTGCCTGGCGCATGACATCGGCCAGCACCTCATCATGGTCTGGCATTGCGCCAATGACCTTTGATATCTGCTTTAGCTCGGGACTGTCTTCAAGCTGCGCCAGAAAATTGTCCGGCGAAGTGCGGTCCGGTTCTGCAAATACGACGTCAAAAACAATCGCATAAGCCCCCGCATTGGTGGCGCGCGCGATCAGATCGGCAATAAGGGTTCTGGGCCAGGGCCATTGTCCCAGGCGGTTCAGGCTTTCATCATCAACGTCGATTATCTTGATCCCAACGCCAGCCACGGTTGCTGGATCAATATATTCACGCGGTTTTATACGCTGATACAGATCAAATGTCTGATTTCTAAGATTTGTAATAATGAAGAGCGGGTCGTAATAATTCAGTGCAAAGGACAATAATAGTACAATTGCCGGTATAAGGTTTTGAATTTGTCGTACTATTCTCTGTATCAGCATAAATATGGTTTCCGGTTTTTAATCATAACCACAGGATTCGTAAAAAATACAGTGTGTCCACAGTGATATTTTAACTAATTATGCTTATCATCACATGATGTCCTGATTGGCGTTGAATGGCGCCTTTGTACTTCCAATATCTCGTTCGGGTAGGTGTGATTGTGAGGCCTGCAAAATGATACAGTTTTTCATGGAACTCTGGCGGAACTGGTTGATGCTGTTTCATCCGCTGCCTTATGGCGATCCCTATCTGGCCTATGGGGCGTTGCTCGTGCTGTATTTTCCGGTACGGCGATTCATCAGCTCTATATTCTAGCAGAACCTGATCGGGTTGCATCGTCCCCGTTTAAAATTAACCAATATTTAACAGGGTAAATAAAACGCAATTAAGGTAAAATCTGCTTACGTTAATATTGATTTTATTATTTTATAAACTTATATTAAAGAACTCATATTCATCGGAAGATAGTAATCATGGAAAACAGGAACGCACTTATTGATATGACCGCAGAGATTGTTTCTGCCTATGTTGGTAATAATGAAATATCCGCTGCGGAACTGCCCAGCCTGATCCAGCAGGTCTATGTTTCGCTGGCCGACGTGTCGCAGGGGGTTGTGCTCAGCGATAATGAGCCGCTGAAGCCTGCGATTGCCGTTAAGCGTTCGATATCGTCCGATTACATCGTCTGTCTCGAGGATGGAAAGAAATTCAAGTCCCTGAAACGCCATCTGCGTGCCCATTATGATATGAGCCCGGATGAATACCGGACGAAATGGGGCCTGCCCAAAGATTATCCGATGGTTGCCCCCAATTACGCCCAGGCACGCTCGACGCTGGCCAAACAAATGGGGTTGGGCCAAAAAAGCAAGCGCAAAAAAGCAGGCTAGTCATTGGTCTTGACAGGAAGGCGAAGGCTTAAAGCCTGAAATCGCGGCACCAGTCTGCGCGTTTTTTACCGTCATAGATGTTGGCCAGCCCCGCCCGCACCAGTGCTTGCGCGATGTCGCCCCCCGTGCTGCCCGTGACGCGGGCCAGTACGCGACCGCCATATTTGTCCTGATCGATGTCGCTTAGCCAGACGGATGGCTCCGAATTTTCATCGATATACAGAATATTATGGATAAAATCGCGGGCGCGACCGGCCAGTTCGCGTTCGCGCGCGCAACGCGCCGCCAGTTCCGGTGTATCGATGTGCGCAATGCGCACATTCACCCGCAGTTCCTGGTTAAGCCAAATGCGCGCACGCACAGTTATCGTGTCGCCATCAATTACCCGTTCGACAATGGCAGGCACTGGCCCCTTCAGGCGCTTGCCGCCAGAGGCGGCATCAACATCCTGAATGGCAAAAGACGCCAGGAACATGGGGCAGATGATTTGCCACCGCATTGCAACCGGTACGGCAATGCGTCTCATTGTTTGAAGCCACAAACGCATAATACCCACACTTTAACGAGAA
>DAIOWE010000144.1:0-6039 GCA_036758605.1 Pseudomonadota bacterium | reverse complement strand
TGGAGCGGATTTTGTCCGCCAGCCGGTGCAGATTGCGGTTGCTCCAGGCCGGCTGCACGCTGGTGAATACGCAGGGCGTCTGATCGACCTCGGGCACATACCAGCCCACCCCGAAGCCGTCGCCATTCAGGGGTTCATGATGTTCGCGGGCCTTGAAGCTTTGCTGAATCAGCGACTGCGCGGACCTGGTCAACAAGTCCGACATGAACATTTCGCGCCCCTTATACACCAGAAACCTGCACATTCACCGGGCTTCCCTCAACCTGCACCGAATCTTGCAGTTATATCTTAATAGCCTATTGCAAGGATGAAAAAAGCATTCAAGATTGGCTGAATCAGTATCAGCCTTATGGAGATGGCGGCATGGGACAAAGCAGGACAATTTCGGGACTGTTGGGCGCCTTGTCGCGGCGCCAGTTCATGCAGGGCGCGGCGGCAGCGGTGGGTGTCAGCATCACGGCCATGCCGGAATTTGCAGTTGCCGCCGGGGAAAAGCTGGTCAATTTCTATAATTGGGACACCTATATCGGCGAAACGACACTGGCTGATTTCACAAAGGCGACGGGTATTGCAATCAAAATGGACCTGTTTGCCGATAATGACGAACTGTTCGCCAAGCTGCGATCAGGAAATCCGGGATATGATGTGATTGTGCCAAGCAGCAACTGGGTTTCGCGGATGAGTCTGGCCGGCATGCTGGAGCCGCTGGATCACAGCCTGATACCCAATATCAAACATATTGCCCCCCGCTTTATGCGCAATGCCGGTTTTGATCCGGGACGAAAATATAGTCTGCCCTATATGTGGGGCACGATTGGAATCGGATATCGCAAATCTAAATTTTCCGAGCCACCCGCAAGCTGGAAATGGGTGTATGACAGCGGCAAATATTCCGGTCGTTTGGCGCTGATGTCGGAAGGCGATGTTCTGTTGGGCATGGCCCTGAAATATCTGGGCTATTCTCTCAATACGCTGGATGACAGACAATTGGCCGAAGCCGAGGCGCTGATTATCAAACAAAAACCGCATATAAAGGCGTTCGCCGAAGATAATGGCCAGGATTTGCTGGCGTCCGGAGAAGTGGATCTGGTGATGGAATGGAATGGCGACATTGCCCAGCTCATGGCCGAGGACGGCGATATTGGCTATGTGGTGCCGGAAGAAGGCGGGCTGTTGTGGGAGGACACGCTGGCGATCCCAAAAGGCGCGCCGCATTTGGAAAATGCCCATGCCTTCATCAACTTTATTCATGATCCGGATGTGAATGCGGGTATCGCCACGACCGTTCAGTTTGCCACACCCAACCAGGCGGCGCTTGCCAAAATGGATAAGGCTTACACGGAAAATACAGCAATTTTTGCACCGGAATCCATTCTGGAAAAATCAGAAATTCTGAACTATCTGGGCGAAGAGGCCATTGCCAAACGTCAGGAAGCCTGCACACGGATTTTTGCCGCCTGATGGAGCCGTGGCGTAAATCACCTTTTGTTTTTCTGGTAAGCTTTCTGCCGCCCGCGCTGTGGCTGGCGGTGTTTTTCGTGGCGCCCCTGTCGCTGTTGTGGCTTTTCAGTTTTGGTGACAAGTCAGGCATTACTGACATTGAGCTTAAATGGACCCTGACGAATTACGCCCGTGCGCTGGATCCGCTTTATCTTGGCGTAGTGCTCAAATCCCTCTGGATTGCGGGCGCCACGACCGCGATCTGTATTATGATCGGGTTGCCCGTGGCGCTGGTGATCAGTTTTGCCCCGGCCCGGGTTCAGCCGTGGTTGCTGTTGCTGATTATCCTGCCTTTCTGGACAAATCTGCTGATCCGCACTTATGCGTTAATTGCGGTTTTGCGCGGCAATGGACATGTGAATTCCGTTCTTGAATGGCTATGGCATATTGGGGATGGCATTCTGGGGATGGCGGGCCTGGGTGATTATGATCTGCTTGGGGCCGGGTTCACGCCGCTGGCGTTACTGTATAATGACGGTGCGGTGGTGACCGGGCTGGTCTATGTGCACCTGCCTTTTATGGTGCTGCCGCTTTATGCCGCATTTGACCGGCTTGACCGCAGTCTGATTGAAGCGAGCCTTGATCTGGGTGCGGGGCATGTGCGGACATTTTTCAGCATCATCGCTCCGCTGACATTGCCTGGCATTGTCTCTGGTGTGATCATCACCTTTATACCCGCCCTTGGCGCCTATCTGACGCCGGATTTGCTGGGTGGGGCCGATAGCCAGATGATCGCCAATGTCATCGAACGCCAGTTCAAGGCGGCCAATGACTGGCCGTTTGGTTCGGCGCTGAGTTTTCTTTTGATGTATGCGACATTTTTTGGACTGGCCATGCGCGGCATTTTCATCAGGCGCGGGGGTGAAGGCGGCACAGGATGAACATCATCAGGAAAATCTTTGTGCTATCACCGTCAGGGCCGCTTGATTATCACCGCCGCTGGCCCTTGCGTGCAATATTAATTTGTATGCTGATTTTTATGTATACGCCAATTTTCACCCTGATCGCGTTCAGCTTCAATGACAGCAAGCGCAATATTGTCTGGCATGGGTTCACTCTGAAATATTACGAGAAGGCCCTCGCCAATGCAGAACTCATGCTGGCGTTTGGCAATTCACTGGCCATCGCACTGTTCAGCACCCTGATCAGCATCGTGCTGGGGGCGCTGGCGGCATACACATTATGGCGCTTCCGCTTTCCTGGGAAAGCCGCCTGTGAAGGCGTCATGGCTTTGCCAATTGTTATCCCGGAAATTTGCATGGGGGTGGCAATGATGGCGTTCATCACGCGCGTTGGCTGGCCACAGGACATGCCGTGGCCGCTCAATCTTGGCGCTATCACCATTGCGCATATTGCTTTTTGTTTTCCGTTTGCCGCCATCGTGATCCGGGCGCGGCTGCAAAGTTTCAATCGGGAATTGGCGGAAGCCGCACATGATCTGGGCGCCAGTGAATTTCAGGTGTTTCGCGATATCATTCTTGCGCATATGCGCCCAGGCATTGTTGCGGGCGGATTGCTGTCCTTTACCCTGTCGCTGGATGATTTCGTGATAACATTTTTTACGTCTGGTCCAAACAGCGTGACCTTTCCCGTAAAGATTTATTCCATGGTGCGGTTTTCTGTGACGCCAGAGGTGAATGCGGCCTCAACGGTTTTGATCATTTTGACAATTGCGCTTACCGCCATTGCGCTGCGTCTGCAATATCGCAGCCAAATGACAGAGCAGATAAAATAATGCTGGCGCAAAACGATCCTATCATCCGCCTGAAAGGCGTTTCCAAATTTTTTGGCGCGGTCTGTGCGGTTGACAATGTTTCTCTTGATGTGATGCACGGGGAGTTTTTTGCGCTGGTGGGCCCGTCGGGCTGTGGCAAAACAACCTTGTTGCGCATGTTGGCAGGGTTCGAGACGCCTGATAAAGGCAATCTTTTTATCGGTGGCCGCGACATGACGGGCGTGGGCGCGAACAGGCGGCCTGTTAATCTGGTGTTTCAGTCCTATGCCATTTTTCCGCATATGAGCGTTGCGGAAAATGTGGGATATGGCCTGAAAATTGCCGGCCTCGCACGCGATGAAATCATGGATCGTACCGAAGAGGTCTTGCGGCTGGTGAAACTGACCGGCCAGGAAAAAAAGCACCCCGGTCAATTGTCAGGCGGCCAGCGTCAGCGGGTGGCGCTGGCCCGCGCATTGATCATGCGGCCTGCCGTACTGCTGCTGGACGAACCTCTGTCGGCGCTGGACGCCAAGCTGCGCGAAGCCATGCAGCTTGAACTGGTGCATCTGCAAAAAACCGTGGGGATCACATTTCTGATTGTCACCCATGATCAATCAGAAGCCCTTTCCATGGCGGACCGCATTGCGGTGATGGATCAAGGCGCCATATGTCAGGTGGCAAGCCCAGGCGAATTGTATGAAGCGCCCAACTGCCGTTTCGTTGCGGATTTTATCGGTAAAATCAATATGTTTGAAGGCGTTGCTGTTGTGCATGGAAAAGATCGCATACGGATAAATTCCGCAATATTGGGCGAAGTGGAACTGACCGGCACCGCGCAGGGCGCGGTCACACTGGCGGTGCGGCCGGAAAAAATCCGGATTTCCCGCGAGCCGCAAACACTGTTGGATATTATTCAGGTGCGCGGCCGCATCACCGATATTGCCTATTATGGCGGATATTCAGGTGTGTTTATTGATATTGGCGCAGCGCAGCCGTTAATGGCCGACATCATGAACGCCGAGCGGAATGGTATGCGCAATGTCACGCCCGGTGATAATGTATATTGCAGTTGGCGTGCCGCCGATACGCTGCTTTTTACAGGTTAGCGCCGGGAGCGTGTCGATGTCCGCGCAGCGCTGTTCAGGCCGGACAGGTGAACAGGATATGCCCTTCACGCCGTTGAATGCGCCAGCCCCTGGCCGTGCGCACAAATTTATCGTTATAATAGCCCGCCATCATGGGCCCCGGCACCTTGACAGGCCCCTTGCCATCCTGATCGGCGCGGAACAGGCTCAGATAGGTAACGCCTTCAGCAGTATTTGCATCCAGCACATTGGTCCAGATATTGGTGAAGATGTGCAGTGACTTCCGGTTGGCGGGGCGGCCCGTTAAAAACCCCATGATTGCTTTGTGGCCCTTTAGCAGCGCACCCTGGACCTCCAGTTCCCCATCTTCCACAAACAGATCAACAAAGGCGTCATACTCGAAAAAATCTATATGCCTGGCATAGGCAATGCTGATTTTTTCACAGGCCCGTTCAATCGCGTCACGTTCTGTTTCTGTCATGAATTTTTCTCCCTAGTTAGGATTTTGCGCCGTTACAATCCATGTCGCCGATCCCATGCGCAAGCCTTCTGCGCCATAATCCGCAGCCAGCGTCTCCTTGATTTCTGCGCGAACTTTTTCACGTAATTCCGGCGTCTGTTCCGCCAGAATTGTGCGTATGGGGCCAACCCCGAGCAAAAAATCCACGGCGCCATCAAGATCACGCCCCGCCCCGATGGTAATCGGTATGTCCTGCGGTTCCAGTTTCACATTCTTAAGGCCTGCGGCTTCAAGAATGCGCGTTACCCGTGCGGGGTCGCCAAATGAAAACGGACCGGGATCTTCGGGGCCAAGGGGCGCCGGCATCGTCACATGTTTTGCAGCGATCATCAGGCTTTTCATAACCCATGGATTTTCCTTCACTGGCCGCCACACCACCAGACAAAGACGGCCACCCGGTTTCAGCGCCGTGCGAATATTGGCAAAGGCCGCCGCCAGGTTGGCAAAAAACATGACGCCAAAACGGGAAAAAATTACGTCGGCTGTGGCTGGCGCAAATTTATGCGTGCTGGCGTCGGCAAGGGTGAAGGATGCGTTGCTGATTTTTTCTGCTTTCTGGCGCGCCTTTGCCAGCATTGGCGCAGAAATATCGATCCCCTGCACATGACCGCCAAGCCCCAGTTTTGCCGCTATTGCAAGGCTTGTCGCGCCGCACCCGCAGCCGACATCAATAACATTCTCGCCAGCAGAAAAATTTGCCCTTGCAATGCCGCCTAGTCCAAGCGGCGCCAGCATATTATCCAGATCCTCCTGCTCCTCGGCCCATTTCCGGCCCAGGTCACCATTCCAGAGTTCTTCCTGGGCCGCGTTGCTGCTACCGGCCATTTGCGTCATGATTTTTTTCCCTCTGTTAACGTGCTGGATCATCGCTGATCTGCATCGGTTGCTTGCCGAAATTGTGTCCTGCCAGCAATCCCGGAAAGGTTGCGCATCGCGCCCGTTCCCCGTATTAGAGCAGCATAGCCTGTATACGCAGCCTGAAAAACATAAATCCCGGATATGCGGACCTGATATAATCCACGATGGCCAACGCCATATCACCCCGGCACAAATTGCGCCCCATTCCTGGATGGATTGCGGCGGCGGTCCTGCTGGTGCGCGCGGTGCTTCCCATGAGCATGATGATGCCGTTGGGCTTGTCCGAACTTACCATTTGTGGCGGGCATGGCGTCGAGACAATCCTTGTGGATCAGGACATGAACCGGGTCAATCCGGAT
>DAIOWE010000143.1:0-6139 GCA_036758605.1 Pseudomonadota bacterium | reverse complement strand
TTGCAGGATATTCTGATCCGGTTTGAACGCATGCGCGGGCGCGACGTGCTGTGGCAGCCGGGAACCGATCATGCGGGCATCGCCACCCAAATGGTGGTGGAGCGCCAACTGGCCGAGCGCCAGCAGCCGGGACGCCGTGATATGGGCCGCGAAGCGTTTTTGAAGCGCGTCTGGGAATGGAAGGAAGAATCGGGCGGCCTGATCACCCGCCAGTTGCGCCGCCTGGGGGCAAGCTGCGACTGGTCGCGTGAACGCTTCACCATGGACGAAGGCCTGTCGCGCGCCGTCACCAAGGTGTTTGTCGAACTGCACAGACAGGGCCTGATTTACAAGGACAAGCGCCTGGTCAATTGGGATCCCAAACTGCTGACCGCGATTTCCGATCTGGAAGTTGAACAGCGCGAAGTGAAGGGCCATCTCTGGCATATCCGTTATCCGCTGGCCGATGGCAAAACCGTCCGCTACCCCAGCGCCTTTGACGAAGACGGCAAGCCCACCGCGTGGGAACAGCGTCCTTATATTATCGTGGCCACCACGCGCCCGGAAACCATGCTGGGCGATACGGCGGTGGCCGTGCATCCCGACGATGAACGCTTCGCGCATCTGAAAGGCGCACATATCATTCTGCCGCTGGTTGGACGGCGCATCCCGATTGTGTTCGATGAACATGCCGACCCGGAACAGGGATCAGGCGCGGTGAAAATCACCCCCGCGCATGATTTCAACGATTTCGAGGTTGGACGACGGCATGACCTGCCGATGATCAATATTTTTGATCAATTCGCCAATCTGAACGAAAATGCCCCGAAACCCTATCAGGGCATGGAACGCTATGCGGCGCGCAAACAGATTATCGCTGATCTGGAAGCACTGGGGCTTATGGAGCGTATTGATCCGCATACGCACATGCTTCCGCATGGCGACCGTTCCGGCGTCGTGATTGAACCCTGGTTAACGGACCAATGGTATGTGGACGCCCACACCCTTGCGCAACCCGCCATCAAGGCGGTGGAAAGCGGCCAGACGGTTTTCGTGCCGCGCAACTGGGAAAAAACCTATTTCGAATGGATGAACAATATCCAGCCCTGGTGCATTTCACGCCAGCTCTGGTGGGGCCATCAAATCCCCGCATGGTACGCGCCTGACGGAGAAATTTTTGTGGCGGCGTCCGAGGCCGAGGCGCTGGAAGCCGCGCGTGAAAAATTCGGCAGGGACACGCCGCTAGTGCGCGATGAAGACGTGCTTGACACCTGGTTTTCCTCGGCGCTGTGGCCGTTCTCCACACTGGGCTGGCCGGATGAGACGCCGGAACTGGCGCGTTATTATCCGACCGATGTGCTGGTTACCGGCTTTGACATCATCTTTTTCTGGGTGGCGCGGATGATGATGATGGGCCTGCATTTCATGAAAGAAGTGCCGTTCCGCACGGTCTATATTCATGCGCTGGTGCGCGATGAAAAGGGCCAGAAAATGTCGAAGTCCAAGGGCAATGTCATTGACCCGCTGGAACTGATCGACCAATTTGGCGCGGACGCGTTGCGCTTTACCCTGGCCGCACAGGCGGCGCAGGGACGCGACATCAAGCTGGCCCCTGCCCGCGTTGAGGGCTATCGCAATTTCGTCACCAAGCTGTGGAACGCCGCGCGTTTTAGCGAAATGAATGAATGCAGGCGCGTGGATGGTTTTGATCCTGCATCATGCAGACTGGCGCTGAACCGCTGGATCGGCGGCGAACTGGCGCGCGCGCATGCGCGGGTGACAGCAGCCATCGAGGCGCACCGCTATAATGATGCGGCCAATGCGCTGTATCAGTTCGCCTGGCATGTATTTTGTGACTGGTATGTGGAATTTTCCAAACCCGCGCTAAGCGGTGAAGACGCCGCCGCGCGCGATGAAACCCGCGCCATGACCGCATGGGTGTTTGATCAGTTGCTGATCCTGCTGCACCCAGTGATGCCGTTTGTGACCGAGGAATTATGGCGGCTTACGGGCGAATGGGGCAGCCCGCGTCCGCCTTCGCATGGCTCCGGCGCGACCGGCGAAACCATGCTGATGCTGGCCCGCTGGCCGCGCGATCTTGACCGGCTGATTGATCCGTCTGCGGATGAAGAAATGGAATGGGTCATCCGCCTGATCACCGCCGTGCGTTCGGTGCGCGCGGAATTGAATGTGCCCGCTGGCGCAAAAATTCCGCTGCTGATAAAAGACGCCAATGGCGAAACCCAAAACCGCCTGAAAGACCATGACGGCGTCATCACCCGCCTTGCGCGGCTGGCCTCCGTGACCCCTGCCCCCGCAACCTTGCCGCAAGGCGCCGTGCAGGAAGTACTGTTTGAGGCAACCCTGATACTGCCGCTGGCCGATGTGATCGACATTGCGGCGGAACGCGCGCGGTTGCAGAAATCTCTGGAAAAGCTGAATGCGGAAATCGCCAAGGCGGAAACCAAACTTGGCAATGCCGCCTTTGTTGATCGCGCGCCCGCGCAAGTAATCGAGACCGAACGCGAACGCCTGGCGGAACAGCAGACAACCCGCGCCCGCCTTGCCGAAGCCGTCGCCCGGCTAACCGCCGCCGCCTGACGCGGCCCGGATCGGAATGATTTTAGGTTTGTCCATGTCCTTCTTCGTCATCGCCACGCCGCTGCGCGGCTCGCAATGACACTGAGAGGCGTCGTGATCAATCCAAAATCATCACGGGCTAACCCAGCGTCCCCTTTTCGATCCATTGCGCCAGATCCGCTGGCAGTTCACGCATGGTTTTTTCATAAACCGCCAGTTCATCCGGCCCCAGAACGTTGCGCCACTGCCCGCTTTCACCCTTGTTGAAAAAATTACCGGGGTCGCGCCAGATGCCCACTTTCGCATCGGGCGCGAGCATATCTGCGTTCTGTTTCATATTTTCGAATTGTGCAGCCGCCACCAGTTGCGGCCATAAATTTTCCGGCACACTGATGCCAAGCATCTTTGCAAGATTGCGCATCACGCCGTCCAGATCACGCTTCATGTCGCTATAATGGAGCATGTGAATATTCGGCAGATGACGATAATCCCAGAAGCTTTTTATATAAGGCTGAACCGGCATCATCATCGGATTTTCACAGGTTTCAGGGCTTCCCGATGCAGCAATCCAGACGCGGAAACGTTCCCGCAAGTCTTTTATCTGCGGGCTGGGCAGCTTGTCCCCCGGCTTCATATTTTGCGCCATGCGCATCATAAATTCCGGATTCATATTGCCGCCGTGATTATCCATCGACATGAATACGTCGCGCGGATCGCGGCCGACACACAAATATGTGACCTGTGTATAATAGGGCAGACCATCAAAGGGCGTATGCGTCTTGATAAAACGCCGGTGGGTTTGGGCTTCGAACAGCGCCAGAACCTTGTCAATCGGAGCAATCGTCATGTCAAGCCAGGGCGTATAGTCGCTTAATGGTTTATCAAATTTGGTTTTCTGGAAAATCAGCAGTGCACAAATCATCTGTGTCCAGGTGGTGCCGCATTTAGGTGGTGTACAGATGACAATATCCCCCTCACGCGGTTTGAAATTTTCCCAGCGCGTGCTGTCCATGGCAAAATTCCGGTAAATATGCGGGGCCTTTTGTTGGCGTACTGGCTGGTTCATGATTTCCTCATCATTTTGGTTTTCTGGACAACTTAAATTCTCACATGGGTCTTCTGCGGCCCGCAACCAGACTGCACAAAAACAGCAATAATGCGGCAAGCACAATCGACGGCCCCGTTGGCGTGTCGAAATGCAGCGAACCGAATGCCCCACCCGTCACCGCCATTGCGCCGAACATCGCCGCCAGCGCCGCCATCATTTCCGGCCCCCGGGCAAAACGCCGCGCGCAGGCAGCCGGGATCAGCAATAGCGACGTGATCAGCAGCGCCCCGGTAATCTTCATTGCCGCCGCAATCAGAAACGCGATCAACAGCATGAATCCCGCCCGCACCAGCGCAACATTCACACCCTCGGCGCGCGCCAGTTCCTCATGCACCGTCATCGCCAGCAGGGGCCGCCACAAAACCATCAGCAGCGCCAGCGAAACGGCGCCGCCGCCCAGCACCAGATAAATATCCGTCATGCCCACCGAAAGCAGATCGCCAAACAGATAGACCATCAGATCCAGCCGGATGCCCTGCATCAGGCTGAGCGCAATCATGCCCAGCGACAAAGCCGAATGCGATAATATTCCCAGCACGGTGTCGCTGGCCAGCGTCCGGTTGCCCCCCATCCCCGCCAAAATCAGCGCCAGCACAATGCTGACCGCCAGCACGCCCAGAATGGGGTCAACCCCCAGCAACAGCCCCAGCGCCACCCCCAGCAATGCCGAATGCGCCATGGTGTCGCCAAAATACGCCATGCGCCGCCAGACAATGAAACAGCCCGCCGGTCCCGCCACCAGCGCCACCCCAATACCCGCAATCAACGCGCGCACAAAAAAATCAGTGATCATGCACATGGCCTTCATGCGCGTGATCAATTGGCGCGACCTCACCCGACAGGGTATGCACATGGTCATGGCCATGCGGACCGTGGGCGTATAGCGCAAAGGCTTGCGCCGCGCGCGGGCCGAACAGGCGCAAATATTCGGGATCCTTCGCCACCATCGCGGGCGTTCCCGCACAGCACAGATGCTGGTTCAGGCACAGCACCCGGTCGGTTTGCGCCATCACCAGATGCAGATCGTGCGACACCATCAGAACGGCGCATCCCCGGCGGTCCCGTATATCGCCGATCAGACGGTACAGTTCCGCCTGCCCGCCAAAATCCACCCCCTGCACCGGTTCGTCCAGCACCAGCAAACCCGGATTGGACAACAAGGCCCGCGCCAGCAGCGCACGCTGCAATTCGCCGCCGGACAGGGTTTGCACCTGCGCGCCGATCAGATGCGCCACCCCGGTCTCCTCCAACGCCGCCTCAATTTCGGGGCGGGAGGCCCTGCAGGTCAGGGTCATTAATCGCGCCACGCTGAGCGGCAGCACCGCATCAATAACAAATTTTTGCGGCAGATAGCCAATGCGCAGTCCGGCCCGGCGTACCACCTTGCCATGATCGGGGCGCAGCAGCCCCAGCAATACCCGCACCAGCGTGCTTTTGCCCGCCCCATTGGGCCCGATCAGGGTGATAATCTCGCCCGGGCCGATGGATACATCCACATGCGCCAGAATGCGCCGCCCGCCCAAACTGAGATCAAGCCCGACCGCACCAACCAGCGGTGTATTATCCAATGTCATATCCAACCGTCTTGATCTGTTTTTTACGTCCCTGCAATGCCATAATAAGCTGCCTTGCGCGATCACAAAGCGGTATTATGCGGCCAGACAACGGGGCTGGCTTAACCACGCCCGGATAACAGAAGTCAGGAGGGAACAATGAAAGTAGACGGCGAACTTCCCATCGGGATGGAAAAGATCACCGAACGGATCGGCCAGCTTGAAGCCGCAGGCTTTACCGGCGCGCAAACCGTGGAAACCGGGCATGACCCGTTCCTGCCGCTGGTGCTGGCGGCAGAACACAGCAAAAAGATTGAACTGATCACCGCCATTGCCGTCGCCTTTGCCCGCAACCCCATGAATATGGCAGCCATTGGCAATGATCTGAACGATTATTCGCAGGGCCGTTTCATTATGGGCATCGGTTCGCAGATAAAGGCGCATATCGAAAAGCGCTTTTCCATGCCCTGGTCGCACCCGGCGCCCCGCATGCGCGAAATGATTCTGGCGATGCGCGCAATATGGGCCAACTGGTATGACGGCGCGCCGCTGAATTTTCGCGGCGAGTTTTATTCGCACACGCTGATGACGCCGGTATTCACGCCCAACCCCAGCAAATATGGCGCGCCCCGCGTATTCCTGGCCGCTGTCGGCCCGATGATGACCGAGGTCGCCGCCGATGTCGCCGATGGCGTCATGGTGCATCCCATGACCAGTGTGAAATATCTCAAACAGCACACATTGCCCATAGTCGAAGCCGGCCTGAAAAAACGCGGCCGTGCGCGCAATTCATTCGAGCTGTCCTATCCGGTGTTCGTGGTATCCGGCCAGAATGAAAAAGAATTTGCCGAGAGCAAACGGGCCATCAAACAGCGCATCGCCTTTTACGCCTCCACCCCCGCCTATCGCGGCGTGCTGG
>DAIOWE010000142.1:0-6179 GCA_036758605.1 Pseudomonadota bacterium | reverse complement strand
CTCAGCGACCCGTTGATTTCATATCAGCCTCCCGGGCGCCCTTCGTCTATCGGTTAGGACGCTAGGTTTTCAACCTGGAAAGAGGGGTTCGACTCCCCTAGGGCGTACCATCTGCGCGCTATATTTCTGATTTTATCTGTGGAAATGTATCGAATTTTAACACGCGCAGCGTGCGTGTGTGCGCTTGCGCACCCGTAATGAGTATCGACGCGCATTTGTAACGAAACTGTCATATTTTTGACCCATGCGGTTAAGGGTTTTGCTTTTATGTCCCGGCACACAGCCTAATTTTTCCCGGTCCAAATTGGCTGCCCAATAAAACGACACCGACAGTGTTGCTTAAGGAGTTCCCGCGAATGTCACGAATTTTTTCAAACTTCTCTGTTGTTTTCTCAAATTTCTCTATTGGCGCCCGCCTCTATACCGGTTTTGGTGTGATCCTGCTGTTGGTCGCCGTGCTAAGTGTCAGGTCAGTCTCTGAAATTGGGTACCTGGATGAAGAGTTTGAAAAGAATGGGAGCTTGGCAGGCGATGCGTTGCTGGTCACCGAGATAGATAGCGATGCGGGCAAGCTGCAGCTTGGTGTAAACCGGTACATGGTCACCCGCGAAGACATTGATGTTGGGCTGGCTAAACAAGCTTACATAATGGCGCGTGAAAACATTGGGACGGCGAAGAAGCAAATCCTGAATCCTGAGCGCGCCAAGCTGATCAATGAGATTGATGCGCATATCGAAGCCTACAAGATAGGGTTTGAGAAAATCGTTGAATTGACCCGCCACCGCAACGAACTGATAAAATATAAGCTGGACCGGATCGGGCCAGATATTCTTGAAATGCTGACCGAGTCAAACGATCAGCTGGCTAAACTTGGTGACTATCAGACCGCGAACAGGGTCAGCGCTGTCCAGAAAGATTTTCAGAGCGTACGGCTTGAGGTCTCCAAGTTCCTTTATAGCAACGACCCGGCAGCAATCAAGCGTGCGAAGGCCGGGTTCAACGAAGTCGAGACCGTGCTTGGAAATCTCAAAATAGCACTCAGCGCCGAGCATAAGGATGTGCTCTCGGCGATTGAAGTGGAACTGCCAAAATATAAGGCGGCGTTTGAGGAAATGGAGAAGACGATCACGCAACTCAACGAGATTGGCTCCGCAGAGCTTGACACAAATAGTTACGCCATTGTGCATAAGGTCGAAGCGGTCAAGGCTTCCACCCATGCGGAGAAAAACAGACTTCAGGCTGAAACCACAGCATGGGTCAAGATCACAAAGATCCAGAATATGGCTGTCGCCGGTATTGGGATAGTGCTCGGCGTGGTGCTTTCCTGGTACATCGCCAGAAGTATCAGGGGACTGGTTACGGGCATGACGTCGGCAATGCGGACACTTGCTGACGGGGACAAGAGCATCACCATTCCGGGGCTTGACCGTAAAGATGAGATTGGCCAAATGGGCCAGGCGTTGCAGGTGTTCAGGGACGCCGCCATTGAGGCCGAGCGCATGCAGGCCGAACAGCAGACGGGACAGGAAAAAATCCTCACCCGCGCAAAACAGATTGAAACCTATATTTCCGCGTTCGATGAATCGGTTGAAGGTGCGCTGGAAGCACTTGCCTCTGCATCGATCGGGCTGCAGACAACGGCGCAATCCATGTCATCATCCGCCGAAGATGGGCAGCGTCAGGCAAGTGCAATTGCAGTGGCCTCTGATGAGACGTCAACCAATGTGCAGACGGTGGCGTCAGCAGGCGAGGAATTATCTTCCTCGATCAACGAAATCTCTCGTCAGGTTTCCGAATCCGCGCGCATCAGTAATGAGGCCAGCACCCATGCGCAGCAGACCAATGAGCAGATCAAAGGCCTGGCGGAGGCCGCCCAGCGTATCGGTGATGTGGTCAGCCTGATCAATGACATCGCCAGCCAGACCAATCTGCTGGCGCTCAACGCCACGATTGAGGCGGCCCGTGCCGGTGAGGCCGGAAAGGGTTTCGCCGTGGTGGCCTCGGAAGTAAAAAATCTGGCGACACAAACCGCCAGGGCCACCGAAGACATCAGCGCCAAGATTGCCGAAATGCAATCGGCGACCAATCAATCCGTCGATGCCATTCAAACCATTACGAACACCATCGCCCAGATAAGCGAGATCAATACGGCGGTTGCATCGGCGGTGGAAGAACAGGGGTCCGCGACCCAGGAAATCGCCCGTAACGTGCAAGAGGCCGCAAGGGGTACGCAGGAAGTCTCAAGCGGCATTTCGAGCGTCACCCAGGTGGTGAGCGAAACCGGCGCGGCGGCAAATCAGGTGCTAAGCGCAGCTGAAGAATTATCCAGGCAAAGTGAAAGACTGCAAAGCGAAGTGGACGGATTTTTGCAAAAAATGCGCGCGGCGTAGCGCGGATTTTATCTGGCAGGGTGATTTTAGATGGGATCACCCTCCCCCATAGTCATTGCCTGGCTCGTCCGGGCAATGACTATGCTGCCCTCCCCCATCAACCCGATCAGAAAATTTCGTCCTATCAACGCTATCCGCCCTCCAGACAGCATTGCCAGCCCCGTTTCATGCGCGTATCGTAGCCAATCCCTAATTCTGATCATGGATTGACCCCGATGACCCACCCCGCGATTGCCCAGATCAATTATCCGCTGATTGATGCGGATCAGCATTATTACGAACCCGACGATTGTTTCACCCGCCATATCGATCCCAAATTTCGTGACCGGGCGATTACCGTGGTGCGCGGGCAAAGCAAATTTGCGCAGGTGCATTTTATGGGCAAACGGTTGAGCTTTTTCAGCGCGCCGCCGGGGGAGCATGCAGGCCAGCCGGGCTCCCTGAAGGCTTTTTTTCAAAACCGGGGCGGCCCCGGCGCACTGATCAGCGGCAAAACCATTCCCTGTCATGAATTTCCCGAAAGCATGGACCGCGACGTGCGCATGGACGTTCTGCGGGAACAGAATGTGCAGGCGGCGATCATGCTGCCCAGTCTGGCAGTGGGCGTTGAGAACGAGCTGCGCGATGCAGGGCCGCAAACCGTGTTCGCCAATATCACCGCGTTCAATAAATGGGTGGAAGAGGATTGGGGCTGGAATTACCAGAACGCGATCTTCAGCTCCGCCATGCTGTCGCTGGTGGATATTGATATGGCGGTGGCGGAACTGGAGCGGGTGATCAGGCAGGGTGCGCGCATCGTGCATCTGATGCCGGGGCCGGTGATGGGCCGCTCGCCTGCAGATCCGCATTTCGACCCATTCTGGGCGCGCTGCGAGGAAGCCGGCGTTCCCGTCGCCTTTCATATCGGCAATGGTGGCCTGGAAGAGATATATTCCACACCCTGGGGAGAAAAACCCCGTCCCCAGCATCACCGCATGTCGGCTTTTCAGCGGGTGATCAGTTTTGCAGAACGTCCTGTCGTGGATACGCTCACCGCGCTGATCATGCACAATCTGTTTGGCCGCTTCCGCAAGCTGCAGGTGGTCTCGATTGAGAATGGCTCGGCCTGGGTTGCGCCGCTGCTGAAAAAAATGGAAGGCACAGTGCGCCTGTGCGAGCCGCGCGATTTCACCTTTGGCCCCATTCATGACCGGCCGGCGCAGATATTCAAGGAACATGTCAGCGTTGCGCCCTTTCCCGAAGATGACCTGAAGGAATTGATTTCAGCCATCGGTCCCGGTCGCGTGCTGTGCGGCTCCGACTGGCCGCACCCCGAAGGCATTGCCAACCCGATTGAATTCGCCGAAGGTCTGGATGGCCTGAATCCGGTGCAACTGCGCCAGGTGATGCGTGGCAATTCCGCCAAACTGCTGGGCCTCAAGGACTAATCAAATGAGCTATGACGCGCCCTATAAGGGGATCAAGGTGGTTGATCTCAGCCAGGCCATCGCAGGCCCCTATGCAGCGGGCATCCTCGCGCGCCACGGTGCGGATGTCATAAAGGTGGAACCCGGGCGCGGCGATTGGGCGCGCGGCATCGGCAAAACTTATGGTGGACATACGCTGATTTCAGCGCTGGTCAATCTTGGCAAGCGTTCTATCTGTGTTGAACTTAAAACCGATGGCGGCCGTGAAGTATTGCGCCGTCTTCTGGCCGATGCGGATATTTTCATAGAAAGTTTCCGGCCCGGCGTCACCAAACGCCTGGGCTTTGGATATGAGGAAGTGCGCGCCATCAACCCGCGCATTATTTATTTGTCGGTTTCCGGTTTCGGGCAGAGCGGACCGTTTTCAGAACGTCCGGGTACGGATGGTGTGTTGCAGGCGTTTTCCGGATTTGTCGCAGATAACAAGGGCCCAGACGGAATCCCGCACCGTTCCAATGTATTGCTGATGGATATGTCTGCGGCCCTGTATAATGTGCAGGCCCTGCAGGCCGCGTTATGGGCGCGTCAGAGTGAAAAGGAGGGCCGTTATCTCGATAACAGCCTGCTGGAAACCGCCGCCGCGCTGCAAAATCTGAACATCGCCTCGAAAGCCCTGGAAATGGCTGAGCGCGCACCGCCTCTGGTATTTCCTTACGCAATCTATCCTACCAAAGATGGTCACGTTTCCGCCGGCGTCGTGTTTGAGCGCGAATTCAAGCCGTTCATGGAAATGCTGGGGCTGTCCGAACTGGCCAATGATTCGCGGCTCACTTCGACCCAGGCCCGTTTTGAGCACCGCCATCTGATCGACGGGCCAATCCGTTCCGCCATTGCAAAACTGACGACAGAGGCGTTTTGCGCCGAACTGATAAAATTGCGCATGCTGCATGAACGCATTAATAATTATGGTGAGTTTTTACACCATGAGCAGACCAAACAGATGAACGCTTTTTTATGGCATGATTATCCCGGTATAGGACGCATTCCATTGGCCAATATTCCTGGCGCGCAGCGGCTGGGCGGGAATGCGGCCATGCTAAGCTCGCCTCTGCGTGGTGAACATACCGCAGAAATCCTGACCCAGCATGGCTACAGCGTGCCGGAAATCAGCGCACTGGAAACGGCGGGCGCCATCAGCACAAAACTGGCCGCCGCATGACCCAGACCGTGGCAAAAATCAGCATACAGAATGTCGTCAAGTCTTTTGACGGCAATCGCGTGTTGGACGGTTTATCGCTTGATCTTCAGGCTGGCCAAAATTTGGCGCTAATCGGCAATGCCGCGTCGGGTAAAACCGTGCTGCTTAAATGCCTGGTTGGCCTATATCCCATTAATAGCGGCCACATCAAAGTGGATGGCGCAGAAATTTCATCGCTTGATGCGCATGAACGCGAACAATTGCTGGATCGGTTCGGTGTACTGTTTCAACGCTCGGCGCTGTTCGACAGTTTGCCGGTTTGGGAAAATATTGCGTTCAAGCGCGTGACAATTGGAAAAATGCGGCGCAAGGACGCCCGCGAGGCGGCGATCGGGAAATTACGCGAGGTCGGCATGAAACCGGAAACCGCCGATCTGTTTCCCGCCAGCCTTTCGGGTGGCATGCAAAAGCGTGTGGCGCTGGCGCGCGCGATTATGGAACAACCGGATATTCTGCTGCTGGATGATCCGACCGCGGGGCTTGATCCGATCCTGACCCGTGTCATCAATGAGCTAATCGCCCGTCTGGCGGAGGAAACCGGCGCGACCGTGCTTTCGATCACCAGCGATATGGACGCCATGCGCAGGGATTATCCCACAGCCGCCATGTTGCATGACGGCCGCATTATCTGGCAGGGCGCGACCGGTGACATTGATCATGCGGATAATCCCTATCTGGATCAGCTTGTAAATGGGCGCCCGAATGGGCCAATTAAAATGCGGATGCGCAAACGCGCCGCCTGATTTAATGAGATTGAGGTCACATGGAAAAAATGTATTACGAGGTGCATGAAGGCAACGGGCCCTATCTGCTGTTGATACATGGGATGCTGTCCAGCCGGGCGCAGTGGAAACGCAATCTGGCTGCGCTGGCCAGGGAAACGCGCCCCGTGGTGATGGAATTGTGGGGCCATGGGCGATCCCCCAGCCCGGATGATCCCGCACTGTACACGCCCGAAGCGATGGTTGAACAGGTTGAACGGGTCCGCCGTGAACTGGGCGCCGGGCAATGGTTTGTGTGCGGACAATCCTTTGGCGCGACCGTGACGTTGCGCTATTCCCTGCTGTATCCGGACCGGGTGCGCGGGCAGATATTTACAAATTCAACCTCTGCGCTTGCCACCAA
>DAIOWE010000141.1:0-6199 GCA_036758605.1 Pseudomonadota bacterium | reverse complement strand
GAAGAAATCGCCTTTCAGAACGAAGTGCGCAGTTTCATAGCGGAAAACTATCCTGACGCACTGCGCGGCCGCCGCAAGCTTGAGCGCGAGCTGAGCAAGGATGAGCATTTATCCTGGCACCGGGTGCTGGCGAAAAAAGGTTGGGTCGCCCCATCCTGGCCGCTGGAATATGGCGGTTTGAACTGGACGCCAACGCAGAAATTTATTTTTGCCCACGAACTGGCGAGGGCCGAAACCATCCCGCTGATGCCATTTGGCCTGGCGATGGTGGCGCCGGTGATCTGGACCTATGGGACACAGGCGCAGAAAGACTATTATTTGCCGCGCATTTATCAGGGTACGGACTGGTGGTGTCAGGGTTATTCCGAACCGGGGGCCGGGTCTGATCTGGCGAGCCTGCGCACCCGCGCGGTCAAAGACGGCGATCATTATGTGATCAATGGCGGCAAGACCTGGACCACGCTGGCGCAACATGCGGATATGATGTTTTGCCTGGTGCGCTCGGATGTTGACGCCAGGCCGCAATCGGGCATTTCGTTTCTTCTGATCGATATGAAAACGCCGGGCATTACCGTACGTCCGATCATCACCATGGATGGCGGGCATGAGGTCAATGAAATTTTCCTGGAAGATGTGCGTGTGCCCGTGGCCAACCGGATTGGCGCGGAAAACGAAGGCTGGACCTATGCCAAAATGCTGTTGGGGCATGAGCGCAGCGGCATGGCGGGCGTTGCGCGTTCAAAGCATCAATTGGCGCGGCTGAAACAGGTGGCGGGCGTTACGATTGAGGATGGCCGTGCGCTGCTTGAGAGTTCTGATTTCGTCCGGAAAATTGCGGCGGTGGAAATTGAATTGCTGGCGCTTGAATTTACCGATCTGCGCATGCTGGCGGCGGAAAGTGCAGGCAATTCGCCGGGGCCGGAAAGTTCGATCCTGAAAATCAAGGGTACTGAAATACAACAGCGCATCACAGAGCTGCTGATTGAGGCCGCAGGTGTTTACGGCGCGCCCTATTTGCGGGGCATGCGTCTGGATGGAGATAATTTTCCGAATGTGCCACCGGATTTGGCGGGCATTGCGCCGGAATATTTTAACATGCGCAAAAGCTCCATCTATGGCGGTTCGAACGAAATTCAGCATAATATCATCGCCAAAGCAGTGCTGGGCCTTTAACGCAGCGCAATAACCGGGAAACATCATGGATTTTTCATTCACCGAAGAACAGATATTGCTGCGCAACAGCGTCCAGCGGTTTGTGCAGGACCGTTATAGCTTCGAGGCCCGCAAAGCCATCATTGCATCGGATAGCGGGTGGAGCAGCGATTGCTGGCGCGCCTTTGCGGAGCTTGGCCTGCTGGCCGTCCCCTTTTCCGAGGAGCATGGCGGCGTTGGCGGCGGCGCGATTGAAGTCATGATCATCATGGAAGAATTCGGCAAAGGCCTGGTGGTGGAGCCGTATCTGCAAACCGTTGTGCTGTGCGGCGGCCTGATCAATCTGGCGGGAAGCAGCGTACAAAAAGCGGCATTATTGCCGAAAATCGCAAGTGGCGACCTGATCCTCGCCATGGCCTATGCCGAACCGCAGGGGCGTTTTAATCTGGCTGATCTTGTCACCAAAGCGGAAAAAACCGGTGATGGATTTATTCTGAATGGCAATAAGGCCGTGGTTGCGGCGGCGCCCTGGGCGGATAAACTGCTGGTGACGGCGCGCACCTCCGGCATGCAACGGGACAAGGATGGCGTAACGATTTTTATCGTCGATAAAAACGCACCGGGCATTTCAACCCGCGACTATCCAACCATTGATGGGCAGCGCGCATCGGAAATCAGTTTTGAAAATGTCAAACTTGGTGCTGATACGGTGCTTGGACAGGTCGGCGGGGGACTGGCGCTGCTGGAAGAGGCCTTTGACCGGACGATTGCTGCACAATGCGCCGAGGCGGTGGGCTGCATGCGGGTGCTGACGGATGCGACGGTTGAATATTGCAAGACCCGCAAACAGTTCGGTCAGCCCATCGGCAAGTTTCAGGTGTTGCAGCACCGCATGGTGGACATGTTCATGGAATGCGAACAATCGCTTTCCATAACCTATATGGTCAATCTGAAACTGGACGAAAGCGAAAGCGAGCGCATGAAGGCAGCAAGCGCTGCCAAGGTGCAGATCGGCAAGGCCGGACGCTTTGTCGGCCAGCAGGCGATCCAGTTGCATGGCGGCATGGGCATGACGGACGAATTGAATGTCGGGCATTATTTCAAACGCCTGACCATGATCGACGCACAATTCGGCAATGTGGATTATCATCTGAAACGCTTCGCTGCCGCCGGGTAGCTCCGAAACGCCCGCCGGGGTTTTGTGCGGGCAATCCTGACGGCGGTGGATCAAGGTTATAGCAATGCGTCCAGATCGCGCGCGCTATGCAGTACACGGACGACCTCAATGCCGTCAGGCAAGGTCTGATAGAGGATAATGTAACGCCCCACGGGAAAACTGCGCAGGCCGGGTGTAAGCTCTGAACGCAGGCGGCCCATGTTTGGCTGCGTGGCGATCAGGCGGCATTGCGCCTCAATATCGTCAAGTATCCTATCCGCCGCTTGTGGATTGTCAGTAGCGATATAAAGCCATAGATCCTCAATATCGCTTTCTGCGCGAACGGTTTTCCGGACGCGGGACATGGGCGTTTATCACTCCTGCTTCAGCTTTTTGAGCCTTTCGCGTCCGCGCAATTTGATTGCTTCGATGTCCAGTTCACCGGCCGGACCGCTCTCGATGCCATCGCGCACATCCTGGCGCAATTGCTCCAGCTTCACGGCGCGCAGGCGGTCCTGCGCTTCCATCAGCCGCAGCGCCTCGCGCACCACTTCACTGGCGCTGCTATACAGGCCACCCGCCACCTTTTCGCGCACCATGGCTTCCAGTTGCGGGGTAAGATTGATGTTCATCGTCATGATTGGCACTCCATCTTCGGGCACAGGGTCAGAGGCTAGCTCTGGACAGCAATCCTGTCAATCATTGCCAATTATTGACAGGCTCGTCTGAACAAAATCAGTGACCTACCCCCACACTCCGTGTTACCCCCAGAAGAGGTCCGGGGGTGACAGCGATTGGGTGGGCGCCACCCCCAATCGAAACGGCTATTCCGCCCTTGGGGTTTATTCGGGCCGCCGTCTGGCCAGGGATTGGGAAATTCTTGCCCGCCGCGCCTTGGCCTTCTTGCGTTTGGCCTCAATCCGTCTCATGTTCAGAAAACTCAGTAAAGCTTCTTAAACGGGCTCTAACAGATTCTGGTGCGAAAACAGTGTTCAATCCCACATCCGCTTCTGACAAGGCCCTGGTGCTGTTTTCCGGTGGTCAGGATTCGACCGTCTGTCTGGCCTGGGCGTTACAGCGCTATGCGATGGTTGAAACCATTGGGTTCGATTACGGCCAGCGGCATCGGGTTGAGCTGGATTGCCGCCCCCGGATTTTGGCCCAATTGCGCAAGGATTTCCCCTGGGCGGGCGGATTGGGCGAGGATCATCTGATCGATCTGAAAGTGCTGGGTGAAATCAGCGCCACCTCCCTGACCCAGGACATGGCCATGGAAATGGCCGGTAACGGTCTGCCAAATACGTTCGTTCCGGGACGAAATCTGCTGTTTCTGACACTGGCGGCGGCGGTGGCGTACAGGCGGGGGATCGGGACGCTGATCGGCGGCATGTGCGAGACCGATTATTCCGGCTATCCCGACTGCCGCAATGACACAATCCGGGCGCTGCAAACGGCCGTTAATCTGGGCATGGACCGGCATTTTGAGTTTCTGACCCCGTTAATGTGGCTGGACAAGGCCGCAACCTGGGCGCTGGGCGAAAAACTGGGGGGCCCCCGCTTCACGGAATTAGTGGGCGAACATAGCCATAGCTGCTATATGGGCGCGCGTGAACAGCGTTTTGACTGGGGCTATGGCTGTGGCGAATGCCCTGCCTGCCAGTTACGAGCGAAGGGCTTTGCCGCCTGGCAAGGTGCCTGAGCCATAATTCTTACAAGAGCATAATTCTTACAAAAGTAATCCCATGACCTACGCGGTAAAGGAAATTTTTTACACCCTGCAGGGCGAAGGCGTGAATGCTGGCCGCCCGGCGGTATTTTGCCGTTTTGCGGGATGTAATTTATGGAGCGGGCGCGAGCAGGACCGGGCCACCGCCCAATGCCGCTTCTGCGATACGGACTTTGTGGGAACCGATGGACCCGGCGGCGGCAAGTTTGACACGGCGAAAGCGCTGGCGCAGGCAGTGCGCAGCAAATGGCCCGCCAATAATACCGGCAAAGCTTTTGTCGTATGCACCGGCGGTGAGCCGCTGTTGCAAATGGACACGGTGCTGATTGACGCGCTGCATGCAGCGGGCTTTGAGATCGCCATCGAAACCAATGGCACGCTGGAGCCGCCTTCGGGAATTGACTGGATCTGTGTCAGTCCGAAATCTACGGCCATCCTGCATGTCCGCAAGGGAGACGAGCTAAAGCTTGTTTATCCGCAGCATGATGCGCCACCGGAAAAATTTGAACAGTTAGATTTCGATTATTTTGAATTACAGCCCATGGATGGACCAGATCGTGCCCGCAATACCGAACTGGCGACAGCCTATTGCCTGGCGCATCCAAAATGGCGGCTTAGTCTGCAAACCCACAAATTCATCGGAATTCCATAATGTTTGAGATCAGCAAACAATTTTATTTTGATGCGGCGCATTTCATGCCGCATATGGCGCAGGGGCATGCCTACCGGCAGATGCACGGCCATTCGTTTCATGTGCAAATCGCCATTCAGGGGAAACCCGATCCGGAAACCGGATGGGTGATGGATTTTGAGGCGCTGGATACGATCATCGCCGAGGTGCGCGGCGAACTGGATCATCGCGTGTTAAATGAAATTGACGGCCTGTCCACCCCAACGCTGGAAAATATTTGCGCCTGGTTATGGCGGCGGCTTTCCAACCCCATTCCCGGCCTGTCCCGCATCACGATCTCGCGGCCCTCGGTTGGCCAAAGCTGCACCTTGACGGCCTGATTTACTTTCAGCGTCATTGCCGCGTTCCGCTCTCATCTGTAATCATGTCCGGGATCGCCTCGTCTCTTTCTGGACAGGCCGCTTGCGACAATCTGGTTCGACTGGCGCAGATAGTCTTTCACGCCACGTATAGCCCGCAAGGGCGAAGCGTGGTGGGCGATGCATGACTCGAACATGCGACCCCTGCGATGTGAACACAGTGCTCTACCAACTGAGCTAATCGCCCGATGCTTGATCAGGGCGCAAGCTATAAGGCGCTTCACCCTTTCTGGTCAAGCCGTAACAGGCGCGGCAGCACCTCGCGCAGGTCATTAAATTTATCAATAACCACGTCTGCACCCAGTTCGCGTACAGGGGTTTGCGTATAGCCGAAACTGACGGCAACAACGGGAATAGCCGCGGCTTTTGCCGTATCAATGTCGGTGGCGCTGTCGCCCACCATGATGGCGCGGGCCGGATCGCCGCCAGCCTGCAGGATAGTCTCAAGCAGATGCCGTGGATCGGGTTTGCGCACAGACAGGCTATCACTGCCAAGAATAGCCTCGAAATGGTGCTGCATATTCAGTGCAGCCAGCAATGCGAGCGTAAGCCCGGTGGGTTTGTTGGTACAGATTCCAAGCCGGGCGTGAGCGGCGCGAAAAAACTTCAGGGTCTCAATAACGCCCGGAAACAGGGTGCTGTGATTGGCGATATTATCGCCATAAAAGCGCAGGAAAAGCTTCAGCATACGCTGTAATTCCGGCTCCGAAGGCATTTGGCCGTTGCGGTTCATGCCGCGTTCGATCAGTGCCCTGGCCCCGTGCCCCACCAGATTGCGCACCTCCGCTTGGGGCAGCGCCGGGCGGCCTTCGCTGAGGAGCACATGGTTCAGGGCCGCCGTCAGGTCCGGCGCGGTATCGATCAGCGTTCCGTCCAGGTCAAAAACGATGGTATAGCCCGCATACTGCGTCATTTGCCCTTCCTTAACGCGTCATAATGCATAATTAACCATGCTGTGAGGCCGATCACTTCCGAATCAGCCATTAACATGCAGATTAGCGTAAGAGTTAGAAATATTTATTGAATTGGCGCGATACTGTTCTTCGATGCATTATTCAACATTCAACATGGTTAACCTGTTGCCGCCATAAAAGGGCCTGTCCATGAGCAGTTCT
>DAIOWE010000140.1:0-6201 GCA_036758605.1 Pseudomonadota bacterium | reverse complement strand
GCGCGAACTTTTGCTTTTGGTTTTGCTTCACTCATGAGTCTTGATTCCCCAGAATAACGGTTGCACTTCCCATCCGCGCGCCCAGCAGGCCGCCGGTGCCATGCGCCAATGCGATATCGCAATTGGGCACCTGAACCTTTGGATGCGCTTCGCCACGAATCTGGCGGACGGCTTCCAGAACCTTGGTCATGCCGCCCCTGTTGCCTGGATGATTGCTGCACAGCCCGCCGCCATCGGTGTTAAACGGCAGCTTGCCGACGCCGGAAATCAGATTACCGTCGGACACGAACTTGCCACCCTTGCCTTTTTCGCAGAATCCCAGATCTTCCAGCGTTTCCAGCACGGTGATGGTGAAGCTGTCATAGATCGACGCGTATTTGATGTCTTTCTGGGTGACGCCAGCTTCTTCGAAGGCCTTAGGCCCGGACCAGCGCGCGCCGGAATAGGTCAGGTCCACCTTGCCGCCCATCAGATGCTTGGGCGCTTCGCCCGCGCCCAGAATTTTCACAGCGGGACGCTTCAGCTTTTTCATGATTTCCGGCGCCACGACGATAACCGCGCCGCCGCCATCGGTGATGACGCAGCAATCATACCGGTGCAGGGGCGAGGCGACGATCGGTGAATTGACCACATCCTCGACCGTTACAACCTCACGGCGCAGCGCATGTTCATTATATTGCGCATGGTGCGACGCGGCGACCTTGATCCAGGCCAGTTGTTCGCTGGTGGTGCCATATTCATACATATGACGCTGGGCGCACATGGCGTACATATTGACGATGGTTGGCCTGAAGGGCTGCTCAAAACCGGAGGCTGAAGGGGTTTCGCCGCCCATGCGGAACATCATCCCTTCCTTGGCGTCCGCCGCCGGACGGCCCGCCAGGGTAATCAGCGCCACCTTGCAATGGCCCGCCGCAATCGCCTGCGCGGCATGATTGACATGCAGGACATAGCTTGAGCCGCCGGTTTCCGTGCTGTCAATCTGACGCACATTATTGAGGCCCATATATTCGACCATGTCGATGCCGCCCATGCCGGGCGCGTCGCCCGCACAATAATAGGCGTCAATATCGTCCTTGCTCAGGCCCGCATCGGCCAGCGCGCCCTTTGCCAGTTCCGCATGCAATTGCGGTAAAGTCTTACCTAGCGCTAACCGCGTGGGATGTTCGTAAATCCCCGCAATATAGGCTTTTCCCTTGATGCTCATCCAAGGCTCCCCTTTTGTTGCCATTAATACAGATATCTGTCAGCACTTTATGGCGCAAACCAGTGGCAGGAGTCCATGCTGCTTTAACAGTCATCGGCGCCTGACGAAAGAACCATATAGGCCCGCGCCTGTGAGTAAGTGCTTCAACCTGCAAGTTAATCTGGCCATATCTGACTGCGCCACATCATTTCAGCGAACACCGGATATTCCTAAAAAATTAAATAATTTTACCCGCATGCACGCGTCAGAGTTTTACCAATTAGTAATGTTACAGAATTATGGTGACTGTACTCAACCAGTAGTCCGAAGGATATTAAAACAACCTGGGTGCTGGCTGGGAGGGAACTATCGGAAGTTTATAATAGAATCCCTTACTGTGTTGGCAACAAAAAACCCGGGGCGGATCACATGGTTAATCAGGATACAACTAAAAAAATCCAGGAAGTTTCAGGTAGGGTTGTGGATATGGCGAAATCGCTGAATGATAAAATTCCAACCCGGGAAATGATCCAGGACGCGCGTGCCGCCAGCCATGTTTTTCTCACTAAATTCGCGGAACTGCTGTCCAACAACTCGGCGCTTTCCAGGCTCAGCATTCAATCCAAACTGCTTGCCACCTATGTGATCGTTGGGGTGTTGACACTGGTCGCCTGTGTGGTTTCGTTTAATTCGTTTCGCCTGATTAATCAGACCTTCAAAAATGTCGCGGAGCGTGACATTGGCGGCATGACCAGCGCCTTCGATATGACCGTCGCCACCAACCAGACTTCAGGCAATCTGCGCGCGCTTGCGGCGGCCAGGGATGATGCAACGCGGATAAAGCTGCGCGACGAACTAACCAGCGAAATTGGAAAGCTATCGGAACATATCAAGGCGTCTTCCAAACAAATGAGCAGGGAAGACCTGGAAAAGTCTACTGCCCTGACAGCCAAACTTTCAAATCAGATCAAGACGCTGGATGCGCTGGTTTCGGACAATTTCAACACCCGGAAAGAACTGGACAAATCCGTACTGATTTCCCGCAACGTGCATGCGGAGCTTCTTGAGACCAGTCAATATTTCGTCGACACGGCCAACGACGCCGTTTTTGCTATCATGGAGGAAATCTTTGCCGCCAACGCCGATTCCGGCGGCGCCGGGGGGACGGCAACCAGTGATTCACAAGATCAGCCTGCAACCAAGGGTGATTCGGACAAGGGAATATTGTTGCAGGACCAGATCAGCGCCTTGCAGGGAATTTCAGATCTCATTTCCAACGCCAATCTCGCCGTCGGCATTCTTGCCGAAGGCGCGGGGCAAACCGATGCGACAAGCATCAAAGAGGTCAGTGAACGTTTTATTACTGCGATTGCCACCGCCAATAATGGCCTGAGCGCCCTGGGCGAAGTCGCCACGAAGCAGACACCGGAATGGAATGAAAAGCTGGTGGCACTCAAAGCAGATGTAAATAAACTGGCTGAATTGGGCGATTCCAAAAATGATCTGTTCAAACAGGCCCTGAAGGCGCTGGACGTTTTCTCGCGAACCCGCACGGCCCTGAACGAGATCCAGTCCGATGCATTGCAATTGACAAATATTGCCAATGACCAGGTCGTTGCGCGCCGTAAAGATGTAGAGGCTGGCGTGGCCGGGGTAACCAGCGATATTTCCAGCAGTGAATTCACACTGGTAGTTCTGGCTATTGTCACCATCGCCTCCGTCGCCTTTATCGCATTCTATTATGTCGGACACAGTGTTACCCGGCCACTTCGCGCCATGGGTGGCGCAATGCGCACCCTCGCAGGGGGTGATTTGACCCTTGAGATTCCGTTCCAGGACCGTCACGATGAAATTGGTGAAATGTCGGCCGCCGTTCAGGTTTTCAAGGAAAACGCCATAGCCATTGAACGCGCCAAGGTGGAACGCGACGAAGCCCGTATTCGCGCGGCCGAAGAAAAACGTAACGCCATGGACGCACTTGCGGCCAGCTTTGAAGATTCCGTGGGTCACATTGTCGAAGCCGTTTCGGCAAGCTCGCTTGGCATGAAACAAACCGCTGAGCAAATGTCAGGCATCGCCGCACAGGCGCGCGACCGCAGCGACATGGTTAGCTCTGCGGCGGCAAGCGCCAGCGGCAATGTCGAAACCGTAGCCGCCGCATCGGAAGAGCTCAGCTATTCGATCAGCGAAATTGAAAAGCAGATGACGGCTTCCAATGCGATCGCCCGCACAGCCGTCGAACGCGCCGAGGCAACGAATGAAACCATGAAAATGCTTTCCGAAACCGCTGGCAAAATTGGACAGGTTGTTGAACTGATCAATCATATTGCCAAGCAGACAAACCTGCTGGCGCTCAACGCCACAATCGAGGCGGCGCGCGCAGGCGAGGCCGGCAGGGGCTTTGCGGTTGTCGCATCCGAAGTAAAAAATCTGGCCAACCAGACCGCCCACGCCACCGAAGAAATTTCCAATCAGATCGACGCCATGCAAAATGTTTCGGCAGAAGCATTGGAGGCTATCTCTGTCATACGCCAGACCATCGGTGAGATCAGTGAATCTGTCGCTTCCGTTGCTTCCGCAGTACAACAGCAAAACAGCGCCACCCAGAATATTTCACAGAACACGCAGGAAGCGGCAACATCAACCCGCGAAGTTTCGACCAATATCGCCGCTGTTCAAACGGCCAATGATGAAACCAGCACAGCGGCGAACGCCGTTGTGAATGCCGCCGGTGATCTAAGCACCGAGGCCGATAAACTGCGCAATGAAGTGAACCGCTTCCTGGCCGAAGTTCGCGCGGCGTAGGTCTGAGCTTCCAGGCTCTTATCCGATCGATCCTGTTGCTCCATCCCCCCCACCCCGGCCCTCCCCCACAAGGGGGGA
This sequence comes from Pseudomonadota bacterium, assembly GCA_036758605.1. Classification (GTDB taxonomy): domain Bacteria; phylum Pseudomonadota; class Alphaproteobacteria; order UBA11222; family UBA11222; genus UBA11222. The sequence continues at coordinate 2,132 of DAIOWE010000140.1, read as the reverse complement.
GGGGGAAGACCCCGAAGCCTGAGAGAAGCCCCTCCCCTTGATGGGGAGGGGTTGGGTGGGGTGGAGAGATAAAGTGTGTGGGGTAAGAAGCAGCGATTGAATGGATTCAATCAGGTTGGATATCGCCCTAACCCAAAACCCGGACGGCGTGGATAAACATATCCACTTCGTCCGGTTGCGTATCGAAGGCCGTTACCAGACGGATGATCCCTTCGTCCTCACGTCCCCAGACATGAAAACCGAACCCCTGATCGCGCAAGGGCTGGATCATCGCGGGCGGGATTTGGACGAAAATTTCATTGGCCTGCACCGGGTGAAGAATTTTTACAGCCGGTATCGCCTGCAAACCATTGGCAATGCGTGCTGCCTGCGCGTTGGCGTTGGCAGCCAGTTCAAGCCATAGACCATTTTCCAGATAGGCTTCCAGTTGCGCTGAAAGAAACCGCATTTTGGAAACCAGATGCCCTGCCCGTTTGCGCCGGAATACAAAATTTTCCGACAAGGCCGGATTAAAAAACAGCACCGCTTCCGCCGCCAGGGCGCCATTCTTGGTCGCCCCGAAAGAAAGCACATCTATGCCCGCACGCCACGTCATATCTGCGGGCGAACAGTTCAGTGACGCGATTGCGTTGGCGATCCGTGCCCCGTCCATATGCACATAAAGTTTATGCTGCCTGGCAATTGCAGTCAGTGCAGCAATCTCGTCAGGACGATATACCGTGCCCGCTTCTGTAACCTGGGACAGGCTGATTGCCGCTGGCTGGCTCTGGTGCTGATCGCCGGGGCTGGTGTCCCTGAGGCAGCGCGACAATATTTCCGGCGTCAGCTTGCCATGATCCCCCGGCAACAGATGCAGCCTGGCGCCAGAGGTGTGAAATTCCGGCGCGCCGCATTCATCGGTCGCGATATGTGATTCCTGATGACAGAAAATCGTGCCCCAGGGCGGCGTCAGCATGGCCAGCGCCAAAGCGTTGGCGGCGGTGCCCGTCGTCACAGGGAAAACCCGCAAATCCGTTTCAAAGCATTTCGCAAAAAGCGGTTGCAGGCGCGCGGTGATCGCATCCGCGCCATAGGACGGCGCCCTGCCCATATTGGCCTTTAGGATCGCAGCCATGATTTCTGGCGCAACGGGGGCCTGATTATCGCTGGTAAAGATGGCGCTCATTGTCCTGTTTCCATGATTTGCAGCGGTACTGGAACAAAGCCCGCCACTTCACGCAGATATGCGCGTGTTTCCATTCGTTCAACATCAACCGCACTGATCACCCAGATCATTCCCGTCTGCCAGGCCGTGGCCAGATCAGTTTCAGACGGTTCGGCCTTGCCATTAGGATGCGAATGATACACACCGATCATGCGTGGCCCGCCAGCCCTTGCCGCCTTTTGTGTTCTTAGCAGTAGCGCCGGATCCACTTCAAACCTGTCATTACGATCCTGTGGCGCAACATTGCGACTTTGCTCAATAGCCGAGACCTGCCAGCCATTTTCCGTTTGCGCGCCCAGCAATATCCCGCAGCTTTCGCGCGGCATGCCAGCCTTCGCACAGGCCTCGATACGGTTCAAATCGGCCCGGAAAATATGCAGGCCGCGCTGCTTCATTGCGGGGCCTGGGCAGGATCAACAGTCGAAATGACCTTGCCGCTTGCCATGTCCAGAATAACGATCTTCTGCCCATCGGCGCGTTCAACCAGCAAAACCAGCCGCCCGCCTTCCACCTGCATCTGAAGCACCTTGCCGGCCAGTTCCGGCGGCAGTGTATTGTGTTGCATCGCCCTGTCATCGAAATGATCGGCGATGCGGCCCGCCTGACGCACCATCCCCACCACCAGCGCGATTGTGCCAAAAACTAGCAAAACCCCCATGATGATCACTGCGGCCTTGAGCCCACGGTAGTTTTGCGTCACTGGTTGGTTCATGAATAATCCGATCAAAGAAGGTACAGTCACATTAACCGTCACCGGGACGGAAGGCGGTGTGCGGCTGGACAAATGGCTTAGCAGCCGCATTGCAGAACTCAGCCGCTCCCGCTTGCAGGCGCTGCTGGCGGCGGGCCAGGTTCAACATAGCGGGCGCACGATAGACGACGCATCCTACAGGGTCAAACCCGGCGATACATTTTATATCACCATACC
>DAIOWE010000139.1:1526-6363 GCA_036758605.1 Pseudomonadota bacterium | reverse complement strand
AATCTTGTTGGTGGTGCGGGGATACACATAATCCGTACCCAGAAGAACCCAACGCTTGGCTTCGCCGCCGTCCTTGCTCATCAGATATTCCACCGCCGGGATTGCCTGCTGGTTTGGCGCGGCGCCGGTATAAAACACATTGCGCGAGGATTCTTCGCCCTCATATTGCACCGGATAGAACAGCAGGCCGTTCAGTTCTTCAAACACTGGCAGCACGGACTTGCGCGACACAGAGGTCCAGCAGCCAAATACGACGTCAGTCTTTTTCACCTGAATCAATTCGCGGGCCTTTTCCGCAAATAGCGGCCAGTTGGAAGCCGGGTCCACCACAACGGCCTCCAGCTTCTTGCCCAGCAGGCCGCCTTTCTTGTTCTGATCGTCAATCATCATCAAAATAGTGTCTTTCAGCGTGGTTTCGCTGATCGCCATGGTGCCGGACAGTGAATGCAGCACGCCAACCTTGATGGTGTCGTCCGCCGCCATTGCACTGTTAAGACCGGAAACCGCCATGGCAGCCGCCAGCACGGCGCCTCGCAGGTGTTTTTTCATGATTTTTCCCCTGATGTTGTAGCTAAAATTGTCTACTGCGAAGGGGGCAACGCAAAGAGCGTGCCATTCTGGCGCTTTGGTTAATGCTGCGGCAATATTGGTATAATCAGGGGTGGCAACCCCATGGTGCGGCTAATAAACAGGCATTACAGGTTAAAAATTGGGCAAATATGGTCCCGGTTTCTTCTGCAATAAAACAAGTGCATGATGGCGAAGATTTTTTCCAGGCTATCGGCAGATGGAATTCATATGAAACAAGTGCAAGGTAAGGGTTCGCCCCTGGCTGACATTCGATTCTCCCATGCGGCAAGTGGCTCCATCGCGGCGGCCCATGGATGCTGGGTTATTTCCGGACTGGCGGCCGCAGATGCGGCCTTGCGGCAGTGGCGCCCGGAGGGGCCTGTGGTGATCGATCTTGGTGCGCTGGAACGGCTGGACACGGCCGGGGCCTGGATATTGCACCGCACCCTTAAGGATCTGCGTGCACAAGACCTGAAGGCGGATTTTGCCAATGCGCAACCAGATCATGCCGCCCTGTTGGCCAGGGTCGCGATAAATGACAGACCCGGCCCGATAGAGCCGCCGCAGTCGAATAGTGCGCTTAATGTTCTGGCCGAAATAGGTGCGGGCATGTCCGGCGCTTTTATGGAAGCGCGCGCCTTGCTGGGCTTTCTGGGTTTGACCATGGCGACACTGGGACGCGCGATTGCCAACCCCTCTCGCCTGCGCTGGACACCGCTGATCTATCATCTGGAGGCGGTTGGGTTTAACGCTGTCCCCATTGTGGCGCTGATATCTTTCCTGATCGGGGTCGTGCTGGCCTATCAGGGGGCGACACAGTTGCGCCAGTTCGGCGCAGAAATCTTCACCGTCGAACTGGTGGCGATTTCCGTGTTGCGCGAGATCGGCATTTTGCTGACCGCAATCATTGTGGCGGGACGTTCCGGCAGCGCCTTTACGGCGCAGATCGGTTCCATGAAACTGAACGAAGAAATCGACGCCATGCGCACACTCGCGCTGGATCCGATGGAAATGCTGGTATTGCCCCGCGTGCTGGCGCTGATTATTGCACTGCCGATGCTGGGTTTTATCGCGGACATTATGGGGCTGTTTGGCGGCGCGATCATGTGCTGGATCGTGCTGGACATTACGCCGGGTCTGTATTTGCAGCGGTTGAATGAATGGGTGCCGCTGGCGCATTTCTGGGTGGGTATTATCAAGGCGCCGTTCTTTGCATTGATGATCGGCCTGATCGGATGTTTTGAAGGGCTACAGGTCGAAGGCGGCGCAGAATCTGTCGGACGGCTGACCACCAAATCGGTGGTGGAGGCGATATTCATGGTAATCGTGGTGGATGCAATTTTCTCGATTTATTTTGCGGTGATAGAATTTTGAGCACGCCTCCAAAACCTGAAGCAATCATTTCCATCCGGGGGCTGCGCACCGGGTTTGGCAATACAATTATTCATGACGGGCTTGATCTGGACGTGTACCGGGGCGAAGTGCTGGGCATTGTGGGCGGGTCCGGAACCGGCAAATCTGTATTGCTGCGCACGATCATTGGCCTGAACCATCCGCGTGCCGGAACGATCCGGGTGTTTGATCAAGACCTTGCAACGCTGGATTTTGCCAGCAGGCGGGCCATCGAACGCCGCTGGGGCGTTCTGTTTCAGAGTGGCGCATTGTTTTCATCGCTGACGGTTGCGCAAAATATCGAGGTTCCGATGCGCGAACATCTGGCCCTGCCCGAAAATTTGATGCACGAAATTGCGGCCATGAAAATCGCCATGGTTGGCCTGCCCCCTGATGCAGGGGCCAAATATCCGTCGGAACTGTCGGGCGGCATGCGCAAGCGCGCCGGGCTGGCGCGCGCCCTGGCGCTGGACCCAGAGATTGTGTTTCTGGATGAGCCAACCGCAGGGCTTGATCCCATAGGGGCGTCGGCGTTTGATGCGCTGATCCAGGAATTGCGCCAGGCGCTGGGCCTGACCGTATTCATGGTCACACATGATCTGGACAGCCTGCACGCGATCTGTGATCGCATTGCTGTCATGGCGGAAAAACATGTTATCGTAACAGGCGATATGGGAACCATGCTTAAATATGATCACCCCTGGGTGCAGGATTATTTCCATGGCCCCCGAGGGCGCGCGGCAAGACAGGCAAATGTGTAGAAACAGATGGAAACACGGGCAAATCACGTTTTGATCGGCGCTTTCACCCTGGCGGTGATTGTGGCTGCGTTCGGCTTTATCCTCTGGCTGGCGAAAAACGAGATCGATCAGCATTTCGCCACTTATGATATTTTGTTCGAAGGTTCGGTTACCGGCCTGAATGTCGCGGGGGATGTGCGCTATCAGGGTGTGCGCATCGGGCAGGTCAAGGAAATCCGCATTTATGAAAAAAATCCCAAACTGGTCCGGGTACGCATTGAAATTGACGCCAATACGCCGGTAAATTCCGGATCACTCGCCAGCCTGGAATTTTTTGGCATTACCGGCGTGCTGTTCGTGCAGATCAATAGCGGCGATGCAAATGCGCCGCCTTTGGTCGCGCAGGCCGGGCAGGAGGTGCCGGTCATCGCATCGGGAAAATCAAGTCTGGAAGCTTTGTTCGCGGGTGCGCCGCAATTATTGGAAAATGCAGCGGTGCTGGTGGAACGGCTCAGCCTGCTTGTTGATACGGATAACCGTAAATCCATCAGCGGCATTCTTAAAAATGCCGAGACTGTGAGTGCCAGCGTTGCGGGCAGAAGTGCGGAAATAAATGAACTGATTATCAACGCCAATAAAATGAGCCGTGATTTTTCAGAAGTTTCGGGCAACCTGAATGCCCTGACCGCGCGGCTGGACAGGCTTAGCATGCAGGCGGAAACTACGCTGAATTCCGATGTGCATAATTTTTTGCGCGAGGCCACGGGGCTGACACGCGAACTGGGCGATATCGTCAAGGATAACAAAATGGCGATCAATAATTTTGGTGATCGCGGGCTGCGCGAATTTGCAACCTTTGTGGTTGAAGCGCGGCAATTGGTGACGACCCTTGACCGTGTGGCGCAACGCCTGGAAAGTGATCCGGCGCGCTTCTTTCTTGGCAACTCGGCTTCGGAGTATCAGGCGGAATGACACATTTTCTCAGGCGCTGGGGAAGGATTGCCGGATTGCTTGCACTCACTGCAGCATTGTCCGCATGCGGGTTTACATTGCCGGGCAGCGGCCCCGCACCCGATATTTATGATCTGTCCCCCAAAAACAGCTTTGATGAAGACCTGCCCAACATCCAACTGCAATTGGTAGTGGAGGAGCCCAGTTCTGCGCGGGGCATTGATTCTGATCGCATCACCTTGCGGCCTTCGCCGATCGAGATAAAATATTTTGCCGGTGCGCGCTGGGTCGACCGGGCGCCGCGCATGGTGCAGATATTACTGGTGGAATCGTTTGAAAATACCGGCAAGATCGTGGCCGTGGGACGCCAGTCGATCGGCCTGCGCCCGGATTTCAGCGTCAAAAGCGATTTGCGGGAATTTCAGGCGGAATATTTTGAGGCCGGCGGTCAGCCACGTATTCATGTGCGGCTCAATGTCAAGCTGATCAAAATGCCCGAGGCGCGCATTGTCGCCTCGCGCACCTTCGATCAGACTGAACCCGCATCAGGAAAAGAAATTACCGCCATTGTGCAAAGTTTTGACGAAACCCTGGGTAAGGTGATGCGCCAATCCGTAGAATGGACATTGCGCGAAGTGCGGGCCCAAACCAGTGTTAAGCGTGAGGAATAAATAGATCCATGTCAGAACAGCTTGCATATGACGCGGCGCAACCAGCCCCGACGCGGGCCGAACTGGCCTATTTACGCCGTGGGGTCAATGAGCCCGGCGGCAAGCTGCCATTGTTTGACCGGCGTGGGCAGGAAATCAGTCCCGCCATCATCCGTATCTGTATCGCCAATGGCTGGGCCGAACACTGGTTCGCCAATCCGGTCAAGCCCGATTGGCTGGTGTGCCGCCTGACACAGGTCGGCCGTGAGATGGTGCAGCAATATTGGCCGGTAAACGGCACGGAGGATTAACCGCAAATACGGGGGAACGGGATGGGAATGCTTTTCACGGCAGGATTGTTTTTTATCGGGATCCATATTTGTATTTCCAGCACGCCACTGCGTGGTTGGCTTATTCAGCGTATTGGCGCACGGCCCTATCAGGGGGTGTTTTCGCTATTGTCACTGGCCGGTATTATCTGGCTGATCTGGTCCTATATGATGGCGGAAAGATTTGAATTGGGCCAACCGCATG
>DAIOWE010000139.1:0-1426 GCA_036758605.1 Pseudomonadota bacterium | reverse complement strand
GTGTAACGTCCATTATTCCATTTGCCGCAATCGCGCGCGGACGCAACCAGCTTGTCTCAAGCGAGATTGGCTGGTGGCGTCCGTTGCTTGCCTTGCTGGCGGTCGGCCTATTGATTTATTTTCACGGAAGCCTGTTTGGCGCGGCGATAGTTTAGTTAAACATCGCGTCAATATCAGTTTGATCGAAACTGTTACCGGCTTCTGCGCTCACCAGCGCGGGCGAGGATTTTGGTGCAGATACAGGCCTGTTTCCATTGACTGCGATTTTTTCGACAACTTCCTCTGCTGCGGCTGGCGGTTCATCCAATTGCGGCTTGTCCGCCATCAGCGCATCCACCTCGCTCTGATCCTTGCCATCGCCATTCAGTGCGGGGCCATTCAATATCTGTTCACGTTTGCGCCTCTCGGCTGCGGTTTCTGCTTCCGACGCTTCAGGCTTCAATCCCTCAACGCCTTCGACCAGTTTTGCGACCTTGTTGAGCCGTGTTTCAATATAAGTAAAGGTTTCAACCACCTTGCTGATACGCTGACCTGTAATATCCTGAAACGAACAGGCTTCGAAAATGCGCATCACAGCATCGCCCACCAGCTCCTGATAGGCCGCCGTATCGGTGGTATCGGCCGCCATGATTTCTTCTGCCGCCTGCATGATCGTATTGGTCGCCGCCTCCGTCGATTCGACAATCGCGTCCAGTTCCTGCCCGGCGCGCGGAATATGCTCCCCACTCAAATCCGCTGGCTGCAGCGCGGCAATGTCCTTGCGGGCCTGATCGATATATTTTGATAGCTGCGCAAACTCGGTATAGATGCTCGTATCAATCGACGAAAAGTACGCCTGCATTGTCGAGATCAGAATTCCTGTTACTGACGCGACATCCACAAGAGAAATCGTGCGTTCATCGCGGCTGCGCAACAAGTGCACAAGCTCGTCGATGCGTCGTGGCAGTTCTGCCGTATTAAGCGCCATGCTACTCCCCAGTTCCAGTCAATATCCGGCCTGAATCGGTTTATTGTTAAAAATCACCGAGCACGGACGCCATTTTCCCTTTGAGGGTCGCAGCGTTAAAGGGCTTCACAATATAATTGTTCACACCGGCTTTTTTTGCGGCCACAACATTTTCGGTCTTGGATTCGGCGGTCACCATGATAAACGGCGTTTCCTTAAGACGGTCATCGGCACGCACTTCCTTGAGCAGTTCAAAGCCTGTCATCGGCTCCATGTTCCAGTCGGATATGACCAGCCCATATTGCTTGGAACGCATTTTCGCCAGTGCGGCGGAACCGTCTTCTGCCTCGTCCACATTCTCAAAGCCCAATTGCTTCAGCAGATTTCGGATGATACGGATCATCGTCTTGTAGTCGTCAACCACGAGCACCTGCATCGATAAATCGACAGCCATGTTATTATCCTCAGTCTGATATCGTT
>DAIOWE010000138.1:0-6437 GCA_036758605.1 Pseudomonadota bacterium | reverse complement strand
TGGTCGGTTCGATATATTCGCCGCCGGTGTTCTGGCGCACCTGCTTGCCGCCCATCACCAGCTTTGCGCCTTCCTTCTGACCGGCTTCGATATAGCCCATCACGCGCTTGGTCTGTGACTTGTCGACCATCGTGCCCATCATGGTTTTGGGGTCCAGCGGATCGCCCGGCTGCATGAACTGGCCAACGGCTTTCACCTTTTCCAGGAACTCATCCTTGATGCCTTCTTCGACCAGCAGGCGCGAGCTGGCCAGACAGACCTGACCGGAATTGAAGAAGATCGCCATGCCGGCGGCCTGTGCGGCGGCGTCCAGATTGGGCGCGTCCTTCATGATGATGTTGGGGGATTTTCCGCCGCATTCCAGCCAGATCGCCTTCATGTTGGACTTGCCGGAATATTGCAGGAAATATTTACCCACTTCGGTCGAACCCGTGAACGAGATTACATCCACATCCATATGCATGCCCAGGGCCTGACCGGCGGTTTCGCCATAACCCGGCAGCACGTTCAGCACGCCTTCTGGAATGCCCGCTTCCATCGCCAGTTCGGCCAGGCGGATCCCGGTCAGCGGGGATTGTTCAGCAGGCTTCAGAATGACACTGTTGCCGGTCGCCAGCATGGGCGCCAGTTTCCATGCAGACATCATCAGCGGGAAATTCCACGGCACCACGGCGCCGATCACGCCAACCGGTTCGCGGGTGATCATGCCAAGACCGGCGGGGCCGGTCGGCGCGATTTCGTCATAAATCTTGTCAATGGCTTCGCCATACCACTGAAAATTATTGGCGACGCCAGCCATATCGATATTTTTGGCCATCATCACCGGCTTGCCCATATCAAGGGTTTCCAGCAAGGCCAGTTCTTCGGCATTTTCCCGGACCAGCGCGGCCAGTTTCAGCAATACCGCCTTGCGATGGGCAGGGGCAGCCTCAGACCATTTGCCGGCCTCAAATGCCCTCCGTGCGGACTTGACGGCAATATCCACATCTTCCTTGTCGCATTCGGCAATCTTGGCCAAAACGCGCCCGTCAATGGGGCTGACGGTTTCGAAGGTTTTTCCGGAAACTGCATCCACATATTTGCCATCGATAAACGCCTGATTGCGATAGCTCAGCCCATCACGCATTTTCTGCCAGTCTTCGAGTGTCTTTGCGGCCATGATTTTCTCCGTCTTCCCTGGGGGTTGTTAACGATAAAAAGGGATCATCCTTCACTGCGATCCGATTGCGTCAGACACTATCAAACCCCGGCTTTCCCGGCTAGCGCAATTTAGAAGGTTTCCTGATCAGACTGAAGCGCCCGGCCTTCCTGCAGCAGGTTACTGATCACCTTGCTCCGCGCTCCGCCCACGGATTCCCCTTCGCCAGCACCTGGTGGCGAAGGGCTGGTGCACGGCAAGAGAGCGGGTCTGATCCGCTCAGAGAGAAAATGCTCTGGCCGTCAGTGCGAGCGCACAACACAACCCGGGCGGGCGCCGGTGTCCACGCCGTTGCGCTGAATGGCCTGACCGGACACCAGGGTGGCCACATAACCATCGGCGCGTTGCATCAGGCGCTTGCCATTTGCGGGCAGGTCGCACACCACTTCCGGCGCCAGGATTTTCAGGCGGTCCAGATCGATCAGATTGATGTCGGCCCGCTGTCCGGGCGCCAGAACGCCGCGATCCATGATGCCATTGCTGCGCGCGGTTTCGCGGGTCTGCTTTTGCACCACCCATTCCAGCGGCAGGCGGCCATGTTTGCGGTCCCGCGCCCAATGGGTCAGCATGAAGGTGGGTACACCCGCATCGACAATCAGGCTGCAATGCGCGCCGCCATCGCTGCCGCCCAGCAGGGATAATGGATGCATCAGCATCTCGCGGGTCATGTCCAGATTGCCATCCCCATAGCCCGCCGCCGCATAGAACAAAAACGCCTGGCCATTATCCTCCAGCATAAGGTCATAGGCGACCTCGGTTGGTTTGCGCCCCGTGCGTTCGGCAATCGCGGTCAGGCTTTGGCCTGGATCGGGTTCATAATTGGGCACGGCGCCCAGCGCATAGGTCAGCTTCCACGGATTGGCGAAAAGCTGTGACCATGCGGTGATCGCCGGGTCTTTGTCGGCCAGAATGCGCGCCTTCACCTCGGGCTTGCGCAGCATCGCCAGACGCTCCGGCTGCGACAGTTTCTTCAGTGCGATAAAGCTTGGGAAGCGCGCAAACGGGTTTTCGCTTTCGAAACTGAACAGCATGCCGACAGGCCGGCCAGAAATTTGCGGCATAAGCTGCGCGCCTTCCCGGTTGGCCTCTTCCGCCATTGCAAAAGCCTTGAGCGAGGAAGAAGTGGTCAGGAATGTCAGGGGCCGGCCAGATGCGATTGACAAACGTTTCATCAGATCCATTTCGGATGAAAACGGGATGACGTCGGATTTCACGACGCCGCTTGGAATGACTTCAATGATCCCCTTGCCGGATGCGCCGATCGCGCGCGCAATCGCCATCAGTTCGGCTTCCTTGGCGAAGGTGCCGGGAATGGGAACGCCCCTTGGCGTCAGGTGGATGCCCGTGCGCGATGTCGAAAAGCCCAGCGCGCCCGCCTCCATCGCCTCGCGCATAAGCGTGGCCATGCGCGCCGTTTCCTCGGTGCTGGGGTCCACATCCTCGGCCCCGCGTTCGCCCATCACATAGGTGCGTAACGCGCAGTGCCCGACATAGGCGCCGATATTGACGGCGCGCGGCATACGGTCCAGCGCATCCAGATATTCGGGAAAGCTTTCCCATTGCCAGTCCATCCCCGCCTTCATGGATGCCGCCGGGATGTCCTCGACGGACTCCATCAACTCAATCATCCAGTCGCGATTGGCGGGCTTGACCGGGGCGAAGCCGACGCCGCAATTGCCCATCACCGCCGTCGTCACCCCGTTCCAGCCCGACGGCGTCAGCAGCGGATCCCAGGTCGCCTGTCCGTCATAATGCGTATGAATATCCACCCAGCCCGGCGTCACCAGCAGCCCATCGGCATTGATGGTTTCGCGCGCACTGCCCGATAGCTGCCCGACCTCGGTAATCACCCCGTCCTTGATGGCAATATCGCCGGTAAACCGCGCGCTCCCTGTTCCGTCAACAATGGTTCCGCCCTTGATGATCAGATCATGCATGCCGTTTCCCTCCACATTTTGCGGCCGGGATTATTGGCTTCCCGGACATTTCTTTTAATTCAGCTTAAACAATATCAGCCGGGAAGGAAGCAAAAGCTTAATATTCAGGCGGGGGAAAGACTTGCGCGGGCGGGGTGTGGGCTGCCGGGAAAATTCATAACGGGTCATCCTGTTTTCCTCCGAAACCTGGAAGGGTGCAAAACCAACAAGAGGGGTCACAACAAGAGGGGTCACACAACAAGAGGGGTCAGGTCTTGACATGACAGTATTTGCGGGCTAATCTTCATCCATGTCCCGTCCGCTCCGGCTCGAATATTCAGGCGCTGTTTATCATCTTACTGCGCGCGGCAATGCGCGGCAGGCGATTTTTCTGGATAATGCGGACAGGGAGATGTTTCTGGCCTGCCTTGGCGGGGTGGTGGCACGGTTTGGCTGGCTGTGCCACGCTTTTTGCCTGATGGACAATCATTATCATCTTCTGGTCGAAACCCCCGAGGCCAATCTGTCGCGGGGCATGCGGCAACTGAACGGGGTCTATACCCAGCGGTTTAACCGCCGCCATCAGCGGGCCGGGCATGTGTTTCAGGGGCGCTTCAAGGCCATTGTGGTGGAGCGCGACAGCCATCTGCTCGAATTGTGCCGCTATGTGGTGCTGAACCCGGTGCGGGCTGGCATGGTGAAGCAGGCCGCGCGGTATAAATGGAGTTCCTGTCCGGCTACACTGGGCATGGCGCCGTGTCCGGACTGGCTCAGCACCGACTGGCTGCTGGCGCAGTTCGGCAAGCGGCGGTCGGTGGCGCGCGCAAAATATGCGGATTTTGTTGTGCAGGGCATGGCGCAGCCCTCGCCCTGGGCCGGGTTGCAAGGGCAGGTGCTGCTGGGCTCCGAGCGCTTTGCAGAGCAAATGCGCCCCCTGCTGGAAGGCGCGGATGCACTGAAAGAAGTGCCCCGCATGCAGCGCCAGTTGCTGCGGCCCAGCCTGAAAGTGCTGTTCGCCGGGCGGGTGCGCGGCGATAAAATTTTGCGCGACGCGGCGATACGAAAGGCGCTGGAATACGGCTATAGCATGGCGGCCATCGCAGAGCATGCCGGGCTGCACTATTCAACCGTCAGCAAGATCATTAAAGGCGAACGCTGAAACTGTCATGTCAAGACCTGACCCCTAGGATGCGCTGACCCCTAGGATGCGAGGATGTGCTGTGACCCCGAGGATGTGTGTGTGACCCCGAGGACTGACCGGAAGCATGGAAAAGACGGCGCTTGCAGTACCGACGCGGTGACCTTACCCTGAGGGTTACAGCTTCACGCTTACCAACGGAGTTCAGCCCAACGGAGTTCAGCAATGACAAGTACGCCAACTTACATCCCGCCCAAGGTCTGGAAATGGGATGCCGCAAGCGGCGGGCGGTTTGCCAACATTAATCGCCCCATAGCAGGTGCGACCCACGAAAAGGATCTGCCGGTCGGCAAACATCCGCTTCAGCTTTATTCACTGGGCACACCCAATGGCGTCAAGGTCACGGTGATGCTGGAAGAGCTACTGGCGCTTGGGCATGGCGGGGCGGAATATGACGCCTGGCTGATCAATATCGGCGAAGGCAATCAGTTCGGCAGCGGCTTCGTCGCCGTTAATCCAAATTCCAAGATTCCGGCGCTGATGGATCGCAGCACGCCGAAGCCGACCCGGGTTTTTGAGTCGGGTGCCATTCTGCTGTACCTTGCCGAAAAATTCGGCGCGTTCCTGCCACAGGATCCGGGCCTGCGCGCGGAATGCTATTCCTGGCTGTTCTGGCAGATGGGCAGCGCGCCCTATCTCGGTGGCGGCTTTGGGCATTTCTACGCCTATGCGCCGGAGAAGTATGAATATGCGATCAACCGCTTCACGATGGAGGTCAAACGCCAGCTTGATGTGCTGGATCGCCATCTGGCGGACAGGCAATATTTCTGCGGCGATGTTTACACAATCGCAGATATGGCCATCTGGCCCTGGTATGGCGCGCTGGTCAAGGGCACGCTGTATGAGGCAGGCGAATTTCTTGATGTGGGCATTTACAAAAATGTTATCCGCTGGACAGATGCCGTGGCGTTGCGCCCGGCCGTTAAGCGCGGGCGCATCGTGAACCGCACCTGGGGCGCGCCGGAAAGCCAGCTTCCAGAACGCCACGACGCCAGCGATTTCAAGAGCAAGACCTGAATATAATACCAACGCCCCCTGATGCGGCGACATTCTTCGTGCATGTCATTCTTCGTGCATGTTATTGCGGCGAAGTGTAAAGTTGCGCCAACGATGTAATTGGAGATTTCGATGAAGGTTGGATTATTACAGTTTTTCTCCTGGACGGGACGTGTGCCGGTCGCCAGTGTCTATGACCGCGCCATGGATCGTGTGGATCGCATGGAAGACAGCGATTTCGATTGCATCTGGCTGGCCGAACATCATTTTACGGATTACAGCGTCTGCCCTTCGGTGACATTGATGGGCACGCATATTGCGGGGCGGACAAAGCGCCTGCGGATCGGCACGGCGGTCACGCTCAACGCCTACTATCATCCTCTCAGACTGGCCGAAGAACTCAACATGCTCGACATATTCTCCAAGGGCCGCCTCAATTGGGGGTCGGGCCGGGGCTTCGATCCGGTCGAGTTCAAGCTGTTTGGGGTGACGCCCGACGACGTGTATGACCGCTTTCGCGAGACTGCGGATATCGTCCAGAAATCCTGGGCAAACGAGCGCTTCTCCCATCACGGAAAATATTACAATTACGACAATGTGCTGGTGCTGCCGCGTCCCTATCAGGATCCGCATCCCCCGATCTATCTGGCCGCTGATTCGCCCGATTCCATTCGTAAGGCCGGGGCCGATGGCTATACCATCATGCTGGGCCCGCACGCCTCAAATGCCGACTGCAAATATAAGCGTACACTCTATCAGGAAGTGATGGAGGCGAACGGCCATGTGGTTGGAAATCGCGACCTGCCCATGGTGCGTTACGTTGCGCTGGGCGAAACCCGTGCCGAGGCGGAAGCGGTGGCGCGTGCCAGTTCCGGCTGGACCGTCGGCGCCTATGCAAACGCGGATAAGACCGCGCATCTCAGATCCTCATCCGCTGACATTCTGGTTGACCCGAAGGTGGACCCGGTCGAGCGTTATCTCAATGACGTTGCGATTGTCGGCACCGCACCCGAAGTGGTGGACCGCCTCAAACAACTGGAAGCCGAGATCCCCATGAACTATCTGATGCTCGCGCCAATGAGCAACGATTCATTCTTGAGGTTCACGAAGGACGTGCTGCCAAAGCTCG
>DAIOWE010000137.1:0-6448 GCA_036758605.1 Pseudomonadota bacterium | reverse complement strand
GGGGGCTGCTCATTAAAGCGATTCATATAAAGCCGAAGCCCCGCCGCTGCAAGCGGCAATTGCCTGCTTCTGTCATAGCCATTGGCCGCAAGCTCTGCTAACACGGTGGCATATCAAGCCAAGGGGGTAATCAGAATGAACAAGACCGAAATCCAGATCGTGCAGAAATATCTGCGGGACACCCTGGGCAATCAAAAAATCACCCTGGACTCTAAAACCGCGACCAAGGATTCGGTCGAAGTTTTTCTGGGTGGTGAATTCATTGCCGTGGTCAGCCGCGACCAGGAAGACGGCGATCTGTGCTATAATTTCCATATGGCGATCCTGGAAGAAGACCTGCCGGACGAGGATGATCTCTAAAGCAGCAGCGTCAGAATCAGCGGCATGGTGAACAGCGCCATGACGGTGGTCGCGGTGATCATGCCCGCCATCATGCGGGCGTCGCCGCCCAATTGCCGCGCCAGTATATAGGCCGATGTCGCGCCGGGAACCGATGCGCACAGAATGGCGATGTCGCGGGTGATGCCCTCCACGCCAAAAGCCCAGGTGGTGAGCGCCACCAATAGCGGCATGCCCAGCATTTTCAGCACGGCCCCCAGCATGATCGTGCCGCCGAATTGCCGCATGTGTGAGAGATCAAGTGCGGCCCCCACCGCCAGCAGCCCCAGCGGCAGCGCCGCGCTGCCCATAACTTTCAGGGTGCTGTCCAGCATGGGGGCGAGGCCAACCCCCGCAACATTCAGCACGACGCCAACCAGACAGGCGATGATCAGCGGATTGCGCACAACGGCAATCAGCGCCGCGCGAAGGCTGGCGGGTTCCGCACTGGCATGGCGGGTCAGCACATAGATGCTCAATAAATTCACCGTCGGCACCATGAAGGCGATGGCGATCGCCATCAGCGCCAGCCCCGCCGAACCGAACAGGCTGGAGGCGGCGGCAATTCCAACAAAGCCATTCCAGCGCACCGCCCCCTGAAACAGGCTGGAATATTCCGGGCCGCTCAGTCTGATTCGCGTGCGCGCGACGCTCAACCCGCCCGTCATGACAAAGATGGCGCTCAGCAGCGCCGCCCCCATCGGTACAATATCTATGCCCGCCAGATCGGCGGTGGCCAGGTTCTGCACCAGCAGGCACGGGAACAGGATGAAATAAATCAGCCGCTCCAGCGGCGGCCAAATCCCGGCATCCAGAAAATCCGCGCGCCGGATCACCCAACCCAGTGCGATGATCAGAAATACCGGCAGCAGCGCGCTCAGGATTATCAGCATGTGGCGTGTCGAAGCGTCATTTGACTTTGGCCGCCAACGGATGTGCAACCAGCGCCCGGTCAATTGTCACCAGCCGCAAATCCTCGATCTGGCATTGCGCCAGCAGCAGCCGGTCAAACGGATCGCATGTTGCCGGTTCAGGATCAATGGCAGTCAGCACATGGTGCGCTTTGATCGGGATTAGTTCAACTCCCATTCCATCAAGCAATTCCAGCAGTGCGTCGAGGTCAGGGGTGATTTGTATTTTCCCCAGCCGCCATTTAATGGCGATCTCCCAAAGGCTGACAACGCTAACATGATGCTCCGCTGTTGTGTCTTTTATCAGCCGCTGAATTCCCGGCACGAACGTTTCCACCCGGCTTTCCATCATCGTCAACAGGACGTGGGTGTCTAATAATAACCTCATACATCTGGCGGCAAAGGTTGCAGCAGGAAATCCTCAGGCAATGGATCATCGAAATCGTCTGCTATATAAGGAACGATACTCGTGAGACCATGTTTTTTCCTGAACTCCTCGCCAGCTTCAAGGTTCAGGCCACCGCGCCTGCGATGCGGGACCAGATCAAACACCGGACGGCCATTGCGGGTAACGACAATGGTCTCCCCCTTCTCAACCTGCCGGGCGAGTTCAGTGAGGCGGTTCTTTGCATCGCGGATGGATACGGTTGTCATGGAAGAATTGTGGCCACATGTAGCGCTTTTGTCAAGAGGGGCAGGTTCGGCCGGGTTCTTGGCCACAGAGCAAGGTGATTTTAGATTTGATCATTTTATTGCCCTCCACCCCGGCCCCCCTACGAGGGCAGGGCTATCGCATATGAATGTTGATCTTTTCCTTCTCCCCTCCAAACTACGCCGAAGCGAAGCTTCAGCTTCGCCCAGGCGAGTGCGGGAGAAGGCCATATTGGTACCTGCACCTTCAGGGGTACCAATATGCACCTTCAGGGGATGAGGGGTACGCGCATTTATGCGCGTAAAAAAGCTTTTACACACAGCCCCTCACCCCAACCCCAACTATACCAGAGTCGCGGCAATGAGAGTTACAAGGGAGCTATATCCAGCAAACAAAATTTCATATGCGGTAGCCCTGCCCTTGCGGGGAGGGGGTCAGCGAAATGCAAAAGGGGCCGATTCAGTCCGATCAAAAAACGGGTTTTATCAGTATCCTGCTAACGCAATCCGAACAGTTTCTTCGCATTGCCGCCCAGCACCGCGTGCTTGCGGGCGTCAGACAGGCCCGCGACGCTGTGGCGCACCTGGGAAACCGCGGCCAGATCGCTGTCGATATGCGGATAGTCCGATCCCCACAGGATGCGGTCTTCGCCTACCAGATCCAGCATCGCGGCGATGGTGCGTTCTTCCGGTTCGGCGACGAACCACAGATTGCGGCGGAAATAATCGCTGGGCAGGTCCAGCTTCAGCGGCGCCTGCCATTTGAAGCGTTTATATTTTTCATCCAGCCGGTCCATGGCGTAGGCGGCCCATCCTGCACCCGCTTCGACGCTGGCAACCTTGAGGCGCGGGAATTTATCAAACAGCCCATCCACCACCATGGCCACAATTGCGGGCATCAGTTGCGATGCGCCGCCCATGGCGAATGAAAATGTCAGGTTCAGTTTTCCGGGGCTGTACCAGTCGCCGGCAAAGCCCGTCACAATACGCCGTGTACGGACGATTACGTGGGGCAGCAGCGGCACGCCGGATTCTTCAATGTGCGCCCATAGCGGGTCGAAATGCGGATCCGCGAAACCCTTTCCATCCAGTCGTTCCGGCGGCAGAAAGACACCACGAAAGCCCTTGTCGAGGCAGCGTTCAAACTCCCTGATGGCATTGGGAATATCGCGCAGGTTCAGATGCGCGGCAATGATGATGCGGCTGCGGTCCGCCGCCTGAAAATCATACACCCAGTCATTATAGGCGCGGCAATAGGCGTTGGCCAGCGGCGCATCGTCCTTGTCCCACAGAATGCCGACCGTGGGCAGCACCAGACCCGCGCTCAATCCCCATTCGTCAAACAGCCTGATGCGTTCGGGCCCGGACATGCTGGCGGGCGGCGCGCCGTCCATATAGCTCAATGTGCCATGCGGATCGAAAAGCCTGGACGTGTCCATGTCCACGCCACCTATCGCGGCCAGCCGGTTGGGCATGATCACTTCGCCATCGCACCAGAGCTGATCCACGCCCTGTTCGTTGGGCGTAATGCGAATGCCGCGATGCCTGAATTTTGGATCAAGATAATTATCCCACATATCGGGCGGCTCCAGCACATGGCTGTCTGCGTCGAATAGATATTCATCCTGCTTTTGCGCCAGCGCCATTAGCAGCCCCTCCTTATTTTGATATTTTTGCAAGCCTATCACGGAAAAAGCGCTGCGCAAGGCCCCGCGCATCAGGGCGCCCAGAATGGCGCGCATGTTTTTTGTCAGGCTGATATAGTTGCGCAGTACAAATCCGAAGGAGAATCGCCTTGCTGTCATTATTCGCACCCTCTGGCGCAACGCCGTCCATCCCCATCTGGCCGGTGACCAAAGCCGGGCTTGAAAGCTGGCTGGTGGGGCAACCGGCAAATGTGGCCGCCTGGGCGCAGACCAGCCAGTTCAAGGCGCAGGCCGGACGCATACTGAAAGTCCCGGCAGTTGACGGCGCGCTGGCCGCCGTCGCATTTGGCCTGGGGGACGGTGATGATGCGCTGATCTGGCGCACGCTGCCGAATGCACTGAACCCCGGCACGTATCATATTGAGGGAACGCTTCCCGCAGGGGCCGGTCGGCATGCCGCGCTTGGCTGGGCGCTGGGTTCCTACCGGTTTGAGCGGTATAAAAAATCTCCTGATAGCAGTGAACGCCCCTGTCTGGCGCTGCCCGATGGGGTGGATGGCGTTGAAGTAAGCCGCATCGCGCGCGGCGTATTCCTCGCCCGCGACCTGATCAATACCCCCAGCAATGATATGGGGCCGCAGGAATTGACCGATGCGGCGCAAAAACTGGCGGCGGCGCATGGCGCGACGCTGAAGGTCCTGACCGGTCACGAATTGCTGACCCACAATTATCCAATGATTTACGCGGTCGGCAAGGGTAGCGCCCGGCCGCCCCGACTGCTGGACCTGCATTGGGGCGATGCGGACGCGCCCAGGGTCACGCTGGTCGGCAAGGGCGTGGTGTTTGACAGCGGCGGGCTGGACCTCAAGCCCAGCTCCGGCATGCGGCTGATGAAAAAGGACATGGGGGGCGCGGCCAATGTGCTGGGCCTTGCCAGCATGATCATGGATGCGGGCCTGAAACTGCGCCTGCGGGTGCTGATCCCCATCGCCGAAAATTCCGTGTCTGGCGACAGCTTCCGCCCCGGCGATATTCTGACCAGCCGCAAGGGGCTGACGGTTGAAATCGGCAATACAGACGCCGAAGGCCGCCTGATTCTGGCCGACGCGCTGGCCGAAGCCGGGACAGAGAAACCCGAACTGCTGTTCGATCTGGCGACCCTGACGGGGGCGGCGCGCACGGCGCTGGGGACAGAGATTCCACCCTTCTTCACGTCCGATGACGCGCTGGCGGCGCAGCTTGCCGCCTATGCGCAGTCGGAGGCCGATCCGCTGTGGCGGCTGCCGCTGTGGAAACCCTATGACAAGGGGCTGGAAAGCAGCATTGCCGATCTTGGCAATGTCACCGAAGGCGGCATGGCGGGCGCCATCACGGCGGCGCTGTTTTTACAGCGCTTTGTGGGCGAGGCGCAGAGCTGGGCGCATTTCGATATTTATGGCTGGAACGCCAAAAGCGGCCCCGGACAGAAAGCAGGCGGCGAGGCGATGGCGATCCGCGCGCTATATGCGCTGTTGCGTGATCGTTTCTGATCAGGAATAATCCCTGCTGACTAACGCCGGGGGATAAAATGGCTGTCGAATTTTCCATGAAAAAGGCGCTGGAATTATGGCGCAACACATTGATCGATTCGGTGCGCGCCGATGGCCCGGACCTGAGCGCGCGGCAAATGGCGATTTTGCTGATCGTCTATGGCGAGGAGCCGCCACATACGGTGCGCGGCCTGGCGGCGCATTTGAACATTTCCAAACCGGCGGTGACCCGCGCGCTGGATACGATGGGGCGGCTTGATTTTATACGCCGCAAACGCGATGAAACCGACCGGCGCAATGTGCTGGTGCAACGCACGCTCAAGGGATCGCTGTATCTGAGCGAATTTTCTGATCTGATCAGGGCGCGGGCGGCTGCGCTGTGAGCGTGCCTCTTAAACGCGTTGTTACCGGTTCGGCAGCGTTGCGCCCTGCGCCCACGGATGATGCGCCGCTGGATACGCAGATGCTGTTCGGCGAAATATTTTCTATCGAAGAAGAAAAAGACGGCTGGGCAAAAGGCCGGGCGGTGCTGGATCATTATCCGGGCTATGTGCGGCTGGATGCGCTGGGCCCCATTGGGCCGCTGCCGACGCATCGTGTCTGCGTTCCACGCACCTTTGTGTACCGCGATGCGGATATGAAATCTCCGCCGCTGCTATGGCTTGGGATGAATGCCAGGCTGGCGGTGGGTGGGCATTCCGGCGGTTATAGCCGGATTGAAAATCTGGGCTGGATTTATTCTGAACATATTGTTCCCGTTGGTATGTATACGGAAGATTTTACCACCCTAGCGGAAAAATTTCTGGGGACACCCTATTTATGGGGTGGCAGGGATGGCCTGGGTCTGGATTGTTCCGGCCTGCTGCAAACCGCCATGCAGGGCGCGGGGCTTGAATGTCCGCGCGACACCTGGCAGCAGGTGGAATTGGGCGATGCGCTTGCCATTGACTTGCGCGCACTTCGCCGTGGCGATCTGATTTTCTGGAAAGGCCATGTGGGCATGATGCGGGATGCCGCCACACTGTTGCACGCCAACGCCTATCACATGCAGGTCGCCAGCGAACCGCTTGCGGACGCAGTGGCCCGCATTGCCCAATCCGGCAGCCATATCACCGCCATCCGCCGCCTGCCGAAACTGGGCGGATAAAGGAATTATTATGATGCTGAACGCTATCATCATCTACGCATGGATCGGAAAATGGGCTAAGGTCCGGCCCTCCCCGCCACAGGAAGGATGAAATGAGCCCGTACCGTTTTTGTGTTGCGCCGATGATGGATTGGACGGACCGGTTTGACCGGTACTTTCTGCGCCTGCTGTCGCGCCATGCGCGGC
>DAIOWE010000136.1:0-6452 GCA_036758605.1 Pseudomonadota bacterium | reverse complement strand
CGCTGGGGGCCATGACCTGGCCGCATATGCTGGTGCGCATGATGCTGGCGGAACAGATTTACCGGGCGGTAAGCATTCTGGCCAATCATCCCTATCATCGCGGCTAGCCAGGCCACCGGCGCGCAACAGGTCAGGCGGGTGTGGACTTGTTGCGGCGCAAACAGTATTTTATGAATAATCCCGCGTGAATCGTTCGCGGCAAAACAGGTTTTGATTTTTGCGCAATTTCTTGATCAGAATAATCCTGATGGTCGGCCTTTGCGGACCGTTATGGATTGCGCCGGTCATGGCGCAATCTGAAGCTGATAATGCAGACACGGAACTTACCGCAAAACTGGTGCAGACCGCCACGCTGATCCAGGCGCGCGAACAGGACGTTCTGGACAGTGAAACCCGGCTGGATGAAATGAAATTGCGGCGGCGCAGCCAACTTGCCCGGTTTGACGCGCAGCGCGGTGAATTGTCGCACCTGCTGGCGGCCATGCAAAGGCTGGGGCGTCAACCGCCCGCACTGCTGCTTACCCGCCCGGAAGCGGCGATCACGCATGTGCGCGGGGCCACGCTGCTGGGGACGGTGATCAAGGGGGTTGAGCAGGAGGCCGCAGTTCTGCGCGAGGATCTGGCTGAAATCGACCAGCTAGAAGCCGTGATGACAGAGGAACGCGATCAGCACCTGACACGGCTGGCGGAGCTTCAGGAAGAGCAAAAATCATTGGCCGATCTGCTGGTTGAACAGCGCGGCCAGCAAACAGCGCTGATAGAGATGGCCGCCGCCAAAGCTGACGCAATGGCTGCTTTGGCGAAAAATGCCAAGGATGCCGGCGATCTGCTGACGCGGCTGGAAAAAACAGCCAATGCCGAAACCAAACCGGGCGGCCAGCCGCGCCCCAGGCCGCCACTGGCCCCGCCGGGCGTTGCTCCTACAGAAGAAAAACAGGAAGCACAGGAATATGCGCTGCTTTCCCCCTCGCCGCCGCCCGTCCCTGAAACGGCGCGTCCCGTGCTTTTCAGTGCGGCCCGGGGCCTATTGGCGATGCCCGCCCGGGGCAAGATTGTCGCCAATTTTGGCGCCAGGGATAATACAGGCGCCACCCGCAGGGGAATGAGCATTCGCACCCGCGAAAGTGCGGAAGTTATTGCCCCATTCGACGGAAAAGTGGTGTTTGCAGGGCCTTTTCGCGCTTATGGTCAATTATTGATCCTGGAAGCGGGCGAAGGATACCATATATTACTCTCAGGCCTGTCATTGGTGCATAGCGTCGTAGGGCAGAATGTGACACAAGGACAACCGGTTGGACGCATGGGTACCGGCCCAAAGGGCGAGGCGTCAACGCAATCTGCATCCAGCGGTGGATCAGATTTGCGCGATCTATATGTCGAATTCCGCAAGGATGGGAAACCGTTTAATCCCATGCCCTGGTTGAAAGTCAGCGAAAAGAAGGTAAGTGGCTAATGTTCATGCACTCAAAAGGTAAAATGCGCCTGTTGGCAATGGGCGCAATGCTGGCTTTCATGGCGGCGCCCGCCAGTGCGGCGTTCGCCGCCAGTGCGGAAACCTATGAACAGCTTAATCTGTTCGGGGATGTTTTCGAACGGGTGCGCAACGATCATGTCGTCGAATCCAAGGACAATGAACTGGTCGAAGCGGCCATCAATGGCATGCTGTCGTCGCTGGACCCGCATTCCAGCTTTATGAATTCCGACGCCTATCGCGATATGCAGGTGCAGACGCGCGGTGAGTTTGGCGGGCTTGGCATCGAAGTCACCATGGAAAATGGCGTCGTCAAGGTGGTGACGCCTATTGATGACACCCCCGCCGCCAAAGCCGGAATTCAGTCCGGTGATTATATCACCCATCTGGATGGCAAGCAGGTCATGGGCATGAACCTGAAACAGGCTGTCGATCTGATGCGCGGCCCGGTCAATACAGCGATCAAACTGAGCATTGTACGTGAAGGCACAGCGGAACCTTTTGACGTGGTGCTGAAGCGTGCGGTGATCACGGTCCAATCGGTGCGCGCGCGCCGTGAAAAAGATGTCGCCTATATTCGCATCACCGCCTTTAACGAACATACCAATGACGGTGTGGTGGAAAACCTTGAGAAGCTGAAAAAAGAAATTGGCGCGAATTTTCAGGGCGTCGTGCTGGATTTGCGCAACAATCCCGGCGGTCTTCTGGATCAGGCGATTGCGGTCAGCGATACGTTTCTGGAACGCGGTGAAATCGTTTCCACCCGTGGGCGCCATGCCGACGACATTCAGCGTTTCAGCGCCAGCAAGGGCGATCTTACCGGCGGCAAGCCGGTGATTGTCATTATCAATGGCGGTTCGGCCAGCGCGTCTGAAATTGTCGCCGGCGCCCTGCAGGACCACCGTCGCGGCATCGTTCTGGGCACGACCAGTTTCGGCAAGGGATCGGTGCAAACAATTATTCCGCTGGCGGGCAAGGGCGCCTTGCGCATGACCACCGCGCGGTATTTCACGCCGTCCGGCCGTTCCATCCAGGCGACGGGCATTGAACCGGACATCAAGGTCGAGCAGGCAAAGCTTGAAGTGGTTGAACCCCAACGCCTGCGCAGCGAGGCTGATTTGCCAAGCCATCTGGATGGCGGAGCGAAAAAGCCCGCAGAGGAAAAGCCGCAAAGCAAGGATGCGCCAGCCACACCGGATAAAGCGCCCGCCAAAGGCGCGCCAGACGGCAAGCCCGAAGCGAATAAAGTGTCGGGCGAAGCGCCACCCGCAGATTATCAGCTAAGCTATGCGCTGGATCTGTTGCGCGGCATGTCCCTGATGGCGCAGCGGGCAGTGAATTAATGGGAAACAGTTGCTGATGGTCAAAATTGGCGCGTAAACCTGCCCCGCGTGGACGCGCTCGCCCGTCCCGAAATGTAAAACCCGAAGCGGACGATGAAGCGCCCCGTTCCGGGTTGAGCCCGTTGCTTATCGTTACATTTCTTCTGCTCGCTTTGCTGGGCGGGGTGATCGGATGGCTGGCGCTGGGTGATGGCGGCGGGGCCGTGCCCAGTGTTTCCCTGACGCTGGATGCAACGGCCAATGGCCAGGTCGAAGAACTGATGGCGTCATCCCCCAGGCCGATTCCCGTAACGCCGCCTGCCGCCACGCCAGCGGCAATTCCTGCTGAAGCTGTTAATCGCCGTACATTACCGGTTAGCCTTTCCGCAGACGGAAAAATCAGTCTTGCCCCGGTTCCTGATCCCATGCTGGTGGAACAGACCGTAATCGGGCCGTTGCCGCGCATCGCAGAGGATGGCGCGCGCGCATGGCATGTCTATGCGCACCCTGCCCCGCCCGCAAATGGACGGCCAAGGATTGCCGTGGTGATCAGCGGCATGGGCTTAAGCGAAGTGCCGACGCGGCTTGCTGTGCAGCGCCTGCCGGCGCCGGTTTCACTGGCCTTTACCCCTTATGGCGAGGCATTGCAGGAATGGGTGGCGCAGGCCCGTGCTTCGGGGCATGAGGTGCTGCTGGAACTGCCGATGGAGCCTTATGATTATCCGGAAAATGATCCCGGCCCGCATGCGCTGCTGACCAGCCTGTCGGCGGAAGAAAATACTGACCGGCTGGAATGGCTGCTGTCGCGGTTTTCCGGTTATGCAGGGGTTATTAATTTTTTTGGCGGAAAGTTCTCTACCGCTGAAACAGCCCTTGGCCCGGTTATGGCGGAACTGAAAGGACGGGGACTGATGATTGTCGATAATCAATCGGCGTCGCGCAGTAAAATTTCTGATATCGCCAAACAGATTGATCTGCCATTTGTTTCCGCGACATCACAACTGGATACGGATTTAACTGCCGCAGGCATCGATGCAAAATTGGCGGATCTGGAAAAAAAAGCCGTTGCAGAAGGTTTCGCTGCCGCCGTTGGATCGCCCTTTCCGCTGACGATTGAACGTATCAATCTGTGGACGGAACAGTTAAACGCAAAAGGAATAATTCTGGTGCCGGTTACAGCGTTAATTTCCAAGGACCGAAAATGAGCGGGTTAACCCAGTTCGTCAGTGACCGGTTGCCGGAAAAATATCGGCCCTGCGCCGGTATTTTTTTGCTGAACCGGCGCGGACAGGTGTTTGCCGGACGGCGCAATGATGTGGATGGAAATGATATGATCGGCCGTCTGATTGACAAGCCCTGGCAATTGCCACAGGGCGGCATTGACCCTGGCGAAACACCCGCCCAGGCCGTCATGCGCGAAATGCTGGAAGAGATTGGCACGGATAATGCGACCATACTGGCGCAAAGTCGGCAGTGGCATTGCTATGATCTGCCAAAGGAAATTGCGGATATGAAATGGGCCGGAAAATATCGCGGACAGGCCCAGAAATGGTTTGCCCTGCGCTTTGACGGCGCGGACAGCGAGATTAACATCGCCACAAAGCATCCGGAATTTGACGCCTGGAAATGGGTGGACATTGAAGATGTGTGCGATCTGGTGGTTGCCTTCAAGCGCGATGTCTATGCGCGCGTCGTTGACGAGTTTCGTCCGTACGCCACGGCCCTGCAACACATGGCGCGTGCATGAGTGTTAAAAAAGCTTTGGGCAAGCCAACAATCCTGATGGTGCATGGCGCGTTTGGCGGCGGCTGGGCGTTTGAAAAATTCCAGAGTTATTTCGAGGCGCGCGGCTATCACTGTGTTGCACCGGATTTGCGTCACCATGACGCTGCGCCGGATCGCCAGGTTTCCATGGAGCTTGCCCGCACCAGCCTGAAAGATTACAGGCGTGATCTTGAGGCGCTGATTGAAACGCTGGATGGCGAAATAATCCTGATGGGCCATTCGATGGGCGGGCTGTTGTGTCAGATGCTGGCGGCGCGCGGGCATGGCGCGCGCATGGTGTTGCTGGCCCCCTCGCCGCCAGCGGGCATCATTCCGGCATCCTCAATGGAAATGCTGACGTCTTTCGGTGTTTTCGCCAGCGGCATGGGCTGGGGACAGAACATTCTGGCGCCGGACAGGAGGACGGCGGCGGACCACGCGCTGGCGCACATGCCGGGCGATACCAAAAAAGCAATCCTGGACAGGCTGACATCGGAATCGGGTTATGCTTTATTTGAAATCATGTGCTGGATGATGGACCCGCAACAGGCCAGCCGCGTTGACCCGCGCAAGGTAATCTGTCCTGTGCTGGCGCTTGCAGGCAGCCATGACCCCATTAATCCGCCGGACACCGTGCGGCAAATCGCCCGGCGTTATGGCCCGCGCGCAGACTATTATAGTTTTGATAAAGTCAGCCATTGGCTGCTTGATGGGCCAAACTGGCGGAAAATTGCTGAACATTGCGCCGATTGGCTGGAACGGCCCCTGAAAAAAGAGCAGGGCAATGCAACAGCCGATGCAACCATCAGCGGATAAAGCGCGCCTTAAGCGAAGCCTGGGGCTGGGTTTGCTTGTCCTGTACGGGGTTGGCATCATTATTGGCGCTGGCATCTATGTGCTGACCGGGCAGGTCGCTGGCGCCGCCGGAATGGGGGCGCCGCTGTCATTTCTGCTGGCTGGGTTGCTGGCGGTGCCCACAGCCATCAGCTTTGCAGAACTTTCCGCGCGCCATCCCGAGGCATCGGGTCAGGCCGCCTATGCGGATAACGCTTTCAAAAACAGTTTATTATCGCGTTGCATCGGTTTTGCCATCGTTGCGGTGGGTATTCTGGCTGCGGCGTCCATCGCACGCGGCTGTGCCGCCTATCTGACGGGGCTGCTGCCAGTGATTCCCATTGCCGCTGGCAGCGCACTCATTGTGATTCTGTTCACTGCTGTTGCATGTCTGGCAGTAGCCAATAGTGTTGCGGCCGCCGCCATCATGACGGTGATCGAAATTGGCGGTCTTCTCTATGTGATCTCGGCGGGTCTGTATCAGACACATGACTATAGCCCACCCGCATTCGTGTTTGAGCCGGACGCGATTGCATCGGGCGCATTTATTGCCATGTTTGCTTTTCTGGGTTTCGAGGCGCTTGCCAATATGGCGGAAGAAACCCACGATCCCGGCAAGACGCTGCCCCGCGCCATTCTGCTGTCATTGGGGATTGCAACCACTTTGTATGTGATTGTGGCCTATGTTGCGGTGAACGTTGCGCCGCTTGATGTGTTGTCAAAATCTCCAACGCCGCTGCTGGATGTGGTGATAGGTTCGCCCTTCGGCAACGCCACATTGTTCAGCATCATTGCGCTTACCGCCACCGCCAACGGCGTGCTGATTGAAATTCTGATGGTGTCGCGCATGATGTATGGCATGGCCGATCGCGGCTGGCTGCCGCATCAGCTTGCCCATGTCTGGTTACGCACCCATGCGCCGGTGCGCGCCACGCTGATTACCGGCGTCATTCTGCTGGCGCTGGTGATACCGTTTGACGTGGCCGAGCTGGCCGCCGCCGCCAGCAATGTGCTGCTCAGCGTTTTCATTGTGACCAATCTGGCATTGATGCGGCTGCACC
>DAIOWE010000135.1:0-6621 GCA_036758605.1 Pseudomonadota bacterium | reverse complement strand
CGTAGCCTATCCAACTCTCTCATTGTCATGCCCCGGCTTGTCCGGGGCATCCAGGCCCCAGACCGAAAGTCTGCTTTTGTGGCTCTGGATTGCCCGGATAAGCAGGGCAATGACAGACAAAGGAATAACTCATGGCTGACAGACTGACCTTTGAACTGGTGTCACCGGAACGCCTGCTGCTGTCTGCGCAGGTGGATATGGTGGTTGTGCCCGGAACCGAAGGCGAATTCGGCGTGCTGGCCGGACATGCGCCGCTGGTGTCAACCCTGCGCCCCGGAGTGATTTCGGTGCATGACGAAAAGAGCACACAACGCATTTTCGTGCGCGGCGGTTTTGCCGAAGTTAGCGCAGCCGGGCTGACCGTGCTGGCGGAAGAAGCTATTGATCTGGCTACCCTCGACGCGGCTGCGCTCGGCGCGCGTATAAAAGACGCCGAAGAAGATGTAGCCGACGCAAAATCCGACATTGCCCGCGCCAGCGCCCAGGCGCAACTGGACGGCCTGCGCGCATTGCAAGGCAGTCTGTAGCCCTAGATTTTAATGTGTCAGAGCCGTATGGTTTCAGGATGAATCGCCCCAACCACAGTGTCACCCGGAATAAATTCGGGGTGACAGGCTGGGGGCAGCCTGTGCCTCAACCTAAATGGGGTATGCCCTAATCCCACGCCTCACCCGACGCCAATATTATCCAGCAACCGGGTTTTACCGATGCGCGCGGCGACGATCAGGCGGGCGGGGCGCGGGCCTATATGGTTAAGCGGCGTTAAATCCTCGGCGTCGCACAGTTCAAGATAATCAACGCTGTCAAAGCCGCCGCGCAGCAATTCGTCCTGCCCCCAGGCAAGGTGTGCCGCCGCAGCCGATCCATCCGCCAGACGCTGCGCCACTGCCTGCAGGGTGCGTGGGATGGCCAGCGCCTGTTCGCGCTGGGCGGGGCTCAGATAAATGTTGCGCGACGAAAGCGCCAGCCCATCGGCTTCGCGCACAGTGGGCACGCCCACAATCTCGACCGGTATATCCAGATCGCGCGCCATGCGGGTAATGGTTTTAAGCTGCTGATAATCCTTTTCGCCAAAAAACGCGGCGTCGGGCAATACCTGCAACAGCAGTTTGGTGACAACGGTGGTTACGCCCTGGAAATGCCCGGGCCGCGCAGCACCACATAGGCCTTCGGTCAGGCCGGTGACATTGACCGTGGTCGATGTGCCCGGCGGGTACATGATATCGACAGTGGGCAGATAGACCAGATCGGCTTGCGCCTTTATAAGCCTGTCCAGATCGGCGGCTTCGTTGCGCGGATAGGCGTCGAAATCTTCATTGGGGCCGAATTGCGTCGGGTTGACGAAAATCGACACCACCACTTTGTCACATCGGGATTTTGCGGTTTGCACCAGCGCGATATGGCCATCATGCAATGCGCCCATGGTCGGCACAAAGCCAATGCGCAGGCCCAGCGAACGCCATGCGCGCACCTGCGCGCGCAGATCAGGAATGGTGCGGACGGTCGCGATAGCCGGATTGCCCATCCGTTACACCATTATCATTCCGTGAACAGATTAACCTGCAATTTGCGTCAGGCGGGGTTTTGCCGCGGGCTGTTTCTGCTTGTAGACATTTTTCTGCGCCGGAAATTCGCGCCTGCGCACGGCGTTCGCATAAGCGTCGATGGCGCGCCGGGTTTCACCAGCAACATCGCCGAACACCTGCACGAATTTGGGAACATCCTGTCCAAAAGCGCCGGTCATGTCTTCGGTCACCAATATCTGCCCATCGCATACGGATGAAGCGCCAATGCCAATGGTGGGAATGTCCAGGCGTGCGGTAATGTCTTTCGCCAGATCTTCAACTATGCCTTCCAGCACGACACAGAATGCGCCCGCTTCGGCGATGGCGATGCTGTCATCGAGAATGGCCTTGGCCTCGCGTTCGCCATGGCCGCGCGAACGATAGCCGCCCAGGGTGTTGACCATTTGCGGTCGCAGGCCCGTATGGCCCATGATCGGAATACCTCGCTGCGTCAGGAAACGCACCGTGTCGGCCATTTCGCGTCCGCCTTCAAGCTTGATGCCGGCGCATCCCGTTTCCGCCATCACGCGCGCGCAGTTGCGAAATGCGGCCTCGGGTGATTCCTGTGTGGAACCGAACGGCATGTCCACAATCACACAGGCGCGTTTGGAACCGCGCATGACCGCCTGACCATGCGCGATCATCATATCGAGCGTAACCCCCAACGTGCTGTCCATACCGTACAGCACCATGCCCAGAGAGTCGCCGACCAGCATCAGATCAACCACTTCATCCATCATGCGCGCCATGGGCGTGGTGTATGCCGTCAGGCAAACCAGCGGCGTGCCGCCTTTGCGCGAACGAATGGCCGGCGCCGTGATGCGGCAAACAGTATTGGTTTTACTCATCTTGAAGTCTCCCTGGAACCCGCCGGTCTTCGCCGGTTTTCGGTCAAGTCAGGCGGGGAATATAGTCATTATTCCGTCATAAAGCGATTCATATGTTTGCAAGAAACCAGATTTTTATCACATCAGCGAATAGCGCCCCTGCGATAGAGTTGATAGAGCAATTGGGGCGCAGCCAGTATGGGATGGCGGCGCTGCCAGGGGTTTAATACCAATGTATCGCCGGAATGGCGCTCCACCTTCCAGAGTAAATAGTCAACGCCGCCTTCAAAGGTAAACGCCCCTTTGCAGAGCCGCAGAATGGACAGAACCTTCCCCGCATAGCGCCGCAAAGCCCAGTGGCCATGCGCGGCGCCTGGCAAAGGATGCGGTGAGTCTAATTCAAGCGCATTAAAAATCCCGTCATAATAGTCGGCGTCATTGTCATAAATAAGCTGTGGCCGGTTGCCCCGTTCCACACGCAATTCCGCGCCATAGGTCAGGGTGAAAAGCCGGGTCCAGAAAACGGACGATGCGGGGGGGGCTGGCGTGCAGTGCAGCGCCCAGCCGCATGCGGTGTGCACAGCCTGCATCAATGCTGCCATGACCTGCTTTTTTGCATCATCATCGGCGGCATATAACAGGGATGAAGGCTGGGTGAAGCGCGCCCACAGTGTGGTGTCGATGGAAGTCGGGCGCATCCGCCGTGCAAATTGATCCAGTGAAATGACGGTCACTTTTGCGGCAACAGGAGAGGCCGGATCGCCCGCACGCACGAACGAGACGTCGGGCGGCATCAGCCTGTTCATCAGACTACGGAATATCGCTTGGTGATAATCGCGATAGCGATCCACCAGCACGTAGAAATCCAGCACCCCTTCAGGCTGATCAGACCGGCGGCAGGAACCGTAAAACAGAATGGCCCGCACTGCGCCGCCATGTGCGGCAAGGATGGCGTCCACCACCATTTGCGCGGCGCTGTTGGCGGGCTGCGTCAGCGTGGTTTCAAGCAGCGTGATCAGTGCAGGGTTTGGGGCAGTGTTCATGGCC
The DNA here is from genome assembly GCA_036758605.1 of Pseudomonadota bacterium. Taxonomy (GTDB): domain Bacteria; phylum Pseudomonadota; class Alphaproteobacteria; order UBA11222; family UBA11222; genus UBA11222. The sequence continues at coordinate 3,182 of DAIOWE010000135.1, read as the reverse complement.
GCACAAAATCAAAAAAGCGGCGGGCGGAAATTTCGATCAAACCGGAAGGGCCGGGATCAAACAATTCACCATCCACTGTAAAGCGCGATGTCAGGCGTAGCGTCAGGTGATCGGCGCTGCCACTGCGATATCCGGCCGCCTCCATCCATGGCCGTGGGCGGCCGCGCAATACGGGCAGCAGCGCGGATACCAGACGCACGGGCGGACCATCAATCACGGTGTAGCGGATCGCGCCGGTGTGTGGTCCCCAGAACGGGTTCAATCCCATGGTGATGCGTAGCGAACTTGTCGCCAGCATGATGAACTGTTCGCCGTCCTGCACCAGGGCGCCATCGGCGGTCAGGGCGGTTACTGAATTTTCACCGGCCTTGCCGCGCACGGTCCGTACAACCATGGACGTTATCGTCCATGCCACCGCCAGCCCATGATACAGACCCAGCGCATTGGCTTCCGTTTGCGCCAGTTCGGTCCCCTTCGAAAAGGCGCCCGCGCCAAAAAACAACCCGCAAATGGGCGGGGCGGGGCTATCAAAACGGGTAATCTCCAATATCGGGCGGCTGACTTTGTTCCGGTCCAGCAGGCTCTTGCTGGCGGCGTCGAGAATTTGCCGCAATCCTTCCGGCCCGTGGGTTGCGGAACCCACATCACAGGCAATCATATTGGTCTTGCCGCCGGGAATAATGCTGAGTGCAGGCCGCCAGTGCGGATCCACCTGCCATAGCGCCGTAAGTACATCGCGTACAGTGCCATCGCCGCCATTGATGGCGATAATATTTGCGCCCTGTTGTTTGAATTTGACGAGCGTGGCCAGCAGTTCCGCCTGTGTTCCAGGCTCGGCGAACCCCGCAAAAAAATCGCATTTCGATAAATCGCGCAGCATTGCCGGTCCGCGCAGATTGCGGTGGCTTTTCGGATTGCTGATAATGGCCAGCCGGTTCAACTGGCCAGCCAGGAGCGGATAGGTTCGCGGCGCAGTTTATAGCCGATAGCCTGACCGATTTGGGCGAAATGCACACCAATACAGGCCAGTGTCCAGATGGCGACAAGGATCATACCGATATCCGGCCGCCCCAGCATGGCGCTGGCCATAAGAATGACAAGATTGGGGTTGCGCCGCGCATTTATCAGACGGAAGCGGCTGTCAAAGGGCCGCCAGACATGTGGCGTGATGCCGAAAAGCATCTCGAATGCGCCTTCCTGCAACCGCTGTATCACATAGCCGCCAATCACAATGGCCGTAATAATATCACTTTGCCACAGGCTGCCGCCCGCCGCCGTAATGCCCACAATCCAGGCCCAATACCAGAATGGCGGATGGACCAGATCAATGCCGTGATCGAATATATTGCCAAACGGGCTGGAATTCACCGTTACCCGCGCCAGTTTCCCGTCCACCGTATCCAGAAATGTCATGCCCCACGCCGCCACCAGCCCCCATCCGAACAGGCCGTCAGCGAATAAAAAATATGCCAATATAGTCAACACCCCACTGGCCGAGGTTACCATATTGGGCGTGACGCCGGTTGCCGCACAGGCGCGGGTGACATGATAGGCTGGCCAGGGCCAGACATATTTCGTCACAATATCGGTAACACCCTTATAGACAGCGCCAAACAGATAGCGTTCTATCTGGCCTTTGGTCGCTGCGGTGATGGGCATGATAAAGGCAGTTATCCGCTTTTTGGTCTCATGGTTGTAATCTTCGGCTTCCGACAGGTTTAATGGGGTGGCGGTCAGGCCATCGGGCAGCCCAATTCTCTCCAGGGGCACGGTGCGCTGCATGATCTCCGCCATGACATCGGCATGGGGTGCCGGAATATGTGCCGCCACCAGATAGCCAGAGACCGGATCCGTCAAATATTTCCCTGGGCTTGCAATCAGTTTGCGTAGCAAATTGTCTTCGATCAGATAGCCGGCATGAACCAGCACCACATACGGCCCGGTATTATCTGGCGCAGTCCAGGAGGCAATATCGGACATGCCAAAGCCATGCAGGGTGCGGGTAAGCCGCGCCGCCCCACCCAGGCCCCAGACCGGCACAGGGGAATCGCCGACCAGACGGATTGCAGCATTTTTCACGGGATCAGACATCAGGCGGGCGGCTTTCTATAACTGGACCGAAGCCCCACTTATACAAACGGGGTGGCAAGAAAGCCAGTTGAAGCCTTATATAGGGGCAACGATTCATCCGGTCGGATATCATCCCAAAGCAGAATTTTAACCATACAATGCCAGAGATTGACGCATCATTGACCGGTTGTTCAGCCTGTCCCGCATGCAATGCGGCGGCGCGCGCCCCCTATTGCCGGGTGCAAGACTGGCAGCTTTTTGCCTGTTTGGCATGTGGGCTGATTTATCTCGATCCAATGCCGGGCCCGGCGGCATTGGCCGCGCTCTATCATGACGCCTATGACGGCGCGCGAACCGGTTATTTTGCGAAATCGGATTCAAAGCTGCGCCGCAGCCTGATCCGCTTGCGCATTATCCAGCATTTTGGAAAAACCGGCGGCGGGAATTTTCTTGATGTCGGCTGTAATGGCGGCTTCATGGTGGAAGCGGCAAGGCGCGCGGGCTTCGCGGCCTGGGGGATTGAGCCGGATGCGGTGTCGCTTGGCTATGCCCGCGAACACTTTCCCGATAATCAGTATTTTCATGGGCTGATTGCAGATTTTGACCCCAAAGACGCCAGTGGCGGGCCGATCAGATTCGATGTGGCCTATTGTTCCGAAGTGATCGAGCATGTGCCGCAGCCGCAGGATTTCCTGCGTGATATTTACCGGCTGCTGCGGCCCGGTGGGTTGCTGTATCTGACGACGCCGGATATTTCCCATTGGCGGCGTCCGCGCAAGCTGGCGAACTGGGATGGGTTCTGTCCACCGTCGCATTTATTATATTTCGCCCCGAAAAATCTGATTTCGCTGGCGCAGCGTTGTGGCTTTGAACTGGTAAGCCGCCGCCCTGCATGGAAACCCGGCATTAAACTGGTTTTACGGCGTCCTGCCTGAAGGCTTCTGCGCAGGTTAGCCAGCGTGCCCCGCCGCCGGGCCGACAATGTGGTGCGATCATATGCAATAGCTGTGTCAGAAATTCCCAGGCGTCGGCATTCTGCACCAGATGGTGGGTCAGGATCCCGGTTGGTTCCGCCGGGTCAAAACCATGCGGAATGGGTTTTCCCAATATGA
>DAIOWE010000134.1:0-6630 GCA_036758605.1 Pseudomonadota bacterium | reverse complement strand
GCGCATACGCAATTTCTCAGCCTGGGAAAATACCCCACCATCCTGCTGGCCAAATGGGTGCGTGATAAAAAAGTTCTGTCGCTGGAAGAGGCGCATTGGCGCCTGTCGCACATGGCGGCGGCCAGCATTGGCATGAGCGGACGCGGCATGCTGCTGCCGGGCCTGCCGGCCGACATCATGATCTATGATCTGGACAGGCTGGCGGTAACGCCGGAAAAGCCGGTATATGAAACCATCATTGGCGGCGGGCGGCGTCTCATTCAAAAGGCCACCGGCTATCGCGCCATTCTGGTCAATGGCGTGCCGACGTTCGAGAACGGCGAATGCACCAATGCACGCCCCGGCGATATCTGGCGCACCAGCATTGGCGAGCAATATAACGAGGCGCTGAAAAAGGCGGCGGAATAAATACAGCCACGGCCCGGGGCTACTGGGCCGCAGCCCCTGCACCCATGCGCGGCTGGGCAAGGTTTACCAGCCGCGCAATGCCTGTTGCATCACCCAGTATGGCCAGTTTTTCACGCGCGGACAGAAACCTTACGGCGTCATCTATATTGTCTGCCTGTTGCAGTTTCGCCATCGCCACGACAAAATCCACATCCACGTCACCCCTGACGCTCGCGCGCGGTGGCAGCAGCATCGCCAGATGCAGCGCGCGCAAATCCGTGTCCGTGGCGATGCGCAACAGTGGATCAGTTACCGGCATGCCCTTGCGCCCCAATTGTGCCTGAATAATCCGTGAACGAACAATAATGGGATGCGGATTTGACTCTTCGGGTGTCAGTAATAATCCGGCGCGCGCCATTGCCTGACCACACCGCCGGCTGGCCCCCAGCGCCGACAGCGGGATCGCCAGCAAAAGCCCAAGCACCACGGGCGACATCCAGGCCAGCAGCATCGGCGACACCGCATAGGCGGACACGCCGAGCACGATCCCTAAAATCGTATGCCCACGATGACGCAGCGCAATCTCCCTGAACGGCACCCGGTCATCGCCGCGCCGCTGCGTGCGCCACCCCACATCACGCCCGGCCAGCGAACCGATCACCGCCGAGGTCTGGATCAGCATCATCACGGGCGCCGTCATGGACGACAAAAAGGTTTCCACCAGCAGCCCGCCCAGGATCGCCAGCCGTCCGCCAAATCCCGCGGCCTGAATGGAATTGCGCATCACCAGCATGACGCCCAGAATTTTCGGCCCCAGCAGCACGGCCATGGTGCCCGCATATAACCATGCGGCAAGTTGCGGATTGATCACCGGCCAGGTGGGAAATATCTGAAATTCATCGGTGAAATATTCCGGGCGGATGTAATGCGCCTGCAGGCTGAGCAACATGCCAACCAGCAGGAAGCTCAACCAGAATGGCGAGGCCAGATATCCAAATATGCCAAGCCCCAGATGCAGGCGGCTGAGCCAGTGCAGGCCGCGCGCAGGCAATATGGCCATATGCTGCATATTTCCCTGGCACCAGCGCCGGTCACGCGCCGCATAATCAATCAACCCCGGGGGGCTTTCTTCAAAGCTGCCCTCGATCTCCGTCGCCATATACACTTTCCAGCCCCCCCGGCGGATCAGGGCGGCTTCGATAAAATCATGGCTTAGAATATGTCCACCAAACGGGGCGCGCCCAGGAAGCACCGGAAGTCCGGCATTTTCAAGAAATGCCCGTGTACGGATGATTGCATTATGCCCCCAGTAATTTCCGTCGCCCATATGCCAGTAGGCAAGGCCCGCCGCCACAACTGAACCATAGGCGCGTCCGGCAAACTGTTGCAGGCGCGCGAATAATGTGCCGCCATTGATGATCTGCGGCGCGGTCTGAATAATACCCGCTTCCGGGTGCACTTCCATGACCGCCGCCAGCCGCACCAGCGCCTCCGCCGTCATCAGGCTGTCTGCATCCAGCACGATCATATGTTCGTAATTCATGCCCCAGCGGGAACAGAAATCTTCCACATTTCCGGATTTGCGCGCGATGTTTTTTGGCCGCCGTCGATAGAACAGATTTGCATCGCCGCCGGTGCGGGCGCGCAGATCGCGAAAGCCTTCTTCTTCTTCCAGCCAGATCGCCGCTTCGGTCGTATCGCTCAGAATAAATATATCAAAAGAACGTAGCGCTCCCATCTCGCGTAGCGCTTCATACATGGCCTGTATGTTGGCGTAAATCCGGTGCGGCGGCTCGTTATAAGTCGGCATCACCAAAGCCGTTCGTTTACTGAGGATCATCGTGCTGCCGGGGGCTAGTTTGGGCACACGCAACATTGGCTGCGGCCACAACACCAGGACATACCCCATCAGCGCGCTGATAAACCAGAAGGAAATCCAGGCAAAGTTCGGCACGAACAGCACCATTATCAGAATCTGGATATTGGTCAGATCATTGACCGCCATCACCTCATACATGCCGTAACCGGCCCACAGCGTGAGGAACAGCGTACCCAGAAACAGGATGCCGCGCCTTGCAAGTTTCTGCAAAAGTGATGGTTCGGAAAATGATTGCGCGCGGTCACCGCGCCATTGCCGCAAGGATTGCGCGGGCATATCGGCGGGCATCTCCGGCGGCATGGCAGGAGCTGTAATAAATTCAGAGCTATTTTCCGGGATGTTTGAGTGCGCGCTGGATTGCGCCCCTACAGTGTCCATCGGTAAACCCAGACCTCCGACAATCGTGCCGTTTCACTTGCGAGATGACAGCGCAATTCAACCACCTGCGCGTCACCGGTTTCAAGTTCAAAACTCAACCGCCAGCCTTTTGTTTCAGGATTGGGTTGCACGACAGGGTTCAGTATTTTGCCATCCGATGACTCAATGACCGCTTTGGGACTTGTGTCCGGGGCAAGCTGATCAAAGGCATCGCCGACGAAATCAATCACGAACAGACGCGTTGGCGCATCCCAGCCCGTACCCAGGCGGGACGACACCACCAGGGCAACATCGGGCGCCGGATTTGGGGCATTGGTCCATTGCATCCGATAATTCAGCACATATTCCGAACCGCCCGGAATGGGATCGGAAGGCCGCCAGTAGGCGACAATGTTATCGTTGATTTCAGACTTTGAAGGAATTTCAACCAGATGCACCCCGCCTGGCCCCCAGTCGCCAATCGGCTCAATCCACAGGCTGGGGCGGCGTTCGTAACGCGCCTCAAGGTCTTCGTAATTTTCGAACCGGCGCTCACGCTGCAACAGGCCAAAGCCGCGCGGGCTATGGTCCATGAAAACACTGTATTGCAGGCTGGTCGGGTTCGATAAAGGCCGCCACAGCCATTCACCCTGACCATTGCGGATCGACAGGCCGCTGGAATCATGCACAGCCGGACGGAAATCATCGACGCCAAGCCGGTCCAGCGGACTGAACAGAAACATACTGGTCAGCGGCGCAAAGCCAACGCGCTCCAGATTTTTACGGGGATACAGCGTTACCTCGACATCCATTTCAGTGCTGACGCCCGGACGCATGGTAAAACGATAGGCCCCGGTTGTACGTTCACTATCCAGCAGCGCATGCACAACGATCGAGCTTGATCCCGGCAATGGTTTTTCAACCCAGAAGGTGCGAAAAAGCGGGAATTCCTCGCCGCCTGGCTCGGCCGTATCAATGGCCAGACCGCGTGCGGACAGGCCATATGCCTGCCCCTTGGCTACCGCACGGAAATAGCTGGCCCCCTGAAACACCGCCATTTCATCAAAATAATCCGGCTTGTTGATCGGCGTATGCAGCCGGAAACCGGCAAATCCCAGATCATTGCCCGGCGGCGGTGGCTGCACGCTTGGTCCAAATGAATAGAAATCACTTGAATAGTGCAGCTTGCGGGCTTCGTCCTGGGCCACCAGAAAGATCGTCACCGGCTGTTTGTAGAAAAAGCCGTTATGGAACATATGCATCTGAAAGGGCAGCTTTTCATCGCGCCATACGGCCTGATCCGGGCGGAATCGAATATCGCGATACTGGTCATAGGTCAGGTTTTCCAGCTCTTTTGGCAGGATCAGAGCCGGCGGGGTATATTTCTTTGACGCCAGCTTTTGCGCCAATTTTCGTACCAGCCCCGCATTAAAGGGAACCGGATCCCCCAAGCTGGTGGTGTAGGCAGCAGGGGCTACCGTTTCTTGCCCGAATGCGGGCAGAACGCCAAAGAAGGGGGAAAGGGCCATGCCGGCCAGGACGTCGCGACGGCGCACTGCGATTTCTTTGCTCTGATGTTAATTGGCTTATCCAGCCATGCACATATATGATGCACGCTATCTGGCATAGCTTTTACAGTTTATCCAGTGCATTTTCATAAAATAAGGGGAGAAGGGCAAATGCGGCAGATATCTGATCAAAGCACATGGCTGGCGCAGGTGGAAGAAGCCGCGCTGGAACCCGGCCTGCCCATCCTCGATCCGCACCATCATTTATGGGATCACCCCGGCAGCCGGTATTTTCTGGATGAACTGTGCGAAGACACCTATAGCGGCCATAATGTCGTGGCCACGGTCTTTGTCGAATGCGGATCCATGTACCGCGCCAGCGGGCCGGAACATCTGCGCCCCGTCGGGGAAACCGAGTTCGTGAACGGCGTTGCGGCGCAAAGCGCCAGCGGGGCCTATGGGCCGATGCGGGCCTGCGCCGGGATCGTCAGCCATGCGGATATGACCCTGGGAAGCGCGGTGGGTGAGGTTCTGGACGCACATATCGCAGCGGCGCCTGCCCGGTTCCGGGGTATCCGCCATATCACTGCCTGGGATCCCAATCCCCAGTTACAGGGGACATTTTCGCATCTGACCAAAGGAATGCTGGGTGAGACGAAATTTCGTCAGGCTGCGGCAGAACTGGTCAAACGCGGATTGTCGTTTGATGCGTTTTTCTACCACCCACAAATTCCCGAGCTGACGGAATTTGCCCGCGCCCTGCCCGATCTGACCATCATTCTGGATCATTTCGGTGGCCCGATGGGCATTGGCCCCTATGAAGGCAAAAAAGCCGAAATTTTCGTGCAGTGGAAAAAAGACATGGCGGAGCTGGCAAAATGCCCGAACGTCAATGTGAAAATCGGCGGGATAAACATGCCGATGAACGGTTTTGGCTGGCACAAACAGGCATTACCCCCCACATCAGAAGCGCTGGCGGCCGCCACCCGCGACTATTATCTGCACACCATCGACGTGTTCGGGCCTTCGCGCTGCATGTTTGAGAGCAATTTTCCGGTAGATAAACGCTCCGTTTCCTATGGCATAATGTGGAATGCGTTCAAACGCATCGCATCCGGTTTTTCAGCAACCGACAAGGCGGCACTGTTTGCAGGCTGCGCCAGCCGTGTCTATCGGATAGGATAAACAGACAGAAAATGGGAAGTTTTTTACAGGCACTGATCCCGGTTTCCATTGGCGTTACCTTTATTGTGCTGTGCGTGGGCATCTTCGCCATGTTCCGGGGCGGTGAATTCAACCGCAACTGGAGCAACAAATTAATGCGCCTGCGCGTGGCGATGCAATTCGTCGCCGTGCTCATTATTATGGGCGCACTCTATTTCGCAGGGAGCTGATCAATTGGTAAAGCTGAACAAAATTTACACCCGCACCGGCGACAAGGGCGATACCGGCCTTGGCGACGGCAGGCGGGTACGCAAATATGATGTCCGGGTGGACGCCTATGGCACGGTGGACGAGGCCAATGCCACTATCGGCCTGGCGCGCCTGCACATGACAGGTGACGCGGACGCGGCGCTGGGGCGCATCCAGAATGATCTGTTCGATCTGGGGGCCGATCTTTGCACACCCGAGGCGCCCGGCGAAAAGCCTGGCGCGGCGCTGCGCATCGCCGATGCCCAGGTGGAACGCCTGGAACGCGAAATTGACGCCCTGAACGCCCGGTTAAGCCCGCTGAACTCCTTCATATTGCCGGGGGGAAGCCCGGCGGCGGCCTATCTGCACCTGGCGCGCACAGTTAGCCGACGCGCCGAGCGATTGATGGTGGAACTGGCGGATAGTGAAAAAGTTAACCCGGCGGCGCTACGCTATATCAACCGGCTGTCGGATTTTCTGTTTGTGATCAGCCGCCACGTGAACAATGACGGTAATACAGATGTCTTATGGCAGCCGGGCCAGAACCGGTAATTGTATTTTTCACCTAAAATCATGGATCTGAACGTTACGATTCGTTGACAGCGGCGGTTGCGAATACTAGTTTTCGCACCTGCGAGATAACCGGTTTTCCCAAACCGGGATAAATTAGCAAATATTTTGATTTGGAGAGTGTGGCAATGAAGGTTCTGGTACCCGTCAAACGGGTGATTGATTATAACGTAAAAGCGCGGGTCAAGGCCGATGGGTCGGGCGTCGATCTGGCGAATGTCAAAATGTCGATGAACCCGTTTGACGAAATTAGCGTCGAACAGGCCGTGCGCATGAAAGAAGCCGGAACCGCCACCGAGGTCATTATTGTCTCTATCGGACCGGCGGCGGCGCAGGAAACCATCCGCACCGCGCTGGCCATGGGCGGGGATCGTGGCATTCTGGTGAAAACCGACGCCACTGTTGAACCCCTTGCGGTTGCCAAAATCCTCAAGATCATCACCGAACAGGAAGGCGCGGATATCGTCATTCTGGGCAAGCAGGCGATTGATGATGACAGCAATCAGACCGGTCAGA
>DAIOWE010000133.1:0-6693 GCA_036758605.1 Pseudomonadota bacterium | reverse complement strand
CTAATTCATAACCTGCTCAAAACTTGTCGGCGCGGGATCAATTACGCGCACGCCCGCGCCGTCAATTTCCATCACCGCCAGTCCGCGTTCGGACAGCCCATCCAGGCGCAACCGGAAAATGCCCTGAATGCCGGAAAAGCCGCTGGGCAGCGTAAGCGCATCCGTTGAAAAACGTGTTGCCGCATCGCCCCCCTGCGCGGTGAGCACCGCCGCCAGCGCAACCGCATCATATCCCAGGCCAATAACCGGCGTCGGCGAAACCCCAAATGAAGACTGCATGCGCGATGCAAATGTGCTGGCGCTATCCTGCAAGGATGCCGGGAACCAGCCGCCGGCAAGCGCCGCCTCGGTGAGAATGGTGGACTCATTCCATAATCCGGTTCCAAGATAGCGCACTTTTTTCGGATCAATGTCATAATATGCAAGCAATGGGGCCAGTGCGCGCAAACTGGCGCCGCCTTCTGCGATCAGCACGGCGTCAAAATCCACTTCACCCAAAGTATCCCTGGTCTTCATTTCCGCCAGCGCCTGTTGCGCAAAGACGTCGGCGCCCTGTTCAAGCCGGATGATTTCTTCCTTCAGCTTTTGTTTGCGCGCATCATAATCCGCAAGCTCGCGGACTGGCGCATGCATGGACTGGCTGTTAGGCACATAATAGACCAATTTTGCCGGCGCGCCATCCACAGTGGGCGACATTTGTTTATACACTTCGGCCACCCGCTCGCCATAAGGGGTGCGGGGAACCAGCGCCGCAATGCGCGTCAGCCCGCGCGCCCTGGCATAGGACAGCATGCGCGCCACTTCCTGTTCCGGCAAAAAACTCAGCAGGAAAACCCCATTGCCCGCCACACGGCGATCACTGGAAAAGGCAATCATGTTACGGCCTGCCGCGCGGGTGACATTTGCGGCGGCGGCGACCTCTTCGGCAAACACCGGACCCAGTATAAGTTCCGCACCGGCGGCAATTGCTTCCTGTGCGGCGCGCGCAGCGCCTGCGCCGGTGCCCATTGTGTCGCGCGGCAACAGAACCAGACGCGGATCGGCAAAATCAAACAGCGCCAATTGTGCGGCCTGCAACAGGGCCTGACCGGTTTGTGCGCGCGGGCCGCTTAACGGCAACAGCACCCCAATGCGCACAATTTCCGATCCTGACGCCGTGTTGGCGATAAAGGGCGGAAGCGGGGATGCGGGAACAGCCCCGGTGGCTGGCGCCATTGTTCCATCCCACAAAACACTGGGAGGCGCGCCGGTCGCAGGCGCCGCCTGTGGCGCAGTTTCGGTGGATGGCGGCGTGCTGCCACAGCCTGCTATCGCCAGACATAAAAGCAGGCACCCGGTCAGGGAAAATCTGCTAGCTTGGCAATGTCCGCCAAACCGCAACCCATTGAACCCAGCAAAAAGCCGTGCCATCACAATCAAAAACAAAATCCAGGCCCCCTGAAAATACGATCCCGTCGCAAACCAGTACTAACCGGGGCGTGGGTGTAAGTAAACCGCTTGCGCCGGGGCTGTATCTGGTGGCGACGCCGATCGGCAATCTTGGCGATATATCGCACCGCGCGCTGCAAACGCTGGCGGCCTGCGACGTGGTCGCCTGCGAGGATAGCCGGGCCACGGCCCGTTTGCTGCAACATTACGGGCTGAAAGTGCCGCGCATCGCCTATCATGAACATAGCACACCCGCCATACGCGAGACGATATTGCAGCGGCTGGCGCAAGGTCAGCGGGTGGCGCTGGTCAGTGATGCGGGAACCCCGCTGATTTCTGACCCAGGTTTCAAACTGGTGCGCGAAGCGATTGCGCAGGGGGCTTTTGTCAGTGCGCTGCCCGGCCCCTCGGCCCCGCTGATGGCGCTGATCCTGTCGGGCCTGCCCAGTGACCGCTTCTTCTTTCAGGGATTTCTGCCGCCAAAGGGCGCGGCGCGGCGTAGCCTGCTGGCAGGCCTTGCAGGCATTGAGGCGAGCCTGATCTTTTTTGAAAGCGCCAGACGCCTGCCACAATGCCTGGCGGATATGGCGCAGATGCTGGGAAACCGCCCCGCCGCGGTGGCGCGCGAACTGACCAAATTATTTGAAGAAGTGCGCCGTGATAGCTTGCCCGCATTGCGCGATCATTATGTCGGGGCCGGGCCTCCAAAGGGCGAGGTGGTTATTGTCGTTGGGCCACCCGTCAGCGGCGATGCGGATCTGTCTGGCCAGGAGCAGGGCGCGCTGGATAATCGCCTGCACGAGGCCCTTGCCAGATGCCGCCTGAAAGAAGCGGTCGCCCAGGTGGCGGCGCAAACCGGTCTGCCGCGCAAACAGGTCTATGCCCGCGCCCTGGCGCTTACAGGAAAACAATGAACCGGGAACCCGATTTCCGGCGCAGCCGCGCCTATATTCGGGGCCTGAGCGCGGAATTTCTGTGCGTGTGGCTGTTGCGGCTGAAAGGCTATCGCATTCTGGCGCGCCGCTATCGCGGTCCTGCGGGCGAGATCGACATTATCGCCCGGCGCGGACGCCTGATCGCAGCCATCGAAGTCAAGGCCCGCGCCAGCCTGACCGAAGCACTGGAATCGGTAAGCAAACGCCAGCAGAAACGCATCACGCAGACGCTGTTATATTTTCAGTCCCGGCACCCGCGTCTGGCCGGTCTCGACTATCGTTTTGATGTGATGTGGGTGGGGCCGCGCCGGACGCCAAAGCACATATTGGATGCGTGGCGGTTATAATGACTATATATAGCGGATTGAGATTCACTTCAGGCGAGGAAGTCATGGCCAAATTCAGTTCGCAAATCCGGCGCGCCGGCATATCCGCACTGCCTGCCTTTGGACTTATCGTGACATTCCTGGGTAATTCCGGCTGTGTGCCGCTGGTTATCGCGGGAGGGGCGGCAACAGGCGCCGCCGTGGTTCAGGAACGCTCGGTTGGCGCCAATGTGGATGACACTACAATCCGGCTTAATATCGAGGCCCTGCTGCTGAAGGAAGAAGAGCCGATGGCGGGAAAAGTTGGCGTCGAAGTGGTGGAGGGCCGCGTATTGCTGACCGGGGCCGTGCGGTCGCCCGACGACCGTATCCGGGCCACCACGGTTGCCTGGCGTTCACCCGGCGTCAAGGAAGTCATCAATGAGATGCAGGTTACGGACAAGTCTGGCCTGGGAAATCTGGCCAAAGATAGCTGGATAACAACTAAATTGCGGGCCAAAATACTCGCTGATACGAGTATATACGATATCAATTACTCAATAGAGACAGTAAATGGCGTAATTTACCTGATTGGTATTGCCCAGAACCAGCAGGAACTTGACAAAGTCAACAATTATGCACGCAACATTTCCGGCGTTGTCCGGGTTGTCAGCTATGTCCGGGTCAGGGGCCATCAGACGCCGCAAGCCGCCCCGGCGGCGCCCTATTATTCGCGCGAGGATGTGCAGGGCGACCTGTTGCCGCCCGGCGGCGTGCCCGCATCGGACATGCCAACCAGTGTTTTACCATAATCTTGACCGTTCACTACTGGCGCGGCATCGGTTAAACTGGGCCCATGGATAAAAACACGCCCCCTGAAAATCCGTCCGCAGCCGACACGCCCGATGGCAATCCGCTCTGGGAAGTGCTTCGGGCCGCGGGGCGGGCCAGCGACGATGATCTGGATGTCGCCAGCGTTGCCCTGGCGCTTGCGGCGCTGGATTGCCCTGATCGCGAACTGGCGCCCTATGCCGCACATCTGGCTGAGATTGGCGCCGCTGTTGCCAGTGGATGCGCGGATGCTGGTCACATTGATGCACGCGCCGATGCGCTGGCGCAGGTGATCAGCCAGCAATTTGGATATGCCGGCGACCAGGCAAGTTACAACGACATGCAGAACGCCAATCTTATGCAGGTGATCGACCGGCGCAAGGGCCTGCCGGTGGCGCTGGGCCTGCTATATATCATCGCCGCGCGCGCCCAGGGCTGGGCCTGTGCCGGGCTGAATTTTCCCGGGCATTTTCTGATCCGGCTGGAACTGGGCAGCGCACGGCGCATACTTGATCCCTTCAATGGCGGCGTAAAAATGGAAATTCCGCAATTGCGCAGCCTGTTAAAAGGCATGGCGGGCGAGGGTGCGGAATTAAAGCCTGAATATTATCGGCCTGTCAGCAATCGCGACGTGCTGCTGCGGCTGCTGAATAATATCAAGGGCCGCGCGTTTCAAAGCAATGACTTCATTCGCGCATCCGGTATTTTGCATCGTATGCGGATGATTTCACCGGCTGCCGCGGATCTTGGATATGAGCATGGCATGGTGCATGCCCGTCTTGGCAATGTGCCCGAAGCGCTGTCTGCCATGCGCGCCTGCATTGAGCATGCGCTGGATCCGAAACTGCAGCAAATGGCTGAACTGGCCGTGCAGCAATTGCGCCTGAAGATGAATTAATCCGTTAACTGATCAAAACATACGGGAACCCCGCCGCCATGAAGCTTTCTGTCGCCATCCAGATGGACCCGATTGGGGGAATAGATATTAACGGCGACAGCACGTTTGCGCTGGGGCTGGAGGCGCAGGCGCGCGGCCATTCGCTGTTCTATTATGTGACGAACAAACTCAGTCTGCTTGAAAGCAAGGTGATCGCCAAGGGGCACGCCATCAGCCTGCGCCGGGAGGCGGGCAATCATTTCACTTTGGGCGGACTGGAAACCGTGGATCTGTCGCAGTTTGATTGCGTGCTGATGCGCCAGGATCCGCCCTTTGACATGCGCTATATCACCGCCACGCATATATTGGAGCATATTCATCCCAGGACGCTGGTAGTGAATGATCCGGGCCATGTGCGCAATGCGCCGGAAAAACTGCTGGTCACAAATTTTCCCTGGCTGATGCCGAAAACCCTGATTACATCGGATGCACAGGAGGTTGCGGCGTTCCGCGAAAAGTATCGCGATATCATTATCAAACCGCTGTATGGCAATGGCGGCGAAGGCGTATTCCGCCTGCGCGAGGGTGACGAGAACATGAATTCTCTGATCGATGTGTTCACGCAGTTTTACCGCGAGCCGATGATCGTGCAGGAATATCTGCCGGCGGTGCGCAAAGGCGACAAGCGCATCATTCTGGTGGACGGGGAACCGGTGGGCGCGATTAACCGTATACCGGCGGAGGGCGAAACCCGCTCCAACATGCATGTGGGCGGCCGCCCGGAAGCGGCCGTCATCACCGACCGCGACAGGGAAATTTGCGCCGCCATCGGCCCGACACTGCGCGCCAATGGCCTGATTTTTGTCGGCATTGATGTGATCGGCGATTATCTGACGGAAATCAACGTCACCTCGCCCACCGGCATTCAGGAAGTCGCCCGCTTTGGCGGCGCTGACATCGCCGCCCTGATCTGGGACGCCATCGAAGCGCGGATTGCCGCGAACCGGAAATAGCGGCAATAACTTACGTTTCGGGACGGTTTTATCCGGTTAATTGATGTGCTATTCAGGCGTGGTTAAGGATTTTGGCAACAATGGCATGAACAGAGGCGGCTGATATGCACACCGGCAACATGGAATTACGGCACGACTGGACCCGCGATGAAATTGCGGCGCTGTTTGATCTGCCATTCAATGATCTGATATTCGCGGCGCAGACGGCGCACCGCAAATATTTTGATCCCAACGAAGTGCAGATGAGCACGCTTTTGAGCATCAAGACCGGTGGCTGCCCCGAAGATTGCGGCTATTGCGCGCAGTCGGCAAAATTTGAGACGCCAGTAAAGGCCGAAAAGCTGATGTCGGTTGAGGCCGTGCTGGCCGAAGCCAAACGCGCCAGAGAGGCGGGCGCCAGCCGTTACTGCATGGGGGCCGCATGGCGCAACCCCAAGGACAAGGATCTGGAGGCTGTGTGCCAGATGGTTGAGGGCGTGGCGGCGCTGGGCATGGAAACCTGCGTGACCCTGGGTATGCTGACGGACGCGCAGGCCAAACGGCTGAAGGATGCGGGGCTGGATTATTATAATCATAATATCGACACCTCGCCTGAATTTTACGGCGAGATAATCAGCACACGCACCTATCAGGACCGGCTGGATACCCTGGCGCATGTGCGCGATGCGGGCATTAATGTGTGCTGCGGCGGCATTGTCGGCATGGGCGAGGCGCGCAACGATCGCATTGGCATGCTGCACACGCTGGCCAATCTGCCCGAACACCCTGAAAGTGTGCCCATCAATATGCTGATCCAGACCGAAGGCACGCCGGTGTTTGGCACGGACCGGCTGGACGCGCTGGAATTTGTGCGCACGGTGGCGGTGGCGAAAATCATGATGCCGGCAAGCGTGGTGCGCCTGTCGGCGGGGCGCGAACAGATGAGCGATGAAACCCAGGCGCTGTGTTTTCTGGCAGGCGCGGGATCGATTTTCATCGGCCCGAAACTGCTGACCACCAAAAACCCGGCCAAGGAACGTGACGATTCATTGTTTGCGCGGTTGGGGGTGCGGGCAACCGCTGTGGCGGACAAAACGCCCCGGCGCCATCAGGCGGCGGAGTGAGCATCCCGGCTGATGAACGCCTGATTGTTGCGCTGGATGTGCCAAGCATCACAGAGGCGCGCGCCGTGGCCGATGAATTGCGCGGTGTGGTGAAATTTTTCAAGATCGGCCTGCAACTGTTTCCGCTGGGCGGCGTTGATCTTGCCCGCGAACTGATTGCGCGCGGCGACAAAGTGTTTCTGGATTTCAAATTTTACGACA
>DAIOWE010000132.1:0-6877 GCA_036758605.1 Pseudomonadota bacterium | reverse complement strand
ATTCAACATGGTTAACCTGTTGCCGCCATAAAAGGGCCTGTCCATGAGCAGTTCTATTGATGTTGCCGTGATTATCCTGGCCGCAGGGCAGGGGACGCGGATGCAGTCCACCCTCCCCAAAGTGTTGCACCCCATTGCGGGGCGCAGCATGCTGGGCCATGTGCTGGCCTTGAGTGATGCGATTGCGGCGTCGCGGCGCGTTGTTGTGGTGGGGCCGGATATGCCAATTGTATCTGAGACGGCGCGCAGGCAGGCGCCGGATGCGCGCATTGCCATACAGGCCAAACAATTGGGTACAGCGGACGCGGTCAGGGCGGCGACCGTGGAAATGGCCGGATTTACCGGCGATGTGCTGATCCTGTATGCAGACACGCCATTGGTGCAGATTGAGACGGTTCAGGCGATGCTTTCGGCGCGGCGCAAGGGGGCATCCGCCGTGGTGCTGGGTTTCCGGCCCGCCGATCCATCGCCTTACGGCCGGTTGCTAATGAGTGATACCGGCGGTCTGCATGCGATTATAGAATCCAAAGATTGCACCCCGGAACAGCGCGCCATCGGCTTTTGTAATTCCGGGGTGATGGCGGTGGACGGCGCGGAGTTGTTCAGCCTGCTGGAAGAAGTTGGCAATGCTAACGCCAAGGGCGAATTTTATCTGACCGATATTATCGCCATCGCGCGTAAGCGCGGTTTGACCTGCGCAGCGATTGAGGCGGACGCGGACGAAGTTCTGGGCGTTAACAGCCGGGTTGAGCTTTCACAGGCCGAGACGATATTGCAGAACCGTTTGCGGCATAGCGCCATGCTGAATGGCGCAACTCTGCTTGATCCGTCGACGGTCTATTTTAGTCATGACACCAGGCTTGGCCGCGATGTTGTCGTCGGGCAGAATGTGGTGTTTGGTCCTGGCGTCACTGTGGCGGACGGCGCACAGATCAAACCGTTTTCGCATCTGGAAGGGGCAACAGTCGCGGCCAGCGCAGAAATTGGTCCCTATGGCCGGTTGCGCCCCGGCGCGGATGTGGGCAAGGGCGCAAAGATAGGCAATTTTGTTGAAATAAAAGCCGCACAGATTGAAGCAGGCGCGAAGATCAGCCATCTGTCCTATATCGGCGACGCCCGCGTGGGCGCGGACGCGAATATCGGCGCGGGCACGATCACCTGCAATTATGATGGCTTTGAAAAACATTTTACAGACATAGGTGCTGGCGCATTCATCGGTTCCAACACCTGTCTGGTGGCGCCCGTGAAAATCGGCGAAGGCGCCTATACCGGATCGGGAAGCGTCATCACAAAAGATGTAAGCCCTGATGCGCTGGCGCTGGTGCGTCCACAGCAGGTGGAAAAAGCGGGCTGGGCGGCGCGTTTCCGTGCGCGCTTTGCGGGTAAAAAATCAGGGCACGGATAATATTATTTACAAGGCGGAAATATGTGCGGAATCGTTGGAGTATTGGGCGCAGAGGGCGCATCGGAACTGGTGCTGGATGCGCTGAAGAGGCTGGAATATCGCGGCTATGATTCAGCAGGCATCGCCAGCCTGGTGAATGGCGCCATCGAACGGCGCCGTGCCGAGGGAAAATTGCGCAATCTTGCTGGTTCGCTGCGCGCCGAACCATTGCTGGGCGCGACCGCCATCGGTCATACCCGCTGGGCAACACATGGCGCACCGACTGTGGACAATGCGCATCCGCATGTTTCCGGCGGTGTGGCTGTTGTGCATAATGGCATTATCGAAAATTTTCAGGAACTGCGTGCAGAGCTTGAGGGAAAAGGTCACGTCTTTACATCTGAAACCGACACGGAAGTTATTGCGCATCTTGTGCATGACGGGATCAGGTCGGGACGCAGCCCGCGTGAGGCAGCGTCACAGGCATTTCAACGCTTGCGCGGGGCGTTTGCGCTGGCGCTGATATTTGCTGGCGAAGATAATCTGATGATTGGCGCACGCAAGGGCAGTCCGCTGGCGGTGGGCTATGGAAAGGGGGAAATGTTCCTGGGGTCCGATGCGCTGGCGTTAAGTTCATTTACGCAAACGCTTAGCTACCTTGATGAAGGCGACTGGGTTGTGCTTACCCGCGCCGGTGCAGAGTTTTTTGATGCTTCGAATCAACCGGTTCAGCGCAAAAAAGAAACCGTCAATGTTACCGCAGCGATGATCAACAAGGGCAATCATCGCCACTTCATGGCCAAGGAAATTTATGAGCAGCCGGACGCCATCGCCAATACGCTTAATGCCTATATTTCCGCATTGCGCGGCACAATTGACCTGCCAAAATTATCTGTTGAGTTGAAATCAATCAGCAAGCTGACGATTGTGGCGTGCGGCACGGCCTATTATGCCGGATGCGTCGCCAAATACTGGTTTGAGCAATTGGCGCGCCTGCCGGTCGAGGTGGATATTGCATCGGAATTCCGTTATCGCGAAGCGGCGATGCAGCCGGGTGGTTTATCATTGTTCATATCACAGTCGGGAGAAACGGCGGACACGCTGGCGGCGCTGCGCTATTGTCGTTCACAGGGACAAATTATAGCGTCTGTAGTCAATGTTGCAGAATCCACCATCGCGCGGGAATCCGATGTGATTTTCCCAACTCATGCGGGGCCGGAAATCGGCGTTGCCTCCACCAAGGCGTTTACGTGCCAGTTGACGGCGCTGGCGGCCCTGGCGATCGGTTTTGCCCGTGCGCGGGGGGCCATTGATGCCGCAGAAGAAAATCGGCTGACCAGGACGCTAACCGAATTGCCGCGCATGATCAATCTTGCGCTGGCGCGCGATCACATGATCCGCGAATTGGCGCATGATCTGTCCAAGGCGCGCGATGTGATTTATCTGGGGCGGGGGATGAATTATCCCATAGCGCTTGAGGGCGCGTTAAAGCTCAAGGAAATTTCCTACATTCATGCCGAAGGCTATGCGGCGGGCGAGTTGAAGCACGGACCTATCGCCCTGATTGATGAGGATGTTCCGGTGATCGTAATTGCGCCCAGCGACGCGCTGTTTGAAAAAACCGCGTCGAACATGCAGGAGGTGGTCGCGCGCGGCGGCAAGGTAATCCTGTTTTCGGACCTGGAGGGAATTGAGAAAATGGGCAGTTACGCCAAGGCCTCGGTCAGCATGCCGAAAGTCGATCCGTTTCTTTCTCCCATCATGTATGCTATTCCAATTCAGTTGCTGGCCTATCATACCGCAGTGTTCAAGGGCACCGATGTTGACCAGCCGCGCAATCTGGCCAAATCCGTGACGGTGGAATAATTCCAGGAATAGATGATGATCACGATCAGACGTATTGCCGGTGCGTTGGGAGCGGAAATCGGCGGCGTGGATTTATCGCAAAATCTTGATGATGCGATTATTGCGGAAATTCGCCAGGCTTTGCTGGATCATCTGGTAATTTTCTTTCGTGATCAGAACATCAGTCCGGCACAGCATATTGCCTTTGCGCGGCGTTTTTCGGAACCCGAAGAATATCCCATGCTGAAGGGGTTGAAGGAGTTTCCAGAAATCGTCGAGGTCGTAAAACTGCCGCATGAGCGGATAAATTTCGGCGGCATCTGGCATGCCGACACCACCTATACGCCAGTACCGCCGCTGGGTGCGATACTTGTGGCGCGCGAATTGCCGCCCTATGGCGGGGATACGATTTTCGCCAATATGTATATGGCCTATGACACATTGTCTGATGGCATGAAGGCCATGCTGTCTGGATTGAAGGGGTATAACAGTTCCGCCAAAGCCGATGCCAATAAGACCCGCGAAGACCGTCTGCCGGAATTGGGTAAGGAAGAGGCAAAGAAGGAACTGGTGGGTATTCATCCCGTGATGCGCACACATCCCGAAACCGGCCGTAAAATTTTATACGTGAACTTTGGTCACACAGTACGCTTTGATGGCATGAGCGATGAAGAAAGCGCGCCGTTGCTGAACTATCTGTTTGCGCATCAGGTAAAACCCGAATTTACCTGCCGGTTCCAGTGGAGCCCCGGCGCAGTCGTGTTCTGGGACAACCGCTGTGTGCAGCATAATCCGGTAAACGATTATCACGGCTATAAACGGGTGCTGCACCGTATTTCGCTTCGTGGCACAAAGCCCTATTAAGCGGGGTAATGTATGGACCTGTATCATGTCTGGTGTGAACTGAAACCCGGCGTCAGCGATATGGAATTCGCCAGTAATGTCGCCGCCTTTCTGGGCCGCCTGCGCGATCAGGGAAAAATTGCAGGCTATCGTCTATCCCGCCGCAAACTTGGGCTTGCGCCGCCCAGCCTGGGTGATTTTCACATCATGATCGAAACCGAAGACCTGGCGCAGCTTGATGCCGCCTTCAATCACGTCGCCACCCGCGCGGGCGAGGCGGAGCACCAGCATTTTGCCGTCAATTCCATGGCGCAAAATTTGCGCTTCGCGCTGTACCGCGATTTCCCCGATGCGGTCCGCAAGACCGGCGGTGAGAAATTTTGATAAAAATATCCCCCCTTGGCCCCCCTCACCCCGGCCCTCTCCCACAAGGGGAGAGGGGGCGATGAAATCTGGTTAACGTAGATGCGTTTAGCCACAGAAACACTGCTATTCCTTGTGGACGCGAGACAGGCGCCTATATGAAGCCGCCAGGAAACTTGGCCTGGCATCAGCCCTGCCGGGCAAACTCCTGCACTAAGCCTTATATTTAACGCTCAGAATTTCGTAGCTTTTGCCGCCGCCTGGGGTATTCACCTCAACTGCATCGCCAATTTTCTTGCCGATCAGGGCGCGACCCAGCGGGGAAGTTATGGAAATACGTCCGGCCTTTACGTCCGCCTCAATCTCGCCGACGACCTGATAGGTAATTTCGCCTTCGGTGTCTTCATCCAGCAGCTTGACGGTTGCACCGAATTTCACATCCTTGCCGGATAGTTTGGCGACATCAATGACCTGGGCGCGGCTGATTTTGTCTTCAAGCTCCATCAACCGGCCTTCGACATAGCTCTGGCGTTCCTTGGCCGCATGATATTCGGCATTTTCCGATAAATCACCATGCTCGCGCGCAGACGAAATGGCCTTGATGATGGCGGGCCGTTCAACTGTTTTCAGATGCCGCACCTCGGTTTCAAGAGATTCGAAACCATTGGCAGTCATAGGAATTCTTTCCATGTGTCTTGCTATGCCTATAGGTTAACGCGTGTATTGCCCCATCCAGCGTCACGCTGACAAAGGACGGGCCATGCAGCTACTGAATGTAAGATTGTAAGGGGTTAACTTCAAGCGCCCCGGCGCGCGAGGCCTCAAGTCCTTTGACAACCGCTCTTATTCCGGCCGCTGTCGTATAGTAAGGCACCTTGGACATTAGCGCACTTTGCCGGATGGAGAAAGAATCGGCAATCGCCTGCGCCCCCTCGGTGGTATTAAACACCAGTTGCACATCGCCGTTCTTGATGGCGTCGGCAATATGCGGCTGGCCTTCCAGCACCTTATTGATACGTGTGACCTGCAGCCCCGCCTGTTCCAGATAGGTGGCGGTGCCGCCGGTTGCTATCAGCCTGAAACCCAGATCACGCAGAGTGCGGGCCGCCGCAAGAATTGCTGGCTTGTCCCGGTCCTTGACCGAGAAAAAGGCTGTTCCGGTTTCGGGGAAGGTTGATCCGCTGGCGATCTGGCTTTTGGCAAAGGCGCGCTCGAAATTCCGGTCCAGCCCCATGACTTCGCCGGTGGATTTCATTTCCGGGCCAAGCAGCGTATCGACACCTGAAAAACGCGCAAAAGGAAACACGGCTTCTTTCACGGCCACATGGTTCAGTTTTTTCTGGACAAGACCAAAACCGGCAAGTTTTTCACCCGCCATCACCCGTGAGGCAATCTTGGCGAACGGCACCCCCATGGTCTTGGCCACAAAGGGCACCGTGCGGCTGGCACGCGGGTTCACTTCCAGTATGAAAATCACTTCGCCCTGAATGGCGAACTGCACATTCATCAGGCCAACGACTTTCAGCGCCTTGGCCAGCATGGATGTTTGCCGGTTAATTTCCGCGATAATTGCCGCATTCAGCGAGTAGGGCGGCAGTGAACAGGCGCTGTCGCCGGAATGCACGCCCGCCTCTTCGATATGCTCCATAATGCCGGCGACATGCACCGTCTCGCCATCGGCCAGCGCATCTACATCCACCTCGATGGCGTCCTGCAGATAGCTGTCGATCAGCACCGGATTTTTGCCGGATGCGATAAACGCCTGGGTCATGTAGCGGGTCAGTTGCGCATCATCGCGTACAATTTCCATCGCCCTGCCGCCCAGCACATAGGATGGACGGATAACTACCGGATAGCCAATGCGATGCGCCACCGCCAATGCTTCAGCCAGGTTCATGGCCGTGCCATTTTCCGGCTGTTTCAGGCCAAGCCTGGACAGCAGTTCCTGAAAGCGCTTGCGGTCTTCGGCCAGATCAATGGCGTCGGGTGTCGTGCCCAGAATTGGTACGTTGGCCGCTTCCAGTGCGGCGGCCAGTTTTAACGGCGTCTGTCCGCCCAACTGCACGATCACGCCATGCAGGGCGCCATTGCGCTGTTCGACCGCTATCAGCTCCAGCACATCTTCGGCGGTGAGCGGTTCAAAATACAGCCGGTCGCTGGTGTCATAATCGGTCGAGACGGTTTCGGGATTGCAATTGACCATGATCGTCTCATAGCCCACATCCGAAAGCGCAAAGGCCGCATGGCAGCAGCAATAGTCAAACTCTATCCCCTGGCCGATGCGGTTGGGGCCACCACCAAGTATAACGATCTTGCGGGCATTGGTTGGGTCGGATTCGCAATCCGGCGCGCCGGTGGAAATGGCGGGGCTTTCATAGGTCGAATACATATAAGGCGTGCGGGATTCAAATTCCGCCGCGCAGGTGTCGATGCGCTTATATA
>DAIOWE010000131.1:0-6881 GCA_036758605.1 Pseudomonadota bacterium | reverse complement strand
CCTTGCCCGACCCGCCATAATGTACCGCCACCCGCCAGCCCTCCGCCGCCAGCCCAAGCGCAATCGCCCGCCCGATGCGGCGACCAGCGCCGGTGACGAGAGCGGATTTATGATGGCGTGATGTCATAGGGGAAGATCATATAGACAGGCGCGCCGCCCGTCCATTTTCCCGGCGCCCCACCGCACAAAGGGGCAGGGCCGGGTTGGGGTGAGGGGGCAGTGTGTAAAAGCTTTTTTTATGCACATAAATGCGCGCCCCCCTCATCCTGGCCTTCTCCCCCAAGGGGAGAAGGAAAAGACCAACTGCATATGCGATAGCCACCCTCTCATCAGCGTGCCCTACCCCGGCATCCCCGCAATGGCGCGTTTGGCCATTACGCTGATCAGGGCGGCGCGGTATTCGCTGCTGGCGTGCATGTCCTGCAGCATTTCTTCGGCGGGCGCGGTAATGCCGTCCAGCGCCGCAGCCGTGAAGTTTTTGGCAAGCGCCGCTTCCATTGCGGTCATGCGGAACACACCGGGGCCAGCACCCGTGACGGCCACGCGGGCCCCTGTAGAAGTTTTCGCGACGAACACCCCCACCATGGCGTAACGCGACGCCGGATTGGGGAATTTCTGATAGGCCGCCTGCGCGGGAATCGGAAACACGATCCTGACGATGATCTCATGTTCCTTCAGCGCTGTTTCGAACATGCCGCGAAAATAATCATCCGCCGCGATTTCACGGTTGTTGGTGACGATGGTCGCCCCCAAACCAAGACAGGCCGCAGGATAATCCGCCGACGGATCATTATTGGCAATCGATCCGCCAATGGTGCCGCGATGGCGCACCAGCGGATCGCCGATCCGCCCCGCCAGATAAGCAAGTGCGGGAATGGCTTTCGCAACATCCTTCGAATTGGCGACATCATGGTGGCGCGTCATGGCGCCAATGGTGACGTTTTTTGCGTCCACGCTGATCCCGGCAATGCCTGCAACATCCTGTAGATCGATCAGATCCGATGGCGCAGCCAGCCTTTGCTTCATGGTGGCAAGCAATGTCATGCCGCCCGCCAGAATTTTCGGGTTATCAAGGCGCGCCAGCAATGCCGTTACCTCATCCAAAGTTTTGGGCCGGTGATATTCAAATGGATACATGTCGTCCTCCTATAACCCGTTCGCGGCGCGCCAGGCGCGTTCGGGCGTCACCGGCATGGCGATCTCGCGAATGCCCAGCGCATCGGTAATGGCGTTGATAATGGCGGCTGGCGATCCAATCGCGCCTGCCTCGCCACATCCTTTGATGCCCAGCGGATTGGATGGGGCCGGGGTGACCGTCATGCCAACATCAAAACTGGGCAGATCATCGGCGCGCGGCATGCAGTAATCCATGAATGATCCGGTCAAAAGCTGCCCGGTGTCCGGATCATAGACCGCCTTCTCCAGCAGCGCCTGGCCAATGCCCTGCGCCACGCCGCCATGCACCTGGCCTTCAACAATCATCGGGTTGATGACATTGCCGAAATCATCGACGGCGACAAATTTGACTACCCGCACGACACCGGTAGCGGGATCAACCTCGACCTCTGCAATATGACATCCGGCGGGAAAGGTGAAATTGGTCGGATCATAGAACGCGGTCTCCTTCAAGCCCGGTTCAATTTCACTGGTCGGAAATTTATGGCCCGTATAGGCCTGCAACGCCAGTTCGGCAAATGCCAGCCCGCGATCGGTGCCCGCAACGGTAAAGCGGCCATCTTCAAACACGATATCGCCCTCGCCCGCTTCCAGTACATGGGCGGCAATCCTGCGCGCCTTGGTGATCACCTTGTCCAGCGCCACCTGAATGGCCGACATGCCGACCGCACCCGAACGTGAACCATAGGTGCCCATGCCAAACTGCACCTTGTCTGTATCGCCATGCACAATCTCGACATTCTCGATGGGGATGCCCAGCCGGTCTGACACCAGTTGCGCAAACGTGGTTTCATGCCCCTGCCCATGGCTGTGCGCGCCCGTCATCACCTCGACGCTGCCTGTCGGGTTAACCCGCACCTCGGCGGATTCCCACAGGCCAACACCCGCGCCCAGTGTGCCAATCGCCGCCGATGGGGCAATACCGCAAGCCTCGATATAGGCCGAAAAACCGATGCCGCGCCGCATGCCGCGCGCCGCCGCCTCGGCCTTGCGCGCCGGAAAATTCGCGTAATCAATCAACCGGCAGGCTTCATTCAGCGAAGCATCAAAATCCCCTGTGTCATAGGCCATGATCACCGGCGTCTGGTGCGGGAATTTGCGGATGAAATTCTTGCGGCGGAATTCCGCCGGATCCATGCCCATTTCACGCGCCGCCGTTTCCACCAGCCGTTCAATGACATAGGTCGCCTCGGGCCGACCCGCGCCGCGATAGGCGTCGACAGGCGCGGTGTGGGTCAACACCCCGTCCACTTCGCAATAGATCGCGGGCAGATCATACTGACCCGACAATAATGTGGCATAGAGATAGGTCGGAACCGACGCCGAAAAAAGCTGCAGATACGCGCCAAGATTGGCGATGGTTTTTACGCGCAATCCCAGCATTTTGCCATTGGCGTCCAACGCCAGTTCCGCATGGGTCTGATGATCGCGACCATGCGCATCGCTGACAAAACTTTCCGAACGTTCGGCCACCCATTTTACCGGACGGCCAACTTTTTTGGATGCCCAGACACAGACGGTTTCTTCGGCATAGATAAAAATTTTGGAACCGAATCCGCCGCCCACATCGGGCGCGATAACGCGCAACTTGTTTTCCGGTGCCACGCCAATAAAGGCCGATAATACCAGCCGCGCCACATGCGGATTCTGACTGGTGGTATAAAGTGTATAAATGCCGCTGCCCTTGTCATATTCACCAATGGCCGCGCGTGGCTCCATCGCATTCGGGATCAGACGGTTATTGGCAATGTCCAGGCTGACCACGCGCGCCGCATTTTTGAACGCCGCCTCGACCGCCGCCTTATCACCCAGCTCCCATTCAAAACTGGTGTTGCGGGGCGCTTCGGCATGCACCTGCGGCGCGCCGGGAGCCTGTGCATCCGTAACCGCCGTCACCGAGGCCAGCTCTCCATAGCTGACATTAACCAGTTCCGCCGCGTCCTTTGCCTGCGCCGCTGTTTCGGCGATCACTACGGCCACATGATGCCCGACATAACGCACATGGCTCAGCGCCAGCACCGGATGCGCGCCGGTTTTCATTGGACTGCCATCCTTGGAATGCACCAGCCAGCCGCAGATCAAACCGCCCAGCCCATCGGCGGCAACATCCTTGCCGGTCAGCACCGAAATCACACCGGGGGCATTCAGCGCATCTGAAAAATCAATCGCATCAATGGTTGCATGGGCATGGGGAGAGCGGACAAAACAGGCATGCGCCTGCCCCTGGCGGTTCATATCATCCGTATAATGACCATTTCCCGTGATAAACCGGAAATCTTCCTTGCGCGGCACAGAAGCGCCAATCCCGGTAGCTTTTTTGGCATCAATGGCGTTCATAACGCATGCTCCTCAAGCTGATTAAAGCACTTCCGAGGCGGCCTTGATCGCCCTGACGATATTATGATAGCCGGTGCAACGGCAGAAATTGCCTTCCAGCTCGTGACGGATGGTGGTTTCATCGGGCTTGGGAATACGGCGCAGCATATCGACCGCCGTCATGATCATGCCCGGTGTGCAGAAACCGCATTGCAGCCCATGATGTTCCTTGAACGCCGCCTGTACGGGATGCAGCCTGTCGCCATCGGCAAGGCCTTCGATGGTGCGCACCTCAGACCCCGCCGCCTGCACCGCCAGAACGGTGCAGCTTTTGACCGCCTTTCCGTCCACATGCACCACACACGCGCCGCACTGACTGGTGTCACAGCCGACATGGGTGCCGGTAAGTTGCAAGTTTTCACGAAGATAATGCACCAGAAGGGTGCGCGCCTCGACATCGGCCGAGACCTGCTTGCCATTTACCTGCATTGCCACAACAGTCATGCGCCGTTCTCCCTTGTGTGCTTTTTATTACTCTAAACGATCTGCCCTACAGGACAAACATCAATGTCAAAGCCGCCATTACCAGGATCAATCCAGTGATCCATATGGCCGGGCTCAGTCCCGCCGATGATGGCTGCGGTTTAGCTACTGGTTCCGCCGGTGCGCCGCCCAAAATAGCGCTGAAATTACCGAAAAACTCTTCGGACAGTTTCTTTGCCGTCCCGTCGATCAGGCGCTGGCCGATCTGCGCCAGCTTGCCGCCGACACTGGCCTGCGCCGTATAGCGCAGCACCGTAAAGCCGCCATCCTCGGTCAACGCAACCTTTGCCACGCCTTTGGCAAAACCGGCAGGCCCACCCTTGCCCTGCCCCGTCAATGTGTAGCTATGTGGCGGATTAATATCAGAGAGTACAACCGATCCCTTGAACGTCGCTTTTACCGGCCCGACCGTAGCGGTAACCGCCCCTTCCATTTCCGTATCGCTAAGCCTGGTAATAGACTGACAGCCGGGAACGCTTTGCTGCAAAATTTCAGGATCATTCAGCGCCGCCCAAACCTTTTCCTTGGACGCAGGAATACGAAACTCGCCGGACATTTCCATATGCGGTTACTCTTGCTTTGCGTTCAGATCACGGCCAGCCTGCGCCCGCGACCTTTACCTGGATGGTTTCGATGCGCCCGGTGCGGGATTCCCGGCTGGACACAGGATGGCTGTCCTTGGCGGTGGCAATGAACAGGGTCTTGCGGTCCGGTCCACCCAGGGCGCAGGCGAACGCCTGATTTTCGACCTCAATCTTGTCTGTCACCTTGCCGCCCTCGACCACCCGCAAACATGCGCCGCTAATGGGTGAGGCGACCCAGATTCCGCCTTCGGCATCCAGCGCAATGCCATCGGGCAGCGCCCCTTCCATTTTCGCCCATAGCCGCCGGTTGCCCAGGCTGCCATCCGCCGCAATGTCAAACGCCGTCAGACAGGCCCCCATGGATTCGCCAACGATCAGCGTCTTGCCATCCGGCGTGATCACCGTGCCATTGGGAAACTGAATGTCGCTTGCCGCAATCTGCGCCTTGCCGTCGGGGGTGACCAGTACAATCTCTGCATTTTTGCGCGGCGCGCGGTTATGCAGATCATAGCCAAAATTACCGACATAGGCGCGCCCCTTGGCGTCCACCACCATGTCGTTGCAATCAAAGCTGGCGAGTTTCGAAAGGTCCGCATATTGCGACAGTTTGCCATCGGTCCCACGCACCAGCAGCTTGCGGTCCTTCATCGAGACGATCAGTAACCGCCCGTCCGGCAGCCAGCCAAGCCCTGACGGCGAATTTTCCACTGTCGCTATAATTTCAGATTTGCCATTGAGATCAACCGCAATGACATTCGGCCCGTGCATATCGGAAAACCACAGCCTGCCCTCATGCCAGCGCGGCCCTTCCGGGAAACATAGTCCGTCCATCAGGATTTTTGTATTCGCCATCACACCCTCACCTGTATTCCTGTTATCTGCTGCCCACAGTAAACAGGACTTGCGTCAAAGATAATAGAGGAAAAGCGTAGCCGCCAGAAGCACCGCCACCCACAAAACTGTTATACTTATGGGCGCCGTGCGGGCCAGCACGCCGTTCGGCCCATGCGCATGATAAACAAGACCGGTTGCCTGTTGCAGCAAAGCCTTCCCCATAGCAGCGGCCCAGATGGCAAGGGCGGCGCCCAACCGCCCCAGAAACCCGGCACAGGCCGGAAAAAGGCGGCGATAGAACCAGTCCGTATCCAGATTTGTCGAACGCAATTCCGGCGGATAAACCCCCGTGCGCATCAACAGCGTAAACGCCAGCGCAGAAAACAGCAGCAATTGCAGCTGCGTAACCACATGATCCACCGTATACGGAACATATGTCACCGCATGGGGCAGCATGCCATACAGGACGGTCGGATAAACCCCAATCAGAATGCACAGCGCCGCCACAATGCCCATGGCCATCAGCATATTTAGCGGCGCTTCCCGGCATCGGATGCCGCGATCATGGGCAAAGAAAGCAAAATAGGGAATCTTGGCGTCAACGCCGAGAAACGCCGCCGCAGATGCAAACAGCAGCACCAGCCAGACAAACCAGTGCCCCTGCTCTGCGGCAGCAGCCAGGATCATGCCTTTGGAAACAAACCCCGCGAACAGGGGAAAGGCGGAAATCGACGCCGCGCCCACCAGACAAAACCCCGTGGTCCAGGGCATCGACTTATACAGCCCGCCCAGTTCGGAACCTTTCGCCGTACCCGTGCGCAGCAACACCGCGCCAATGCTCATAAACAGCAACCCCTTGAACAGGATATTGTTGACGGCATGGGCCACCGCGCCATTGATCGCCATTTCCGTGCCCAGACCAACGCCAACCACCATGAAGCCCAACTGATTATTCAGGCTATAGGCCAGCACCCGGCGCAGGTCATTTTCGATCACCGCATAAAAAATCGGAAACGCCGTCATCAGCGCGCCAATGGGGATCAACAGACTTTCCCCCGCAAAGCCGCGCGCCAGGGCATAAATCGCCAGCTTGGTGGTAAAACTTCCCAGCACCACCGTGCCTGTTACCGTGGCCTCGGGATAGGCATCCTGCATCCAGTTATGCAGCAGCGGAAATCCGCATTTGATTCCGAAGCCCAGAAATATCGCCCAGGTGGCGACACTGCCAAGTTGCATCTGCTTGAATTCGACAGAACCGGTTTCCTGCGCCAGCAGGATCGCCCCAAACAGCAGCAGCAGGCCGGACCCCATCTGAATCAACAGATACCGCATGCCGGCGGCGTATGACTGTTCCGTACGCCGCGCCCAGATCAGAAACACCGAGGCAATCGCCGTCAGTTCCCAAAACACAAACAGCGTCATCAAATC
>DAIOWE010000130.1:4093-6949 GCA_036758605.1 Pseudomonadota bacterium | reverse complement strand
CCCATATCCACCAGGGCGCGGCTGAAATGGCGCATATAGACGCCCTGCCCCCCCGTATAGGGATCGCTGCGATAGCTGGGCAATAATATGCGCAACGGCCTGTCGCGATGCGGCAAACCGATATTTTGCCCTTGCTTGCGCAGGGTGGCGGGAATGGTCTCAATGTTCATGGGCTATCCTGTAAAATGGACAAAATTGTTCATATTCGATTCAAAAGCAACCCCCAGCGCACCCTAATTCATGGCGCCGGGAGGAGATTCCGCAATTTCCGGCGGATTTCCCGCCGGACCCGCCTGATGGTGATGCAGCCGCCACAGCCGCCCCTCACGAATAAATATATTGGTTGCAACAAGATAGTGCCCGCCAAGCGCCTCATGGCACAGCACATAAGCGCAGCCCCCCAGCACCACGGGCTTGGGCGCAAGGCAGCGCACATCGGGCGGACTTGCCCCCTGTAATATCGCGCGGAAGCTTTCCAGAACCGCAATCCGACCGATTACCGGGTTCCAGCCGGGATGGGTGCAGCTAATATTTGACGCATTTGCCCAGATTTCCGCCAGCCCCTTCATGTCCCGTTCCGCAAAGGCGCGATAAAAAAACTCATTCGCAAATAACAGGGTTTCGGTATCGCTCATGATCATCTCCCGGATAAAGACAGTTTTTCCATCATCTCTTTTCTTTCCGGACCCAGCGGCGGCCCAAGCAGCGCTGCATTGCGTCCGCGCCCGCGCAACAAATAACGGCCAATGCGCAAAAGAATATCCGGATCCTGCAAAGCCAGGTTCGGGTTTTCCAGCATATGAAAGCCGCGCATCAGGGCGCGCATCACCTTGATATCACCGCGCGAAGCAGGACGAATGCCATCTTCGAAAAAATGCCGCGCCAGACGCGCGCGCAAACCGGGATGATAATCCCCGTTGCGCAGGGCGCTGGCGCGGCGGATCGACTGGCTGTCCTGCCTGACCATCAGATCATAATAGGGACGAATTTCGCGGCGCATCATTCTATCGAACAATAGGGCGCGTTCAAATGGGTTGCTGTTTCTTGCACAAATTTCCGCCAGCAGATGCGCCTGCAAAAATCCGGCCGAACAACCCCGGCCATACAACGGATTGCTGCATACCGCACCATCGCCGATGATAAAAAAATTCAGCGCCACAGGATTGCCCTGCGCGGTGAAATGCCGCCAATGGCTGCGCAACCCGCCCATGGCGAATACCGGCGACATCGGTTCGGCGCGGCCCATATCCGTCCAGGACGCGACACCGGGCAGCACTGCGCAGATATGATCGAAAATCTCCGGCGCGCGAATGGCTTCGCACAATTCCACCTCAATGTCCGGCACCGCCAGGGTCAGGGAAAACCAGCCATTATCGGCACGAAACACACCATATTTTATGTATCCCAGATCACCTACGGATGGTTGATTGCTGCGTGGCGGCTCCTGCATATCTGGACGCAGACGGTAGTGCCGGGTAAAATAAAAAATACCTGCGGGCGCGGTTTCTTCCTCCACGATAACGCCAGATTTTTTGAGCCATGCCGGGCTGCGTGATCCGCGTCCCGAAGCGTCTATGGTCAGATCGGCATGCAATTGCTGCAAGCCGGTTTCACTTTCCAGCTCCACGCCGATCACGCAACGTGACGTGGCCTGTGTGTCATATAACAACCCATGCACTTTACGGCCCTGCATGATTTCCACATTGCGCATCGCCGCCACGTGCCGGCGCAGCACCAGTTCCAGCGTTATCCGGCGGCTGGAAACAAAACTGAGATCGGCGTCTTCAGGCGCCGGAACATAACTGGCCAGCAAGCCCGGGGGCAATCCATCCCTGAATTCCAGAATACGGCAACCTGCGCTTTGCATATCCGCAAGCAGGCCGGGATAATGATCGCGCAGCAGATTGGTCAATCGCGCAAGAAAAACATGGCTGTGGCGCATCTGGGCAACGCCGCGCCGCGCCCAACCGGAAAAGGCGGCATCGGGACCGCCGTCAGGCGGCGCATCGTCACGCTCAATGACACGCACATGCCAGCCCAGACCTGCCAATG
The DNA here is from genome assembly GCA_036758605.1 of Pseudomonadota bacterium. Lineage (GTDB taxonomy): Bacteria > Pseudomonadota > Alphaproteobacteria > UBA11222 > UBA11222 > UBA11222. The sequence continues at coordinate 4,897 of DAIOWE010000130.1, read as the reverse complement.
CCAGCGCCGCTGCAAGGCCGGAAAACCCTGCGCCAATGATAATGGCCTGTTGTGGATGCGAGACGCTTTCCATCAATCGCCTTTTTTAGGAAAAAACACCGCGCGCAACCAGCCCGGCCAGCTATTATCCGCAGTAAACATTTTATCCATGCTTGCCTCCCACCGGATGAAATCTTCCGGGGACAGATGAAACAGGCTGGCGCGGACCTTTATCTCGTGATCGGGATCAAGCTGCTTGACCACTTTTGCAGGGTTGCCTGCGGCAACACAGTTGGCCGGCACATCATTTACGACAACAGCGCGCGCGCCAATGATGGCGTTATCACCGATGGTTACCCCCTTGGCGACAAATGCGCCGTCACCAAACCAGACATTATTTCCAACCGTAATGGGCGCACTGGCGCCGATTGATTTTGTGCGGTCATATATATCGTGCCAGTCCGCATCGGTCAGATAGACGCCATAGGCGAACATGCAATTATCGCCAATCGTAATGCTGCTGGCCGAGGAAAGCCGCACACCGGGACAGATCAGGCAATGATCACCAATACGGATTTCACCATTGCTGTCTTCGCCACGCCAGACGCACAACTGCACCGGGGCAAAGCGCGCCGACAACAGATGCAGGTTACGGCCCGCAGAAATATTTTCGCCAAAAATACTGACGCTCCATGGGCTGAGTATTTTGTGGCCGGGGCCGATGCTGTCAAATGATGGAACCAGAAAATGCCGCGTCCAGGCATCCGTGAAATACGCCACCAAACGCTTCAGTAGAAATGGCCGATGTTCTTTGCGCATCTTTTT
>DAIOWE010000130.1:0-3993 GCA_036758605.1 Pseudomonadota bacterium | reverse complement strand
AAAAGGCCGTGGTTTGTTGATGATCGACATCAGGCGAAGATAGATTCCGTTTGCGGATACCGGCTTGGCCAGAAATTCCGTCACCCCGGCATCGCGCGCACTGTACACATGCTTGCGGTCAGAATAGCTGGTCAAAAAAATAATCGGCACATACGGGTTTGGGCTGTCGCTGGCCTTGCGGACAAGCTCTGTGAATTCGATGCCATCAATGCCCGGCATTTCCCAGTCGACAAACACAATATCAGGATTGTAGGCGCGCATGGCTTCGAACCCATCCGCGCCGTCAATGGCCTCATACACATATTGAACGCCCAGCGCATGCAGGATCGTATTCACAATCTTGCGCATGTTTGCATGATCATCGACGATTAAAACGGTAAGCCTGTCCAGCGGATTATCCAACACGCAAAAAACTCGCCGCAATGGCGGCGCTCCACGCCCAGACATCCCCATGCTTGGTTGTATCACAAGAATAAATAAAACCATGACGCGCATAATAAAAGGTTAACGGCGCGCCGAACCCCAGAAATTATAGGCCATGATACGCGGCGTATTGGGCAGATACATGGTCTGCACTTCATTGATTTTGAACCCGGCATCCTCGATCAATTTGGGTATGTCCCGGTTGATGTTGCAGCCACCCCCGATGGGTTTCCAGAACGGGTTGATCCGGTTCTGCCACTTGGCAACCGAGGCGTCGGGTGCAATGCCATGTTCGCAGAACAATAGCTGCCCGTCGGGCCGCAAAACACGCAACATGCCGCGAAGCGCCATAAGCGTATCGGGAATGGTGCACAGCGTAAATGTCGTCACCACTGTATCGACGCTTTTGTCTTCCAGCGGAATATTTTCACCGGGAAGATCGATAAATTCCACCTTGAATGGCGCCTTGGCAACGCGATCCGCCGCCAGAGCGCGCATCTCATCCGAAGGTTCCAGCGCGTACAGCATGTCAACCTTGGCGCCGTCATAATAGGGAATATTATGGCCAGCCCCCGAGCCAATTTCCAGAACGCGGCCCCGCGCCAGCGGCACCACTTTGGCGCGCTGGCGCATGATGGGTTTGGCGCCACAGGCGCAGTTGATCAGTTTCGGCAGAAAATATTTTTCATACAGACCCATGGCCTAATCCCCCGAAATTATTGCGTGGTCCAGCCGCCATCAATAACCAGTTCCGCCCCGGTGATGAACGAGGCTTCGTCCGAACACAGGAACAGCGAACCATTGGCGATTTCCACCGGCTTGCCAAAACGCCCCATCGGCGTTTTGGAAAAAATATCGTCGATGGCTTCTTTGGGCAGGGTTTTCGCAAGCGGCGTGGCGATGATACCCGGATGCACCGAATTGATGCGGATGCCCCTGGTTGCATATTCCAGCGCCGCCGCCTTCGTCATCAGCCGCACCGCGCCCTTGGAGGCGTGGTAGGACAGCATGCCCGGACTGCCAATAATTCCGTACACAGAAGAAATATTGACAATCGCGCCGCCGCCCGCCTTCAGCATTTCAGGAATGGCGGTTTTCATGCCATACCAGACACCCTTTTGATTGACAGAGATGGTTTTATCCCAGCTTTCCTGGGTTTCCGTGGTAACGCCCCCCATCATGCCAATACCCGCATTGTTGACCAGCGTCGTCAGCTTGCCATACAGATTGACGGCTTTCTTGACCGCGTCATTCCAGCTTGCTTCGCTGGATACATCCAGATTGGTGAATGCTGCCTGGCCGCCGCTATTGGTGATGCCAATGGCGTCCGCCACGTCCTTGCCCATTTTTTCCTGTATGTCGCCGATCAGCACTTTCGCGCCCTCTGCGGCGAAGGCGTGCGCATGCGCCTCGCCTATGCCGCTGGCGCCGCCGCTGATCAGCACGACTTTTCCTTCTAATCTTCCGGCCATGTCTGGCTCCTATTTCTTGAAATAGTTCATGGGATTGTTGGTGGTCAGCGTATTGATCTGCGCATCCGGCACACCGGATTTACGCAGCGCAGGCAGAATATTGCGCGAGATATGCGAGAAATTCCAGTTCGGCGAGCCCTTCATCATGCCGTCCAGCACCCCGGTGTCGCGGCCCCGCCAGCAATGCAGCGCATCATGTGACAGCATGATGCGGTCAAAGCCAACACCCAGCAGGCCGATCAGGGACGCCATGCGCATTTTGTCGGAACAGATGGTTTCAATTCCGAAGCGGTCAAACCCAAGCCAGGCGCCGCGTTGCAGTATTTCGAAATAATAGCGCATATCGCCCACGCCGCAAGAATGGCCGATCATGACCTTGTTGAAATCGACGCCTTCCTCCTCAAAAATGTCCAGCGTGCTTGAGCCATGCGGATCGAATTCATCATTATGACACAGGATCGGCACACCGGTTTTGCGATGCGCGCGCGCGGCGGCGCGCATGCATTTTTCCTCAATTTTGGTAATGCCCGCTCCCTGCGGTGTAACGCCATGAATGCCGCCGGATGCGACCTTGATCAGGCCCGCACGGATTCCGGTCTTGCCGACGCCTTCCTGAATTTCATGCGTATAAATTTCGGCAATACCATCAATATCCATCATGCGGAAATGCGGCGGAATGCCCAGCGCGTCATTATAAAGGCCGGTCGCCACAATCACATTGACGCCGGATTTATCCGAAACCTCTGCGGCGAATTCCACATCGCGGCCCAGATCCATCGGGCAGGGATCGACGATGCTTTTAACCCCTAGCTCCTTAATCTCTTTCATCTTGACCACGGCGCTGGCGACTTCTTTTTTGCGGTCAATATCCTTGGGATCAAGCTCCCAGCCGGGCCATCCGACCGAAAGATGTTCGTGCACCAGTGTAAATCCCAAATCCTCCGGCTTGATCGTTCCGGTTGCTGAATTAACAGTCATGTCAGATCTCCCTGTTGAGCATTGTTGTTATTGGGCTGTTTTGAGCCCGTTATTACTGCGCGGTCCAGCCGCCATCGATAACCAGTTCCGCGCCGGTGATGAACGAGGCTTCGTCCGAGCACAGGAACAGCGAGCCATAAGCGATTTCCTCGGGTTTGCCGAAACGCGACATAGGGGTCTTGCTGTGAATGCTTTTCACCAGCGCCTCCACCTCCGGCCCGCCGCCTGAAAAAGTTTTGGTCAGGATGGGGGTTTCGATAATGCCGGGATGCACCGAATTGATGCGAATACCTTTGGTGGCGTATTCCAGCGCCGCCGCCTTCGACATCAGCCGCACCGCGCCCTTGGAGGCGTGATAAGACAGCATGTCGGGGCTGCCAATAATTCCGTACACAGATGATATATTGACAATCGCGCCGCCGCCCGCCTTCAGCATTTCAGGGATCGCGGCTTTCATGCCGTACCACACGCCCTTTTGATTGACGGCGATGGTTTTATCCCAGCTATCCTGGCTTTCCGTGGTGACACCGCCGACAATGGCTATGCCCGCATTATTGATCAGAGTGGTCAGCCTGCCATACAGGTTAACGGCTTTCCTGACAGCGTCGTCCCAGCTTTTTTCGCTGGTGACGTCAAGATTGGTGTAGGCCGCCTGACCACCGCTATTGGTGATGCCGATGCCATCCGCTACTTCCTGGCCCATTTTATCCTGGATATCACCGATCAGAATTTTTGCGCCTTCGGCCGCGAATGTGCGGGCATGTGCAGCGCCAATGCCGCTGGCGCCGCCCGTGATCAGTACTACTTTGCCTTCCAGTCTTCCGGCCATGTCTGGTTCCTATTTCTTGAAATAGCTGCGGGGATTATTGGTGGTCAGATTTTTGATTTTTTCTTCCGGCACGCCAGCGGCGCGCATCTGCGGCAGGATGTTGCGCGAGATATGCGCAAAGTTCCACTTGGGATTGCCTTGCAACATGGCGCTGAAGCCGCTGCCCGCGCGCCCGCGCAGACAATGCACCGCATCATGCGACAGCATGATGCGGTCATAGCCCACCGCCAGCAGGCCCATCAGACCAGCCAGACGCAACTTGTCGGAGGCAATGGATTCAAGGCCAAAGCG
>DAIOWE010000129.1:0-7117 GCA_036758605.1 Pseudomonadota bacterium | reverse complement strand
TATACGATCCCCGCCGGGGTTCCATTTGCCGATGCGCTGGCGCAGGGCATACTCTCGCAATTCGCAGACAGCGATCCGATTACGATCAGTGCCCTGACTATTTTGTTGCCCACCCGGCGTGCGGTGCGCGCGGTGCATGAGGCGTTTTTACGGGTCAGTGGCGGCGCCGCGATGCTGCTGCCGCAACTGCGTGCACTGGGCGATGCCGATGCAGAAGATCTGTCTTTTGGAACCGAAGGCGGTGGTGAGATCGGGGGTACAGACGCGCTGGATTTGCCGCCGCCCATCGCCCCGTTGCGCCGGCAGTTTTTGCTGATGCGGCTGATCAATGCCTGGGGCGATGCCCGCGATGTGTATTATCCGCCTGCGTCTACCGCAAGGCTGGCGTCGGAACTGGCGCGTTTTCTTGATCAGATCGAGAGCGAACAACTGGCGGAACATCTTCAGCAAGCCGCCTTTGCTGCTCTTGCGCCCGAAAGTTTTGCGGCCCATTGGCAGGAAACGCTGGAATTTCTGAAAATTATCACAACCGCCTGGCCGGAGATATTGCGCGAGGAAGCGGCAATGGACCCCGCCGCGCATCGCAACGCCATGCTGCATGCGCTTGGCATGCGCTGGCGGGCCAATCCGCCGCCCGGACCGGTGATTGCCGCGGGTTCTACCGGCTCTGTGCCTGCGACGGCGCAATTACTGGAAATTATTTCCCGGCTGCCGAAAGGTATGCTGGTGTTGCCGGGGCTTGATCAGACACTGGATGTACAAAGCTGGCAGGCGCTGGATCAGGATCCGGGGCATCCGCAATATGGCCTGTCGCGGCTACTGTCGCGGCTTGGGGTCGGGCGCGATGCTGTGCGCGTCTGGCCGGGACACGGTTTCACCGCTAATCCCGCGCGTGCAGCGCTATTAAGCGAGGCCCTGCGGCCCGCCGATACCACGGATGCGTGGCGTGAGGCGGCGCAGCATTTGCAGCCACATCTGCCTGATGCCCTGCGGGGCCTTTCCCGCATCGAGGCCCCGGCCCCGCGTGAAGAGGCGGCAAGCATCGCCCTTGCCATGCGCGAGGTTCTGGAAAACCCTGGTAAAACCGCCGCACTGGTGACGCCGGATCGCGGCCTGGCGCGGCGTGTGGCGGTTGAGCTTGGCCGCTGGGGGATAGAAGCCGATGATTCCGCCGGTGTGCCGCTGGCGCAAACATCCGTGATGGTGTTTATCCGCGCATTGGCTGTGATGGTGGCGGATGGCTTTGCGCCTGTTCCCCTGCTGGCGGCGAACAAACATCCATTGGCGGCGGCGGGACTGAACCCGGCGGAGTGGCGCGGTACGACACGCGATTTTGAACGCCGCGCCTTGCGTGGCCCGCGCCCGGCGCCCGGTATTGCGGGGCTTTATGCCGCGAATCCGGATGCCTCCCCGCACCCTTTCGTGGCGCGTCTGGAAGAATGCGCCGCGCCATTGATTGCCGCCAGCGGAAAAACCCCCTGTCCGTTAACAGACTATGTTGACGCACTGCTCGAAGCGGCGGAAAAATTTTCTGCCACACCTGATGAAACGGGCGCAGAGCGGCTTTGGCGCGGCGATGAGGGCGATGCCGCCGCACGGTTTTTTGCGGACCTGCGGGAGCATGCGGATCTTTGTGATGCGATGCTGCCCGCCGCGTTCCCCGCATTGCTGGATGCGCTGCTGGAAGGGCAGGCGGTGCGTCCGCGCTATGGACAGCATCCCCGCCTGTTCATCTGGGGGCCGCTGGAGGCGCGCCTGCAACATGCCGATCGCATCATTCTGGGCGGTTTGAACGAAGGCGTATGGCCCGCTACAGCCAATGTCGATCCATGGTTAAGCCGCCCGATGCGCCAGAAATTCGGGCTGCCCGCGCCCGAACGCCGCATTGGTCTGGCGGCGCATGATTTTGTGCAGGCGGCCAGCGGCCAGGACGTCATTTTAACGCGTTCGCGCAAGCAGGATGGCGCGCCCGCAGCACCCTCGCGCTGGTGGCTGCGCATTGAAAATCTGCTGACCGGACTGGGCGTTCAGTCCGCACTGGACGGAAATATTCCGTGGACGGACTGGGCGGTGGCGCTGGATACGCCATTGTCCGTGACGCCGCAATCCGCACCCAGGCCCCGGCCACCGGTGGCTGCGCGCCCGCGGCGTCTGTCGGTCAGCGATATTGCGGTTTTGATTCGCGATCCCTATGCGATTTATGCGCGTCATGTGCTGGGCTTGCGGGTGCTTGATCCGCTGGATACGGAAATTGGCGCGGCGGAACGCGGCACGGTCATCCATAAAATTCTGGAAAAATTTGTGCGCGCGCATCCAGGTCCGTTGACGCTGGATGCTTTGAAGGCGTTGCGTGACATTGGCCGCCAGTATTTTGATGAATTGCTGCCGCGCCCCGGCGTGCGGGCATTCTGGAAACCGCGCTTTGATGATATTTCCGACTGGTTCCTGAACTGGGATATGCAGAACCGCCAGAAAGGCGCCCTGCCGGTAGGGCTGGAGGTTGAGGGGGCGCGTGAATTTATGGCGCCCGCCGGAGCGTTCCGGGTGCGCGCCATTGCCGACCGTATTGACCGTACCGGGGATGGCAAGCTTGCCATCTATGATTACAAGACCGGCTATAACCCAAATTCAAAGCAGATCAAAGCGGGCTTTGCGCCGCAACTGCCGCTGGAAGGCGCCATTGCCCAGGCGGGAGGATTTGCCGGAATCGCGGCGGGTGAAATTTCGAAACTGGCGCTATTGCGGATTCGCGGCATTGATCCTGCTGGCGACGAAGACCCGGTTTCAACTGACACCATTGAAGAAGCCTGGCAGGGCTTATGCCATCTGATTGAGCGTTTTGATGACCCGTCTACGGCTTATGTCTCGCGCCGTGCACCCATGTTCACCGGCGACAAGGGCCCCTATGATCATCTTGCGAGGGTCCGGGAATGGTCGGGTGCGGGTAATGGTGATGAAGAATGAGCATGCCCCCGGCAAAACAGGCCTCGCCAGAGCAGCGTGACGCCGCTGATCCCGCCGCATGTGTGTGGGTCAGCGCCAATGCGGGCACCGGCAAAACCCATGTGCTGATCGACCGGGTGACGCGCCTGCTGCTGGATGGGGCCGATCCGGGGCGCATTCTGTGCGTGACCTTTACCAAGGCGGCGGCGGCCGAAATGGAAGGGCGTCTGTTTCGCAGGCTTGGTGCATGGGCGACGCTGAGCGATGCGGAACTACAGCAGCAATTACAGGCTTTGCAGGCTGGAACATTTGACGCCGATGCGCTGCGTCGTGCGCGAAAATTGTTCGCCCGCGCGCTGGAAACACCCGGCGGGCTGAAAATCCGCACCATCCACGCATTTTGCGAAAGCCTGTTGCGGCGGTTTCCGATAGAGGCAGGTGTGGCGCGGCATTTCGAAGTTCTGGATGACCGCACGGCGTTTGAATTGCGCGCACAGGCGCGGACCCATGTGCTGGCCAATGCGCAAACCGGCGATGATCCTGTATTGTCTGGCGCGCTGGAACAATTGGTGCGCCTGATTGACGAGGGTGAATTTATCAAACTCACCGATGAGGCACTGCGCCAGCAACGCCAGGCCGATGATGAAAGTCTTGAGGCATTGCAGAAAGCGCTGTTCCACCGGCTTGGCGTGACCGGCTTGCAGACGGCAGAAGATAGCATCGCGGGTTTTGCCCATGAATTGCCCGTGGATGATTTGCGCCGCGCGGCTGGCGCCCTGCAAAATGGATCGCCAGCCGATCAGGCCCGCGCGTCACAAATTATGGATTATCTGGTTTGCCCGGACGCTGTGGCGGGGTTCAAGGCCTATCAATTGATTTTTCTTACCAAAGAAAACGAGTTCAGAAAAAATCTTATTACCAAACTTGCGCAGAAAAATGATGCGCAGGCATTGCCGATTTTAGAGAAGGAGCAGGAACGGGTTTTTGAACTGGCGCAGACATTGCGCGCCCAGAAGGTGGCGCTTTCAAGCCTTGTCGCGTTGCGCACGGGGGCGGCTGTGCGCAACGCCTATCAAAACGCCAAACGGGCGCGCGCCGCCCTCGATTATGATGATTTGATCGATCATACGCGCCATGTGCTGAAAAGCTCTGGCGCTGCATGGGTACATTACAAACTGGACGAAGGGCTGGATCATATTCTGGTAGACGAAGCCCAGGATACCAGTCCGGAGCAATGGGAAATCATCCGTAGCCTGAGCGATGAGTTTTTCTCCGGCCGGAACATCCGCAGCGAGTCCCGCGAACAGCAGGGCAAGGGCCCGCGCACCCTGTTCGCTGTTGGTGATGAAAAGCAGTCCATTTTCAGTTTTCAGGGGGCCGATCCGGCGTCTTTCGCCACCATGCGCAAGGCTTTTTCTCTGCGCGCACATGATGCAGGGCTGCAATGGCGCGACATTTCCCTGCTGACATCGTTTCGTTCAACCGAACAGGTGCTTGGGGCTGTTGACGCTGTATTTGCCAATCCCGATGCCCACAAAGGCCTGTCGGCGGATGATGCCGTGGTGCGCCATATCGCCAGCCGCACGGGACAGCCGGGGCGTGTGGAAATATGGCCTCCCATCGAACATGACGCCACGGATCCCCCCTTGCCATGGGATGCGCCAGTGGACGCGCCCCCTCGATCCAGTCCGCGTGCGCAAATGGCGGCGCGGGTGGCGGGACATATTGCAGGTTTGCTGCGTGATGCCCCCATCCTGCCATCAACGCAAAGGCCTGTAAAACCGGATGATATTATAGTCCTGGTTCGTACACGGAATGAGTTTTTTGATGAATGTATCCGGCAACTGAAATTGCGGAATATTCCCGTTGCCGGCGCTGACAGGATGCAGCTTCTGGAACAGCTTGCAGTGATGGATTTAATTGCCGCCGGGAATTTTGTGCTGATGCCCGAAGATGATTTGACGCTGGCGACGGTGTTGCGCAGCCCCTTTGTGAGCATCAGTGAGGAACAGCTATTTGATCTGGCGCATGACCGCAAGGGTCAAACCCTGTGGGATGCCCTGCGCGCGCGCCGGGGTGAATGCGATGCGTTTGAAGGCGCTACGGTTATCCTGGCGGATTTACTGGCGCGCGCCGACACTGTGCCGCCCTATGAATTTTTTGCATGGCTGCTTGGGCCGTTGCGCGGGCGGTGGAAATTACTGGCGCGGCTGGGTGCGGACGCCAATGATCCGATTGATGAATTTCTGGCGCTGGCGCAACAGTTTGAACGCGCGCATCCGCCTGGTTTGCAGGGCTTTTTACACTGGCTTGGCGCATCACAAACTCAGATCAAGCGCGATCTGGAACAGGGCGCGGGGGCCGTGCGGGTAATGACCGTGCACGGGGCCAAAGGGCTGGAAGCGCCAATCGTTTATCTGCCGGACACCTGTTCCATGCCGGATGGCAAACTGGCGCCAAAGCTGATCCCGGTTGATGGCGGGAAATTTTTCGTGTGGCCGGTACGCAAGGATAATGATGATCCGCAAACGGCGGCGATGCGCGAACGCGCGGTGATGGCGCAGAGGGATGAATATCACCGTCTGCTCTATGTGGCGATGACGCGCGCAAAAGACTGGCTATTCATTGGTGGATATAAGGGTCGGCATAAGCTGCCCGACGGATGCTGGTACACACTGATTGAAACAGCGCTGCAACCGCTGGCGGAAGTAGTTTCGCTGCCCTGGGGGAATGGCCTGCATATTTCCGGAACGGGCGTTCCGGTAGCGCAGCCGTCAACAGCGCCTGCACCGCAACGCTCTTCCCCGCTGCCGGATTGGGCGCATCGAACGGCGCCGCCAGAGCCAAGCCCGCAACGTCCGCTTGCGCCATCGCGGCTGGGTGATAATGACACGCTTGTGCGTTCACCTCTGTATGGTGCTGCCACAGAAGATCGTTTCAAACGTGGGCGGTTGATCCATCTTTTATTGCAATATCTGCCCGATATCGCCGCAGCAAAGCGCGAGGCGGCAGCGCGCCGCTATCTTTCGCAGGCGGGTTTCGCACTTTCTGAACCGGCGATTGAGGACATTGTGACCCAGGCCATGACGGTGCTGGCGTTTCCGGAATTTGCGCCGGTGTTCGGTCCCGGCAGCCGCGCCGAAGTTTCCGTTGCGGGGCTGACGCCCGCCATGGGCACCGGTGTGGCGATCTCTGGCCAGATTGACCGCATATTGATCACGCAACACGAAATATTGGTGGTTGATTACAAAACCCATCGACCGCCACCTGCAACGCCAGACGCAGTTCCTGAAATTTATGTGCGGCAAATGGCCGCATACCGGGCTGCATTGCGCATGATTTACCCCGGTCACCGGGTGCGTTGTGCCCTGATCTGGACGGATATCCCGCTTTTGATGCCATTATCAGATGCGCAGCTTGACGATGTCACCGTCACTTCCTAGATTAGGGTTTGTAACATTATTCGAGGATATAACACACCATGTCGACCACCACCGTTACCGACGCAAATTTTGAAAAAGACGTGCTTAACGCCGCTGGCCCGGTGCTGGTCGATTTCTGGGCGGAATGGTGCGGCCCCTGCAAGCAGATCGCACCCGCGCTGGAAGAATTGTCAAACGAGATCAAGGGGCTGACCATCGCCAAACTGAACGTGGATGACAATCCCGGCATGGCGGCAAAATATGGGGTGCGTGGCATTCCCACAATGATGATCTTTCAGCATGGCCAGATTGCCGCAACCAAGGTAGGCGCACTGCCCAAAGGCAAAATCGAAGAATGGATTAAATCTTCGATTTGATCTGTTCCCAGGTGTTTAGTCCCACAATATAACGGTGCAATGTGCACCCATTTACGAAGGGACTAAACATACAACGGCACCATCTGAATGGACTTGCCCTCTTTGCACGCGAGACAAGTCGATAATGTTCCGGGTCATTGACGAGAAGAAGGCCTGTCCATCGGTCGTCGCCGGATTGCCCGGCTGATGCGCGAGTTAAAAAAAGAACCTTGCGCTGAACGCGTTGCAGCGTGCACTTACGATCCGCCAGCCATCCGTCGGCTCCGATTGCAGACAAGGGCGGAGGCCGAATTGGCCCCTGGCCGCTACATTGACGGCTTTTGACCTGAGCCCTTAAAACCCCTCCAAAAATGAGTAGAGTCCGTCAACTCAGGG
>DAIOWE010000128.1:0-7135 GCA_036758605.1 Pseudomonadota bacterium | reverse complement strand
CTTGCCGATTCGGGCTTGGCTTGTTCCAGTTTGGTTCCGGCATATGGGTGGGTTGTGTACATATTTGTTAGCCTCTGCCTGACGCTACCTGGTTCTGACATAAATTGGCAATTTTCGGATTGCGGACCGACCCGCCGCACGGCAATGTCAGCGCCATGAATATTCAGCCCCGCAACCGCTTTCAGCCCCATGCCCGCGACACGGAGCGTGGTGAGGTTACGGCGGTGCTGGGCCCCACCAATACCGGCAAGACCCATCTGGCGGTGGAGCGCATGCTGGGCCATGCCAGCGGCATGATCGGCCTGCCGCTGCGGCTGCTGGCGCGCGAAATCTATGACCGGGTGGTGCGCATGCGCGGGGCGGCCTGTGTGGCGCTGATTACCGGCGAAGAAAAAATCATGCCGCCGCGCCCGTCCTATTATGTCTGCACCGTCGAATCCATGCCGGTCAGCATCGAAACCGAATTTCTGGCGGTCGATGAGATCCAGCTTTGCGCCGATGCGGAACGCGGCCATATTTTCACGGACCGGCTGTTGCATGCGCGCGGACGGCGCGAAACCATGTTTCTGGGCGCCGAAACCATGCGGCCCCTGCTAAAGCACTTATTACCGGACGCGCATTTCATTTCCCGGCCCCGCTTTTCCCAACTCCATTATGCGGGTTCAAACAAGCTCAGCCGCATGCCGCGCCGTTCGGCCATTGTGGCGTTCTCTTCTGATGCCGTCTACGGCATTGCCGAACTGATCCGCCGTCAGCGGGGCGGGGCCGCCGTGGTGATGGGATCACTCAGCCCGCGCACCCGCAATGCCCAGGTGGCGCTGTTTCAGTCGGGCGACGTGGATTTTCTGGTCGCCACCGACGCCATTGGCATGGGCATCAATATGGATGTCGACCATATCGCCTTTGCCAGCACCAGCAAATTTGACGGCTTTGGTCATCGCAATCTGCGCCCCACCGAAATTGCGCAGATTGCAGGGCGCGCCGGACGTTATCTGAATGACGGCACCTTTGGCACAACAGGCGATGCCGGACATATGGATGAAGATCTGATCGCCCAGGTCGAGAACCATCAGTTCGATCCGCTGCGCAGCATCAAATGGCGTAATTCAGCCCTTGATTTTGGCAATATTTCACGCCTGATCAGCAGTCTTGAAATAGAGCCCCCGATGCGCGGGCTTGGCCGCACACGGGAAAATTGTGATCTGACGGCATTGCGTCTTTTGGCAGCAGACGCGGAAATTGCCCGGATGGCCAGTGCGCCCGCCGCCGTGAAACGGTTATGGCAGGTCTGTCAGGTGCCGGATTTTCGCAAATTGGGGCCGGAGCTGCATTCCAGGCTGCTGGCCGAACTGTACCGCCATTATATGAGCGACGCAGGCGTGCTGCCCGAAGATTATGTGGCGCGCCATGTCGACCGGCTTGACCGGGCCGACGGGGACATAGATACATTGTCCGCCCGTATCGCGCATATCCGTACCTGGACCTTTGTGGCCAACCGTTCTGGCTGGCTTTCTGATTCTAGCTATTGGCGGGAGCGTACGCGCGGGATAGAAGATAGATTATCCGATGCACTGCATGAACGATTGACCCTGCGCTTCATTGACCGCCGCACCAGCGTGTTGATGAAACGGCTACATCAAAAGGAAGAACTTATGGCTTCGCTCACCGCTGAGGGCGATGTGATGGTGGAAGGCGAATTTGTTGGCCGTCTGGACGGCTTTCGTTTTTCGGCTGACCCAAGCGTGGATGGCATTCATGCGCACACCCTGCGCAATGCCGCCGCACAGGCATTGCAGGGCGAAATTGGCGCGCGCGCCTTCCGTCTGGATCGCCATGCGCGCATCGATGACGGCAAGATCATCGCCATTGGCGATGATGGATTAATCCGCTGGGAAGGCATGGTTGTCGCAAAGCTGTGCCCGGGCCAGGAAATACTGGCGCCGCGCGTTGAACTCATTGCCGACGGCGATCTGCTGTCCGGGCATGCGGAAATGGCCGTGCGCGAGGCGCTGGAAGCCTGGCTGACGCGGCGCATTCGCACGGTGCTGGAACCGCTGATTGCACTGCGGGATTCCACAGAACTGACCGGTGCCGGCAAGGGGCTGGCCTTTCAGATGGTGGAGGCGCTGGGACTGTTGCCGCGCGCCGGCGTCGCCGGGTTCGTGAAAAATGTCGATCAGACCGAGCGCGCCAAATTGCGCAAGCTGGGTGTACGCTTTGGCGAGCAGTTCATCTATATGCCTGCGCTGATCAAGCCAGGTCCAGCCGCGATGAAACTGCGGCTGTGGCGCGTCAGCACGCGCATTGAAACCCCCTTGAGCATTCCTGCGGCGGGCCTGTCATCCGTGCCCGTTGATCCGTCAATGCCCGATGGATTTTATCTGATGGCCGGATATGGCGTGTGCGGGCCGCGCGCCATTCGCATCGATATGCTGGAACGTCTGCTGGTGCAGTTACGCCAGAAAAACATGGCCGGGCCGTTCCCTCTAACTGCGCAACTCTGGTCACCGGTCGGCTGCGGCGTGGGCGATTTTGAAGCGGTCATGCGCGCGCTGGGATATGCGCCCATCAGCGCAGAGGCCGCCGCGCACCCTGAAATGGTCGAAGTGGCCATTGAACCCGCAACCGCGCCGGAAGCCGGGGCCGAAGAACAGCTTGATATGGCGTTGGAAGAACCGGTCGCCGCTGAAGCGCCGGAACCCGTGGAAGAAAATCTGGAGCTTGATTTTCCACCCATCCCCGAAAACGCTCAGGACACACAGGACACACAGACAGGCGCGCCATACGATGCTGGCCCGCCGCAAGTCCTGTGGAAGTTTCAGCCCCCACGCCGCAGCCATGCACCACAGCAGGCCAGGCCAAAACGCGAAATTATTATTCCACAACGTAAGGCGCACAAGCGCGAAATCAGTGAAACGCGCCTGCTGGATCCCGCCCTCGCGCAGGCCCGTGAAGCAGAAAAAAACAATGCGCAAAACAGAAATAAATCCAGGCCCAGGACAAAACCTGCAAAGCCCACAAAACCGCAGGGCAACATAAAATTGGGCAGCAAACCATCAGAACATGAGGCGCGCGCGCAAAAAGCCCGCCCGCAGGCAGCAGACAAGCCCATCGATCCGGATTCGCCCTTCGCAAAATTACAGGCACTGAAGGAGCGTATGCAGAAATCAGCTTGAATGGAGGCACATGACAGGAAACAGCGTAACGCAATTTGAAAACTATGATTGCAGCCTTCGTATCGATAAATGGCTGTGGCATTCCCGTTTCTTCAAAAGCCGCTCTGCTGCGGCCCGTTTCGTCGCCAGCGGCAAAGTCCGTGTCAATCGCCGCCCCATCAACAAAACGGCATATGCACTAAAAGAAGGCGATATACTGACCTTTGTGCAACATGATAGCGTTATCGTCGTTCAGGTCCGTGCGCTGGGTGCACGGCGCGGCCCCCCCGCCGAGGCTCAAGGCCTGTACGAAGATCTTTCCGACGCCCCACACAATCCTAACACACACCACCCGCTTGCGCCTGCTTCACGGCCCATGCTAGATCGTGGGTATGGTCAACCGGATAATAGCACTTTTCACACGGCAACCGGCTAGGGATGCCGCGCAGAAACCCTCGCACACGATAGCTGAAAGGCATATCGCGGCGGTAGCCCTGCTTATAGAGGCTGCAACGCTGGATGGGGATTTTGGCGCACGGGAACAGGCCGCAATCCGGCGCGTTGCAGCCGAGCGATTTGCGTTGACTTCGGAAGAAGTCGCAACCCTGTTTGAGCTTGCCAGCCAGCGCCAGGACAGTGCAAACCAACTGTTTCGATTTACCCACGAAATCAATCAGTCCTTCTCCCCCGAAGAACGGGTGGAAGTGGTGGAAATGTTGTGGGAAGTCGTTTATGCAGACGGGGTTTTGCATGATTACGAAGCCAATCTTATGCGCCGGATCGGTGGACTGATTTATGTGTCGGACATGGATCGCGGTAATGCCCGCAAGCGGGTTATGGCGCGATTGGGAATTGAATGATAAGCAATGCCGCCAGAAAACTGGTTTGGGCGTGCAATACGGAGGATTAGATGACTTATATCGTCACAGAGGCCTGCATTAAGTGCAAATTCATGGACTGCGTGGAGGTCTGCCCTGTGGACTGTTTCTACGAAGGCGAAAATATGCTGGTGATTCACCCCGACGAATGCATCGATTGCGGGGTGTGCGAGCCGGAATGCCCCGCCGAGGCCATTGTTCCCGACACCGAACCCGGCCATGAGAAAATCGCTGGTGTGAACCGGGAATATGCCCTGAAATGGCCAAATATCACCGTTGCGGGCACGCCCCCCGATGATGCCGACGATTTTAAAGGCGTGGACGGCAAGTTCGACAAATATTTCAGCCCGAAGCCCGGCCATTAGTCCGTTATTAGGCGGGCAGGCTAAAATGTTTGCCCGTCTATATTTTTTCGCGCCGTCAACCAGTTCTTAGGAAAAATCAGGCACTGTGTGTCATGAATTAATCCAAAAGGGCGGGAAGCGATATGTCACAATTTAAAACTCGGCCTTTCAGCGCCGAGATTCAGCTTATGAAACAGACAGGCGGTACGGCGGCGGCGCCCGTTTATGCAGAGTCCCGCGCCGGGCGGCATCCGGCCGCCTTTTCTGGCCAGGCCGAGATTTTAGCGGCCATCGCCGAGTTGCGCGAGGAGCTATTCAAAAAATCCGGCAATGAAGGGGCCCGTGAAGGGGCCGATGCCGCAATGGCGTCCGTCACGGATAAAATGCTGGAAGCCCATAACCGCGATATTGAAGACGCCAAAAAACTGAAAGCCGAGATTGACAAGCTTTCCGCCGCCATCGACACGACAAAGCGCGAAATCGCGACGATGCGCTACAAAAACGCCGATAAATATGAGCGCATTACTGATGTCACCCATGAGCTGGATGAGGTGGTTCTCGATACTGAGCGCGCAACAGAAAATATCCTGTCCAGTTGTGAAGGGATTGAGGCCCATATTGACGCCATTGAACTACAGGCCAGCTCGCCAGAAGAACGTGCCGAAATTGCCGAACTGGGGCAAAAAGTCGTCAAAATCTACGAAGCCTGCAATTTTCAGGATATTACTGGCCAGCGCATTACCAAGGTGGTCAACACCCTGAAATTCATCGAAGAGCGTCTGGATGTCATGATGGGCATCTGGGGTGGCCATGAAGAATTCGAGGCTGTCGATTTGCCCGAAAGAGAAATTGGGCATGAAGACGATTTACTGCTGAATGGCCCCGCGCGTGAGGGTGGTGACAGCGTCAGCCAGGACGATATCGACGCCCTGTTTGATTAGCCCCCGCACCAGTTGGCGGGGCGCCTGGCGAGCCAGGCGCTTAAGCCTTCGTGATAGTCGGGATGGGTGATGGCCTCATTCAGCAGCCGTTCGGATTCTGCTACCGCCGCCGCAACAGACTGGTGCTGATCAGTGTAAATCTGCCGTTTGGTCATGCGCAGGCTGCCGGGGGCGGATTTTTCGGCCAGCATCCCGGCATAGCCCCGCACATGCGGCATCAACGCATCCGCCGCCACTACTTTGTTGAGCATGCCCATGGCCATGGCCTCTTCGGCCAGAAACACCCGGCTGGACAGCAGAATATCATTTGCATGGGTCATGCCCACCAGGCGTGGTAATACCCAGGAAAGGCCGAATTCCGCCGGAAAGTTAAACCGCCCATGGGCCGCAGTGAATTTCGCCCCCGCAACCGCAAAGCGCAGATCGGCATAACAGGCCAGCACCAGCCCAATACCCGCCGCAGCGCCATTTATGGCGGCGATCACCGGCTTGGTCAGTCCGAAATGATAGGCAAAAGTGGCGTCAAATTCGGGCCGCACCCCATAGCCGGGGGTGGCGATATCCCCGGATGTCCCCGCATCATAGCGGCCCTTTTGCGAATGGCCTTCCAGCGCGGCTGTATCTGCGCCGGCGCAAAATGCGCCCCCTACCGGGTCGCCAGTTACGATTATCACCCGCACCAAAGGGTCCGCCTCGGCCATGGCCAGCGCCCAGCGATACTCGGTGTGCATGCGCCCGGTCCAGGCGTTCATCCGCCTGGGCCGCGACAGCGTAATCGTGGCCACCTGATTTTCCACCGCACAGCGGAGTGTCTTGAGTTCCATGTCCTGGTCCTATATTACAGAATCCTGCGCGTAACTCCGTCAGCCGAGGAAGCCCATGCCCGAAGATAAGCGCCTAACTTCCATCCCAAGCCTTGCCGCTGTCAAGCTGGATACGCCGCCTGATCGGGTGTTTGCGGACGCAAAGCCGCAGACAGATTTCAAATTCGGCGCGGAAACCGTACGTGTGTTTGACGATATGGTCAGCCGCTCGGTGCCTTATTATGATGAAATGCAGCGCATGACGGCGGAACTGGCGCGCGACTTTGCGCAACCCGATACGCGCCTCTATGATCTGGGCTGTTCCACCGCCACCACGCTGGCCATGCTGCATTATACGGTGGATCCCGGCGTGCGGTTTGTGGGCGTCGATAATTCACCCGAAATGCTGGGCAAGGCGCGCGAGAAGCTGGATGGTCTGGGCATCACGCGGCCCGTGGAACTGATGTTGTCCGATATCGAAAAAATGCCGCCGCTGCATGACGCCAGCGTGGTGGTGATGAACCTCACGCTGCAATTTGTGCGCCCGCTGCACCGCGAACGTCTGGTCAAACAGATTTATGACGGCATGACGGGACGCGGCGCGTTCATTCTGATCGAAAAGCTGACCGTTTCAGACAGTGACCTGAACCGGCTGTTCATCAATTATTATTACGACATGAAACGGCGCAATGGCTATTCCGAACTGGAAATTTCGCAAAAGCGCGAAGCGCTGGAAAATGTGCTGATCCCCTACCGGCTGGAAGAAAATGTCGAGCTGCTGAAAGCAGCCGGGTTTCGCAGCGTGGAGATGTTTTTCCGCTGGTATAATTTTTGCGGCCTGATCGCCGTTAAATGAGTGCAGTAAACATGATCGTTCAGATCGGCGACTGGTTTTTCAAATACCGCAATATCGCTTTTCCCGCCATGCTGCTGGCGTTGTTCACCGGCCTGCCGCCCACGCCGTTTATGGGCAGCCCGGTGATCGACGCCTGGCTGGATATGCTGGGCCTGTTG
>DAIOWE010000127.1:0-7162 GCA_036758605.1 Pseudomonadota bacterium | reverse complement strand
CTGGAGGGTTCGCCGCCGGTTTCCCCGTTGGCGGCAGATTTTTCAAACTCCTCCAGGCGGCCCAGCACAACGCGGAAGCTCTTTTCCTTGCCGTCACGCCATACGATGACATCGGCTTCCTTGCCAACCGCCGTTTCCGCCACAATGCGGGGCAGATCGCTCATTTCCGGAACGGGCTGGCCATTAAAGCGGATGATAACGTCGCCTGCTTTAATGCCGGCAACGGCCGCGGGGCCGCCCGGCGTGACTTCTGCAATCAGCGCGCCCCGGGCTTTCAACAGGCCAAAACTTTCCGCCAGTTCATCTGTGACCGATTGAATGCGCACACCCAGCCAGCCGCGGCGTGTTTCGCCAAACTCCTGCAGTTGTGTGACCACATTGCTGACAATGTCCGATGGTATCGCAAAGCCAATACCGATAGAGCCGCCCGAAGGCGAAATGATGGCCGTATTCACGCCGATCACTGCGCCATCCATGTCAAACAGCGGACCACCGGAATTGCCGCGATTAATGGCCGCATCGGTTTGCAGGAAGGAATCATAGGGACCGGAATTGATATTGCGGTTTTGCGCCGAAATAATACCCGCCGATACAGAACCGCCAAGTCCAAACGGATTGCCGATTGCCAGCACCCAGTCGCCCACGCGCATTTTCGATGAAGCGCCAAATTTTACAAATGGCAGGGGTTTTTTGGCTTCTACCTTCAGTACGGCAAGATCGGTTTTCATATCACGGCCGATAACTTTTGCCGGAAATTGCGTGCCGTCGCTTAAATTCACGCTGATTTCGTCGGCTTTGCCAATGACGTGATTATTGGTCACGACAATCCCGGATGGATCAATAATAAAGCCGGAACCAAGTGAGGAAACCTTGCGGGCCAGGCCTTTTTCACCCTGTTGATCGAAAAAGTCCTTGAACAGATCCTCGAACGGCGAACCAGGCGGGAATTGCGGCATTTCATTCGCTTCCGGCCCCTGCACCGTTTGTGAAGTGGCGACATTGACCACTGCGGGTGACAGGCGCGCCGCCAGATCGGCAAAGCTGTCCGGGGCTGAACGTGCATGGGCGGTGCCGGGCATCGCAAAATTTGCGGCGAATATCAATGCCGCCGCTACGCTGAACATCCGACCAAATGACCGTATCTGCATATTCACAATCCTTTTAACTGCCATCGCTTATCAAGCCTGCCGCACAGATTTAGTTCCTGAATAAGGAAAAAGTGCGGCGTGATTCAGGTTTTTTGCGTATTTATCGTGTTCCCGCCGCGCTGCCCTTGCCGCTCAGATCAATGAAGTAGCGGAAAAATTCACTGTCTGGCGACAGCACCATTGTGGTGTCGGCGGGCTTGAAGGCTTCCTGATAGGCGCGCATGGAACGGTAGAAAGCGAAAAACTCCGGATCCTTGCCTACCGCATCGGCAAAGATGCGGTTACGTTCGCCATCGCCTTTACCGCGCGTGATTTCCGCATCGCGTTTGGCTTCGGCCAGCAGCACGGTTTTTTCACGATCGGCGCGTGAACGGATACGCTGGGCGATTTCCGCACCCTGGGCGCGCGCCTCTCGCGCTTCGCGTTCCCGCTCGGTCTGCATGCGGCGGTAGATTGCCTGGCTGTTGGCCTCGGGCAGATCGGCCCGTCTTATGCGGACATCCACAATTTCGATGCCGAATTGCGCGGCTTCGTGATTCACCCGGTCGCGGATCAGATTCATCAGCGCTGCGCGCTCACCCGACAGAATCGCAAAAAAAGTTTCCTTGCCCAGCACCTGCCGCAAGCCTGCATTCAGCAGCGTGGAAAGCCGCGCGTCCACACCCGCCAGCGTTACCACCGTCTGGCGGAATTTCAGCGGATCGGTAATGCGAAAGCGCGCAAAGGCGTCCACCACCAGGCGCTTCTGGTCCGATGCAATGACTTCCGCCTCGGGAATGTCATAGTCCAGAATGCGTTTGTCAAAGAAGATCACGTTTTGCACAAAGGGCAGTTTCCAGTTAAGCCCCGGCTCGCTGACCACGCGCCTGGGGTCGCCAAATTGCAGCACCAGCGCCTGTTCGGTCTGATGCACGGTAAACAGGGTTGAATAAGCCAGCACCACAAAGGCGCCGGCGGCAATCAGCAGAAGCGGAAGGCTTTTATTCATTGTGCTTCTCCCGTCTGGTTTTTATTTTTCAATTCCGGCAGGGGCAGATAGGGCACCATGCCGCTGCCTTTGGGGTCGGTGATCACAATCTTGTTCATGCCGGCCAGCACCTTCTCCATGGTTTCCAGATAGATGCGCTTTTGCGTTACATCTTTGGCTTTGACATATTGGTCATGGACCGCTGTAAAGCGTTGCGCGTCACCATTGGCCTCTGCGATGGTCTGCTGCATATAGGCTTGGGCATCCTGCTCGATTTGCGCGGCCTCACCACGGGCGCGGGGGATAATGTCGTTGGCATAGGCTTCGGCCTCGTTGCGCTGGCGTTCCAGATCGGCGCGCGCCGCCTGCACGTCGCGGAAGGCGTCAATCACCGCGATGGGGGGGTCGACTTTCTGCAACTGCACCTGACTGATTTGTATGCCTGCATTGTAATTGTCCAGCACCTGCTGGGTCAGTAACACCACATCCTGTTCGATCTGGCTGCGCGCTTCGGTCAGGATCGGGGTGATCTGCATGCGGCCAATGACTTCGCGCATGGCGCTTTGCGCGACGGATTTCACGTTTTCCGGCGCATTGGCCATGTTGAACAGAAATTTTTCTGCATCGCTGATGCGCCAGAATACTGAAAAATCCACATCGACGATATTTTCATCGCCCGTCAGCATCAGGCTTTCCTGCGGCACGTCCTGGGTACGGTCGGGATTGCGCACATCGGTGAACGGGCGAAAACCCACATCGACCCGGTTGACGTTTGTCACCGGCGGCGTCAGCACCGTTTCTATCGGGTATGGCAGATGATAATTCAGCCCGGGCTGGGTAATTTCGGAAAATTTGCCAAAGCGCAGAACAACGCCCTGCTGGTCGGTCTTTACCGTATAAAAGCCGGTTGCCAGCCACAGCCCACCCAGCAGGATTGCCACCAGCCCCAAACCACCGCCGCCGATCTTGCCGCTGGGGAACAGATTTTGCAGCCGCTCCTGCGCCTGACGCAGCATGGCCTCAATGTCGGGGGGCTGTTGTCCGCCACCAGGTCCACCGCCGCCCCAGGGGCCACGCGGGCCACGCGGGCCGCCGCCGCCGCCATCGCCGCCGCCGGGCCGTTTGCCCCAGGGGCCGCGATTTCCGGAATCACCGTTTCCGTCATTATTCCAGGGCATAGGCGTTGCGCTCCACTGTTCTGATCCAGGCTCGTATTGGCTTTAAGGCTAATGCGGGTTATATGACAGACATGCCATCTACGCAATCGCGTCACAGGTCCAAGTGGTGCTTGATTGTGCGAATTTCAACAAGACCGACAGGATAATAGGTAAATCACATGGCTGATCGCGCGCAAATTCTGCAAGCTTTGTCCCGGGTCATTGACCCTGACAAGGGGGCCGATGTGGTCAGCCTTGACATGGTGCAGGGGCTGGTCATCAAAAACGGCGAAGTGGGATTTTCACTGGAAGTCTCGCCCAGCGAGGGGGCGGCGAAGGAACCGCTGCGCATGGCCTGTATTGATGCGGTGCGCGTGCTGCCGGGTGTCACTAAAGTTGCCGTGGTGCTGACCGCGCATCGTGACAGCCCCTCACGCGCGGCCCCGAAACCGCAGGCGCATCATCATGATCATGCGCCGGGTCATAATCACAGCCATGCCCCCAAACCTGCCGTAAAACAGTCTGCCAAAATGGGTGAAAAACAGACCATTCCCGGCATCAAGGCAATCATTGCGGTCGCCAGCGGCAAGGGCGGCGTCGGCAAATCCACCACCGCCGTCAATCTGGCGCTGGCGCTGGCGGGCCTTGGGCGCAAGGTCGGGTTGCTGGATGCGGATATTTACGGGCCGTCAATCCCGCGCATGCTGGGCCTGAAGGGCAAGCCGTCCACCACCGATGGGCATAAGCTGCTGCCGATGCAGAATTACGGCGTCAAATGCATGTCGATCGGCTTTCTGGTGGATGAGGACACACCCATGATCTGGCGCGGCCCGATGGTGATGAGCGCGCTGACCCAGATGCTGAACGATGTCGCGTGGGGTGAACTGGATATGCTGGTGGTTGACATGCCGCCCGGCACTGGCGATGCGCAACTGACATTGGTTCAGAAGGTACCGCTGGCGGGCGCGATCATTGTCTCGACGCCACAGGAAATCGCGCTGATCGATGCGCGGCGCGGCCTGAAAATGTTCGAAACCACCCATGTGCCGATCCTCGGCGTGATCGAAAATATGAGCTATTTCGTCAGCCCCGAAAGCGGCGAGAAGCATTATATTTTCGGCCAGGGCGGCGCGCGCGCCACGGCTGAAAAATATGGTTGCGACTTTCTGGGCGAAGTGCCGCTGCATCAATCCATCCGCGAAACTTCCGACGCGGGTACGCCGATTGTGGTCAGCGACCCCGCCAGCCCACAGGCCCTGATCTATCGCGATATCGCCGAACGGGTGGCGCACAAACTGGACGCGGCCAAGAATGCGCCGGGACGTGTTGCGCCAAGGATTGTGATTGAATAGGGAGGGAGGCGGCTCTCTGATTCTTGAAAAAGTGTCATGAAATGTGCGTAAAACGGCAATAAATTGATCCCAAATGGCAATATATTGGTACCAAATGTCATTAAAATTATTGACTGGGAGACATTCTTATTAGTACTAATAAAAGCACTTGTAATAGTGCTGGAATCAAATTATGACCAACCTCATTCTGGCGGAAACAGTGGCCAGCATATCTGAACTGAAAAAAGACCCGATGGGCACGGTGGCCGCAGGCGAGGGCGCGCCGGTTGCGATTCTGAACCGCAATGCGCCAGCATTCTATTGTGTGCCGGCGGCGGCCTATGAGGCTCTGCTGGACCTGATAGAGGATATTGAGCTGAATGCCATCGCGGACGCACGCAAAGACATGCCGGAAGTCGCCGTCACGCTTGATGAGCTATAGCCTTAAATTCAAGACCGAAGCCCAGAGGGAATGGCGCGGGCTGGATAGGAATATTCAAGACCAGTTCAAAAAGAAACTCTCCGAGCGATTGATCCATCCGCATGTGCCCTCGGCGAAACTTTCCGGACAGAAAGACCGTTACAAGATCAAATTGCGCAGCGCAGGTTTTCGTCTGGTTTATGAAGTGCGAGATTCAGATCTGATTGTCACGGTGATTGCGGTGGGCAAGCGCGACCGCTTCGCCGTGTATAAATCCGCGGCGAAGCGATAGATCAGCCACACCCCTCACATATTCGGGTAATTCGGCCCGCCAGCGCCCTCGGGCACGGTCCAGTTGATGTTCTGGGCGGGGTCCTTGATGTCGCAGGTTTTGCAATGCACGCAATTCTGCGCATTGATCTGAAAGCGCGGATTGGCGCCATCGGCGTCGCGCACCACTTCGTATACGCCCGCCGGGCAATAGCGTTGCGCCGGTTCATCATACAGCGGCAGATTTTTGCTGATGGGTATGCTTGCATCGCGCAGGGTCAGGTGGCAGGGCTGGTCTTCCTCATGATTGGTGGCGGACAGATAGACCGAGCTGGGCTTGTCGAACGACAGCACCCCATCGGGTTTGGGATAGGCAATCTGTTTGCATTTGTTCGCGGGTTTCAGCGCCGCATAATCCGGCTTGCCATGTTTCAGCGTGAACGGCAGGCCGATGCGCAGGGCGTTCATCCATAAATCCACGCCCAGCAAGGCGGTGCCGACGATAAGACCAAGGCGGCTCCATAGCGGCTTGGCGTTGCGCACCTTGTACAGGTCCGTGTACACCCAGCTATCGCGATAGGCCTGTTGATAGGTCACGGGTTCATCATGGCTGCGCCCCGCCGTCAGCGCCTCGAACACCGCCTCGGCGCCCAGCATGCCGGTCTTCATGGCGTTGTGGCTGCCCTTGATGCGCGGCACATTGACAAAGCCCGCCGAACAGCCGATCAGCGCGCCGCCGGGAAAGCTCAGCTTCGGTACCGATTGCAAACCGCCTTCGGTAATCGCGCGCGCGCCATAGGCCACGCGCCGCCCGCCGGTCAGCATATCGGCGATCATCGGGTGATGCTTGAAGCGCTGAAATTCATCGAACGGCGAGACATGCGGATTACTGTAATTCAGATGCACCACAAAGCCGATGCTGATCTGGTTGTTTTCCATATGGTACAGAAAGCTGCCGCCGCCGGTGCTGATGCCCAGCGGCCAGCCGAAGCTGTGCATGACCAGGCCGGCTTTGTGTTTGGCGGGATCAATGTCCCAGACTTCTTTCAAACCAATCCCGAATTTCTGATGATCGCTGTCCTTATCCAGTTGGAAGCGCGCGATCAGTTGCTTGGCCAGCGATCCGCGCACACCCTCCGCGATCAGCGTATATTTGCCGCGCAGTTCCAGTCCCGGCGTATAGCTGTCCTTATGCTTGCCATCCTTGCCGACGCCCATATCGCCGGTGGCGACGCCGCGTACCGACCCATCGTCATTGTACAGAACTTCGGCCGCCGCAAAGCCCGGATAGATTTCCGCGCCCAGCGCCTCGGCCTGTTGCCCCAGCCAGCGGCACACATTGCCCAGGCTGACAATATAGTTGCCATGATTGTTCATCATCGGTGGAATGGCGATATTGGGCACACGCAGCGCACCAGCCGGGCCAAGCACATAGAAGCGGTCATCGGTGACCGGCGTGTTCAGCGGCGCGCCTTTTTCTTTCCAGTCCGGGATCAATTCGTTCATGGCGATCGGGTCCATCACCGCGCCCGACAGAATATGCGCGCCGATCTCGGAGCCTTTTTCCAGCACACAGACCGAAATTTCCTGACCCGTTTCAAGGGCAAGCTGGCGCAGGCGAATGGCGGCGCTCAGGCCCGCTGGCCCGCCGCCGACGATCACTACGTCATATTCCATGAATTCACGTTCTGCCGTTTCGCTCATATCGCGCCCTTTCCAACCTCGTAATATTTACAAGGCTTTTCTAGGCGGCATGGGCTAGCAGGTCAACTAACGATACGAAAATGGTGCCGCCTGCGTGACTCGAACACGCGACCCCCGCATTACGAATGCGATGCTCTACCAGCTGAGCTAAGGCGGCCTGGGTT
>DAIOWE010000126.1:0-7234 GCA_036758605.1 Pseudomonadota bacterium | reverse complement strand
GACCCCCGCATTACGAATGCGATGCTCTACCAGCTGAGCTAAGGCGGCCTGGGTTTGTAAGTGCCGGTGTATCAAAGAGGCGTGGTATGCGCAAGCAATCCCGCTTCTTGCTGATGAGATGGCCCGTCCGTGCGCCATTTTATGCTGTCAAATTCGCCACAGGACGGGCATTGCATGCGCCAGTCTGGGGCCGGTTTGCCGCAGGCCTGACAGTGCCAGGCCGGATCGGGCGCCGCATGCGGGGCGCGGGCAAGCCACTTTTGGGCTTCGGGTGCGCCCATGCCCTGGGCCTGGGCCAGTTGCGCCATCAGTGTGCAGACACGCTGACTGGCGTCTGAACCCGACAGCGGGTTCAGCAATTCGCGCGCGCGGGCGATTTCGCCTGCCGCCAGGGCGGCCTCGGCCCCCAGCAACCGGCTTTCCAGATGTTCAGGATTCGCCGCAATCAGCCGTCGCATCCGCACCACGCGCTGGGCTGCTGTTTCAGTGGGAACCAGCGCGGCATAGGCCACCGCCAGATCAGGATGCGGGGCTTGCGCCCAGGCCTTTTCCAGCAATCGCGCCGCCTTGTCCGGCTTGCCGGATTGGGCCAGCAACCTTGCGGCCAGAATGGCGGCGGGGGTCAGGTCGGGCGCGCCTTTCAGGGCGGTCTGTGCGGATGCCAAAGCCTGCATGTCGGCGCCTTGTTCCAGCGCCTGACAGGCTTCGGCATAGGCCAGAATGGCCCGGCGGCGGGTGCGTTCCACCCCGGTGATCAGTTTGGTCTGAACGGCGCGGTCCAGGGTTTCGCGCGCCTGTGGCCAGGCCCCGGCGGCGCATTCAATTTCAAATTTATTGCGGATCAGCCACGGGCTTTTGGGCTGCAATCGCATGGCCCGGTCCACCAGCCGTTCAGCATAAGCCCTGTCGCCCTGTCGCATGGCCTGGGCCAGCAGGCCGCGCAGGCCCAGAAATTCGGTTTCGGGCGCCGCCAGCATGGATTGAAAATAGCCCCGCGCCGCCGGTTCATCGCCGCGCAGTTCTGCGGCCTGCGCCTGCATCAATAACGAAAGCGGCGCGTCATGCAGCAGCCGGGCGGCGCGCGCGGCATGGCGTTTGGCGTCATTCGCATTGCCCGCCGCAATCGCCGTCATGCCACGGGTCAGCGCGTCAATGCCGCTATTCTGGCGCGTGAGTTGCCCACGCGCCCCGCGCCAGCGGTCATAAACCCAGAATGGCAGGCGCAGCAGCGCATATAACAAAATTCCAATCGTCAGCAGCAGCGCAATGCTGCTTTCAATGCGATAGCCCTGCCAGTCCAGCTCCAGCCGACCGGGATTATCCGCAAGCCACGCAACGGCGGCGGCGATGACGACCAGAAGGATAAATGGCCGCAGCAGCCGGATCATCGCTGATTTATTCTCCCGCATTTTCAACAGGTGTCACAGGCGTGGAAGTTGCCGCTTCATTCAGTTGCTGCGTCAATGTTGCGCTCAGTTGCGCCAGCGCCTGTTCCGCCGCCAGCCGCGCGCGGGCATCGCTCAGCCAAGGCGCCGCCGCCTTTGCTGCCGTATCCTCCAACTCCGCCAGTTCTTTCACAGCCGCGTCCAGATCGCCTTCTTCAAGACGCATCTGCGCGCGGGCCACACGCGATGGGGCGTCCAGGCCTTCGCGTTCGCCCAGCGGGCGGATCATGACCAATGACATGACAAATGCATAGGTGCGGTCAGCCCAGCCCGGCGCAACATCCGATGCGGCATCGGCGCGCACAATGGCCGCCGCTGCCGCATTAAAGCGCGCCAGCAGAATGGCGCGTGTCGGAATACCGGTTGTGGCGCGGGTGCGTAATTGCGCAATCGACGGATCGGGTTGGGCGGCATCCAGTAATTTGTCCAGACTTTCCAGTTCCACCGCAAACGGCCCTGAACCATTTAGTGCGCGTTCCAGTTCGCGCAGGCCCAGCGCATAGGAAATGCGTTTTGCGTCGCCGCCCAATGGTTGCGCCGCCTGAATGGCTTCCAGCGCGGCAAGGCGCGCATTTAACGCGGTCATGGCGGTGTGGATCGTATCCAGACTGCCGGATATTGTGCGTACCGCGCCATCCAGTTGCGATATCGCGCCAGCATCAGCAGGGTTTGCGGGAACCGCTGCGGCGATTTTAAGCTGTTCGAATTCCGTTTCCAGCGCTTCCAGCCGTGTTGTCACCTGCGCCAGAGCATTGGCAACGGGCGCGGCGATCTCATGTTCCGTGGACGCTGTAATCACAGCTTCCGGCCCCGCAGGCAGGGGCAACGCCGCCGATTGCGGCGGCAGATCCAATACGGGTTGGGAAATTTGCTGCAAGGACCACCAGCCCCACACGCCAGCCAGTACAATGCCGGCGCCAAGCAGGCCAAGCGCGATCCGCCGCAATGATGCGCGCCATACAGTTGACGGATGTGCTTCTGATTTTTCCAATGCTTCCTGCATCACTCTGTTCAATTCACTGCGCCAGCAAGGCAAGCATTGCAGACTGCGATGGAGCGTCTGCAACTTTCACCGTCCGCCACGGAAGTTTATCCGCCACCTCGGCAACGGCTTCACTCAGGCAGAGTGCGCGGATGCGGCGGCAGGCTTCGGTCAGGCGGTTTTCAATAATCAGATCGGTAAAAATCTGCGCTGTCCTGGGCGAATAAAACAATACGCCATCCAGTTCACCGTTGCTGAAATGGGCAATGGTGGGTTCGCTCAGGCGTGTGGCTGGTTCGGATTCGTACAGACGGACGCGAAAGACGTTGAAGTTTTCCTTTTGCAGCAGATCCTTCAGTTCCCGCGCCACGACGGTTCCTGAAATATGCATTAAAATGCCCTCTTCGGGCTTTAGGGACGCCGCGACCAGTTGCGCCAGGGATATGACATCGCCGCCAGCAGCAAATACCTTGCGAAAGCCCATGTCGCGGGCAATGGCCGCACTGGCCTCGCCGACCGTGAATACGGGCACGCGCCGGTTCAGCGAAATATCAGAAAAGGCGCGCACACCGTTGGCGCTGCTGAACAAAAGCGCCTGCACACCATCGGTATCCAGCAGCACGTCGTCGAACGGGGTGATACGCAACATTGAATCGATCAATGCGTCATGCCCAAGCGCGCGCACTGCCTCGGCCAGCGGTTCGGCGTCTTCTTCGGGCCGGGTGATCAGGTACCGCATATCATCTTCCTTTTTATGGCGAGGCCGTGAAAAAATCATCGCCGCCGCGCATGCGCAACTCC
Source organism: Pseudomonadota bacterium (assembly GCA_036758605.1). Taxonomy (GTDB): domain Bacteria; phylum Pseudomonadota; class Alphaproteobacteria; order UBA11222; family UBA11222; genus UBA11222. Next base: position 4,006 of record DAIOWE010000126.1, on the reverse strand, counting down.
ACCCCCGCATCAAAGCCCATCCGGGACGCATCGGCAAGACTACCATCACGCACCGCCTCAAACAATTGTGTACCGTCGGGTTTGACGATCTGCCCGCGCAGATGCAGCTTTCCGTCGGGCATGATCTGCGCCAGCGCCGCTATGGGGGTGCGGCACGACCCATCCAGCGCCGCCAGAAACGCCCGTTCGGCCCGCACACAATATTCCGTTGGCGGATGATTTAGCGGGGCCAGCAGGCGCGCGACAGGCGCGTCATTGATGCGTGCTTCGATTCCGATTGCGCCCTGCGCCACGGCGGGCAACATTTCATCGGGCTGTACTACAGATGTGTTGATACCGGCCAGGCCAAGCCGCTTTAATCCGGCCAGCGCCAGCAGGGTGGCGTCCACCGCGCCCGCATCCAGTTTGGCCAGCCGGGTTTCAACATTGCCGCGAAATGGCGCCACCCGCAGATCCGGGCGCAGGCGCAACAGCAGGGCCTGACGGCGCAGTGAAGAAGTCCCGACGGTCGCCCCCTGGGGCAATTCTTTTATCGATGTGGCTTTCGGGCTGATCAGAACATCGCATGGGTCTTCGCGTTGCAACAGGCAGACAATCGCCAATCCATCGGGCAGCATGGTGGGCATGTCCTTCATGGAATGCACGGCAATGTCGATATCGCGCGCCAGCAGGGCTTCTTCTATTTCCCTGGTGAACAGGCCCTTGCCGCCGATCTCCGATAGCGGGCGGTCCTGCACCCTGTCACCGGTGGTGCGAATGACCTGAATTTCCACCTGTGCAGCGCCCAGCCCCGGATGGGCGGCCAGCAGGCGCGCACGGGTTTCTTCCGCCTGCGCCAGCGCCAGCGGGCTGCCCCGCGTGCCAATCCGGACCGGCAATTGCAGTGCATCAAGCATAAAAATCTCTGGCTCCTGAGCAGGCGGCGAAAAATCATGTTATAAGCCGGTTGTTCCGGCAAATACAGACCGCCGGTTTTCTCATAAAAGTTACGTCCTGTATGCACCTTAAACCGCTTACGCTGCTTGGTATTGAGACCAGTTGCGATGAAACTGCCGCCGCGGTCATTCGCGGGCATCCAGACCTGCCGTGCGAAATTCTGTCCGATCTGGTGTTGAGCCAGTTTGACGAACACCGCCCCTATGGCGGCGTGGTGCCCGAAATTGCGGCGCGCGCGCATATTTTAACGCTGGACCGGCTGATACTGTCCGCCATAGAGAAAGCCGGGTGCGGCTGGGACGGGCTGGACGGTGTGGCGGCGACAGCCGGGCCGGGGTTGATCGGCGGGGTCATGGTGGGGCTGGTCACTGGCAAGGCGATTGCGGCCGCGCGCAATATTCCGCTGGTGGCGGTGAACCATCTGGAAGGCCATGCGCTGTCAGTGCGTCTGGTGCAGCCGGTGGCGTTTCCCTATTTGTTGCTGTTGGTGTCGGGCGGGCATTGCCAGATACTGGATGTGCGCGGGGTAGGCGATTATGTGCGTCTTGGCGGCAGTCTGGACGATGCGGCTGGTGAAGCGTTCGACAAGACCGCCAAGCTGCTGGGGCTGGGCTATCCGGGCGGTCCGGCGGTGGAACAGGCGGCCCTGCGCGGGGATCCGAAACGTTTTGCCCTGCCACGGCCCATGCTGGGACGGCCAGGATGTGATTTTTCATTTTCCGGTCTGAAAACGGCGGTGCGGCATATGACCGCCGGGCTTGGTGCTTTGACGGATCAGGACCGGGCCGATATGGCCGCCAGCTTTCAGGCAGCCACAGCCGATGTCATGATTGATCGGTGCCGAAATGCGATGGCGCTGTTTCGGGAAACCCATGGTGCGGGGCCGGACACCCTGGTGGTTGCGGGCGGTGTTGCCGCCAATCAGGCGCTACGCGGTGCATTAAGCGCGCTGTGCGATCAGCAGGATTTTATGCTGGCCACGCCGCCACTGCGCCTGTGCACCGACAATGCCGCGATGATCGGCTGGGCCGGGATCGAGCGCCTGTCGCTGGGTCTTAATGGCCCATTGGGCGACCCATTGGACATTCCGGCGCGCGCCCGCTGGCCACTTAATTAAAGCGCTGCAATTGCGCGCGCAGTTCGCCCTCGGGATGCGCCTGGGTCCGCACCACCAGATACCATTTGCCGGTTGAAAGTGCCGCAAGCTGATCCGGGCGGATCACGGTTTTACCGGACATAAAATTATTGCGGCCCAGATCGCCCCAATTATTGCCCAGATCCAATTGCAGGGGGGCGCTTTCACCGGGGACCGCTGGCCCGTGCATCTGCACGGCAACGGGGGGGCTGTCCAGATCATAAAAGCTCACGATCCAGGACATTTGTTCGCCCATGACGGCAAGCTGCACACTGCCCAGACCGCCGGTTTCGACGGGCGGCGCCAGATTATTGCCGCGTAATACGCCATTATAACGTTCGGGTTCCGCCAGCGCCGGTTGGCCCAGCCGGATAAGTATCAGGAGCAGGAGGCAGACTGTACCAGGCAGCCTCCTATTGATGGCTGTCAGCATGGTGTTCCTCACTATAGTCGTTTCTTCTGGTTCTTAAGGGACAGCATGACGCGATTTTGCGCGCGCTGCAAGGGGCGCTTTCGGTTAATTATGCAAGGAGGAGCGGGTAATTTTTGTGCGGTGCGGTAGAGACTAAAAATGAAATACCCGGACAGCATTTAGCAAATCGCCGTCCCATTCCAGAATTTCGACCACATGTTTTGGGCCACCGGTATCGATGGAAGACCGGCGCAGATATTCCACCACATCCCGCGATTCCTGCGTGGTGACGCCCAGAATTTCGAAGTGGATATTTTTCACCAACGCGAATGATTTTTCCGCATAGGCGCGTATCTGATCCTGTCCCCGCAGTTCCGAGACACCTAACACGGGCAATCTGGCCTTTACCCCTGCGCTGGCATGGATGGCGTTGGGGGTATAAAGCTGGGCAACCTCATCCGGGTCCGCCCCCTCCCATGCGGCCTGCCATCGCAACACCCGTTCGGAAATGTTCATTTCAGGGATGCTCCCTGAGCCAGTCTTTCAGCGCCGCGTCGATGCGGGTCTGCCAGCCAGCGCCGGTGGCGCGAAACCGCTGCACCACGTCACGCGACAGGCGGATGGTGATGCGTTCCTTGGTGATGGCGGCGGGCGGGCGGCCAACGCGCAAAAATGGCTTAACCTGCTCCCATTCTTCGTCGGTATAGGGCATGGCGTCCGGGTCTGACATGGCCGCCGCCGTGATGGCGGCGTCTTCTTCGGGGGTGGGCAGAACAAGCACGCGGCCAGCGCGGGTTTTAATCGTTTGCCGCATATTTTAACACCTCCCTTTTATTGGCTTTGCGCAGGCTGATAATGCGCCGTCCTTCGGCACGATCCACAAAGGCCACGAAAAACAGCCTGTCCCGCATCAGAACCAGCGCAGATAAGCGATGCTCGCCATAATCTTTGCGCGCGTCCGGCCAGGTCAGCGCCGTGTCCCATTCCAGCCTTCCCGCTTCCGCCAGAGACAGGCCATGCTTTTTGAGGTTGGCCGCATCTTTGGCGGGATCGAAAATAATCCTCGGCATTATTGTGCATACACTATGAGGCAGTGTCAATAATTATTGTGCATACACAATCCCGTACTAAACAACTAATTCACCACGCCCCCCGCGCGCAGTTTTTCGATGGCGGCGGCGTCATAGCCCAGTTCGACCAGCACTTCTGCGGTGTGCTGGCCGGGTTCGGGCATGGGGCGTCTGGGGGTGATGGCTTCGCCGTTGAAGCGCACGGGTGATGCGATGCCTTTCACCGTGCCGCCCTGGCCGTCGGGCACGTCTATGAACGCGCCGGAGGCATGCGCCTGCGCATCCTCGACCACCTGTTTGGGATGCAGCACGGGGGCCCAGACCAGATCGGCGTCGTCGAAAATTTTGCCCCATTCGGCCAGGGTGCGTTTGGCAATCGCGTCATCGAACATCTTCACCATGACGGCGGCGTTTTCCTTGCGGTCGATGGGCGTTTTGAAGCGCGGATCATCC
>DAIOWE010000125.1:0-7303 GCA_036758605.1 Pseudomonadota bacterium | reverse complement strand
TTTCCCAGAATATATTCAGCAACTGCTCATAGGAGACCCGGCGCGGATCGTACACGACCTTTACCACTTCGGCATGCTGGGTGCGGCCACTACACACATCCTCATAGGTGGGGTTGTCCAGAATGCCGCCAAGATAGCCAACCGCCGTGGCAAAGACCCCCGGAACCCGCCGAAAAGTGGCCTCTACGCCCCAAAAACATCCAGCGCCAAAAGTGGCTTCCGCGCGTTTTGCCTGTTCCGCCATTTCCATCTCCATATCTTTTACCCGAGGGCCCGAAGCGGGACCATCACAGGCGTCTGATCACCTTCAATCCATGCTGATTGTTGAGATTATATTGTGCGGGTGTAACCAAAAGCAATCTATGCCGTACAGTTTTTAGCCACAATAAATCATGTAAAGGTCCTGATTTCGCCTTTTAATTGACGTATTGATCGCCGATGTTAGTCTCGGCATGATGCAGTATAAAGATTCGCGGGAGAGAAATTGGTGTCCATGAAACCAGGCTTACCAGTATCCGGGCGGAAACAATTTGCGCTGGTCAGTGCGCTCGCCAGCGGGCTTCTGCTGATCCCTGTGGCGGCGGATGCGCAGTCTGCGGCGCAATCACCTGAATCAATTGGCGCCACCATAATCACACTAACCCAGACCGGCTGCCAATTCCTGGAGTCTGAAGCCGGCGCCGATCACGGTTTCAAAACAAAGAACAAGGCGGACTGCATAGAGATCAATGAAAAAACCGGCAGGCAACGCTTGCAGAATGCCGCTCCGTTGACTGTGAAACCCGGCAAATATATTTTTCGTGTGACCAACAGGGACGTACCCTATGAGCTTGGGTTCTGGTTGCGCGGCGCCGGTCTGGCGCGGCTGTTACAGCCAAATGTCTCCGGCGGAGGATTAACCGAAGGTGTTACCCGTGACTATAGCGTTGAACTGACGCCAGGAAATTATGCGTATTCCTGCCCACTTAATCCGACCCCTGATTATCCATTGATTGTAAAGGAATAAAGGGTAAAAGATTTTGGGCAACAAGAGTTTCCATCGGGGGGAAAGGCGGAAAAACCCGCCTCCAATCTGCTGGAGAGTGAGGCCGCTAGACGGCCATATAAACCAAGGAAGGTAAAAAACCATGAAGAAGAGCAGCTTTACCGTTACCGCGACCGCCATCGGCCTGGCCCTGGCAGTATCTGCAGCAGCCCTCCCGGCCTATGCGGAGCATCATGAAAAGGCCGGCGCGGAAGATGCCGCGAACCCCTGCGCTGCGGAAAACCCCTGCGCCGCAGAAAACCCCTGCGAAGCAGAAAACCCCTGCGAAGCAGAGAAAAAAGAGCACTAGTAGCATGAATTTAGGCCGCACCCTTGTTTTAGGGGGCGGCCTTTATTTTCCTGGCCCGTATCCTTATATGGTGGCGCGTCGTTGACGGATCGGTGGTGCATTTTCGTAATATTTGCTACACTTCCGGCGGCTGTTAAAAAAGGATATTAAGATGGCGCGGTTGGCAAAGTTTCGCATTGGTCAGGTCGTCCGGCACCGGATTTTTCCGTTCCGTGGCGTGATTTTTGATGTTGATCCGGTGTTTAACAATACCGAGCAATGGTACCAATCCATTCCCGCTGAAATCAGGCCGCGCAAGGATCAGCCGTTCTATCATTTGCTGGCGGAGAACGAGGAATCCTATTACGAGGCTTATGTCTCCGAGCAGAACCTGCTGCCCGATGAATCGGGCGATCCCGTGGAGCATCCGCAGGTGGCCACGATGTTCGGGCAATTGCATGACAGCAATTATGAATTGCTGAAGCGTCGCGCGCATTAAAGCGGTCGATTTTTGCCTGCAATGGTTAGCGGTCATTAACCCTTATGGGTTAGTCCGGCATCGAATATATCCTGCCGGTGTGACTTGGTTGGCGGCACATGTTAACGCAACATTATACCCCCTTTGATATGGTGCATGTAACGGACACGCCATAAGGCCGGACGAAATGCGATTAGTGCCGGGAATTTTTATGTTTTTCAAAAATTCGCGCAACCTGTCCGGGCGGCGTGCTGACGGATTTTTCGCCATTGCCACTTTTATTATTTCTGCGATTCTGATTGTATCAACAGTCCCGCTGAATGCGAAGGATGCCGTTAATTCTTCCGTCTATGATTCACAGGCGGAATATGAGCGTCTGTTCATTCTTGCCAATACGGAATTCACCCTGCTGCACGAAATGGCGCATGTTCTCATCTGGGAATTGAAGCCGCCGGTATTTGGCCGCGAGGAAGATGCAGCAGACACGATCGCAGTCATGGCGCAGATGATGCTGCCTGTGCAAGTGGGTGACCATAGCGAAATAGAAAAACTGCAGGCGGTTGCAGATGGCTGGAAGCTGGAATGGCAATTGGTGCAGGAAGAAGAGATAGATAACGCCTATTGGGATTTACACTCTCTGGAAATTCAGCGCTATTACAATATTGCCTGCTTGGTTTATGGCGCTGATCCAGCAAACCGCGCCGAAATTGTGCAGGCCGCTGAATTGCCCACGGACCGTGCAGAATCGTGCCACGAGGAATATGCCCTGGCAAAAAGGGCCATGGATTGGCTACTGACGAAATTATCACCGGAGTCCGCAGATGGGCCCATAATGAAACGCGGAATAACGACGGTTCAATATGCGCCTAACAACACGCTGGAGGGCGAAAAAATTGATAAATGGCTGCGCGAATCAGGCATTGCCGAGCGTCTTGCAGAAGCAATGACGCGGCGCTTTGATCTGCCGCGGGATATTGTCATTTCATTTGAAAGTTGTCCCTTCCCCAATGCAGCCTGGAATGTGGAACTGGCAAAAATACAGTTTTGTCATTCGCTGCTGAACCGGTTTTTATATCTGGCGCGGGAATTGTCAAAGGAACGTAATGTCTCGGCCGACAAAACCATCTGGCACGTCAGTACGAATACCGATCCCACAAACATAGAGAATTCCGCAAACCGCAGCGTGGAGCAAAGCGCCCCTTAATACGGACTTCAGTTCAGGACGTTAAGCGCCTCCTGGATCATCGGCATGGCCTCGCGCATGGCCAGCTCGCCCAGTTTGATCGATTCCTCGGCGCGGTGAAAATCCAGCAAGCCGATATGCGCCACCTGCGGGTTGACAAGCACATCCGGCGGATCGCCTGCAAGGCGTGAACGCGCCAGACGGTCCTGCACGATATTAAAGGCGCCGAACATTACCGTGGTCAGGCCTGGTGTACCCTTCGTGGCGCCCAGTAATTGACGCAAAGCCAGCCTGCTGGACATGCCCGCACCGGCAAGCAGAGATCGCGCATCGGCACTTTCTGCTTCCAGTTCCTCATCGCTTTCCAGCCGGTCGCCCTTGCGCACCGTCCCCATTCCAAATATGTCTGCGTTCAGATTAACCGCAATCACCAGCCGCGCGCCAAACGCACGGCATGTCGAGACAGGAACGGGATTGACCAGCGCGCCATCGATCAGCCAGCGCCCCTCAACCTTCACAGGGGAAAAAATGCCTGGCAGCGCATAGGAGGCGCGCATGGCCTCCACCATATATCCCTGGCGCAACCAGATTTCATGCCCCGTCGCCAGTTCCGTGGTGACGGCAATAAAGCGGCGGCCCAGATGCTGAATTTCCAGATCACCAAGTTCGTTACTTAATTCAGCCGCCAATTTATTTCCATGCAGCAACCCGCCGGTGCCAAGACCAAAATCAAGAAACCGGAACAGCCGCCGCTGGGTCATGCCGCGCGCCCATTTTTCCACTTCGTCCAGTTTGCCCGCGACATAACCGCCGCCGACCACCGCGCCGATGGAGGTGCCGCAAATGATATCGGGTTGAATACCTTCGCGTTCCAGCTCGCGCAGCACCCCGATATGCGCCCATCCCCTGGCAACGCCGGAACCCAGCGCCAGGCCGATGGTGGCGGGTCTGCGCGACCAGGTGGGGCGGGGTATCAAATCAGCCATAATTTTTCACAATTGGGTCGGATTTGGCGCATCCCCATACACGGCTTTTGGATCGAAAACTTTTTCGGTTTCTTCAAAGTTCAATTCCACATCGCCCTTCGCGCCAATCGGAATCGACCGGTAAAAACACGAACGATACCCCACATGGCAACTGGCGCCGCCCTGCACATTGACGCGCAGCCATACGGCGTCCTGATCATCATCGATGCGGATTTCGATGATCTTCTGCACCAGCCCGCTGGTCGCGCCCTTGTGCCACAGGGCCTGACGGCTGCGGCTGAAATATACCGCTTCGCCCAGCGCCACCGACTGGCGGAAGGCTTCGGCGTTCATATAGCCATGCATCAGCACTTCGCCGCTTTCGGCGTCCGTGGTGACCACCGGGATCAGGCCGCGTTCATCGAATTTCGGGGCCAGCTCTGCACTTTCCTCGACCTGCTCAATCGTGCGGCGTGGTGCAAAGCGAAGTTCGTTGTTCTTATCCATCGTAAAATTCTGCCTGTTTATGCTTAACGTAACGTTACCCTATCCGCGTTTGCGCAGCATATTCAAAAAACGTTCTTCCAGACGCGGGTCCGTCTTGAAGGCGCCGGTCATGCGGCTGGTGATCATGTCCACATCCGGTTTATGTACGCCACGGGTGGTCATGCATTCGTGGCGCGCCTCAATCAGAACCGCAACACCCACCGCCTGCAAGCCATCGTGAATGGCGCTGGCGATCTGGGCCGTCAGGGTTTCCTGGGTTTGCAGGCGTTTGGCGAAAACTTCCACCACGCGGGCCAGTTTGCTGATGCCGACGACACGCCCTTCGGGAATATAAGCGATGTGCGCCACGCCAATGATTGGCAGCATATGGTGTTCGCAGTGCGATTCAAGCCGGATGTCGCGCAGCATGATCCAGTCATCATAGCCCTCGACCTCCTCGAAGGTGCGCGACAGGATCTCGTTGGGATCCTCGGCATAGCCGGAGAAAAATTCCGCATAGGAGCGGACCACGCGCGCGGGCGTATCCAGCAGGCCCTCACGGTTGGGATTATCTCCTGCCCAACTGATCAGGGTGCGAACGGCGGCTTCGGCCTCGGCCTTTGTGGGGCGGCGATCAGCGCTACGTTGTTTGGCCCTGTCTTCAAAAACACTGACCTGGCCGGCCTCATTGGTGATGGCATCCATTGTCAAAATTTCACTCTCTAGCTTGATAACCCCGGCGCGGTGCTGGCTGGATAACGGGGATTTGTCCATATTAAGCCCATTGGGATGAGCCGCTGCATACTCTTTGTTCTGTTCGCGGGTCTTACCGCCATTAATACCGGGGCAGGGAATACCTATATTACGAGGATAGTCTACCTGCTTGGGCCAGTATGTGCAATCTTGCCTTAACAGGGGCTTTATTGTGATAAGATTATCCCGGCAACCACTGCGAGATGAAGTTAACCGTGCAGACCATTACGGACGCCCAGACAGACCTGATCGGTGAGTTCCAGTTTTTCGACGACTGGATGGATCGCTATCAGTACCTCATTGATTTGGGGCGTAAGTTACCGGAATTCAAGGATGAATGGCGGTGCGAGTCCAACCGCGTGCATGGCTGCCAGAGCCAGGTCTGGCTGCGGGCGTCAGGCGACGCCAACCGGCTGCATTTTGACGCCATCAGTGATTCCGCCATCGTCTCCGGCCTGATCGCCATCTTGCTGCGGGTGTACAGCGATCGTTCCGCTTCAGAAATTATCTCTACCATGCCTGGATTTATTTCTGAAATAGGGCTGGATTCACATCTCAGCGCAACGCGTTCCAATGGCTTGCATGCCATGCTGAAGGCCATCAAGGCCCATGCCGCGACCGTTCTGGACCGCAATCATGGTTAATGATCTGTATAACAAGGCCATCCTGAGCCTGGCCGGGAACATTGACCGGGCCGGGCGGCTGGCGAACCCTGACGCCAGCGTGTTTCTGGACAGCCCGCTATGCGGCAGCCGCATTACCGTCGATATCAAAATGCAGGACGATAAAGTCAGCGATTACGCCGCCGAGGTCAAGGCCTGCGCCCTGGGGCAGGCAGCAAGCGCCATCATGGCCAAACATGTGATCGGCCAGACCGGGGCGCAACTGCGCCAGGTGCGCGATGACATGCTGGCCATGCTGAAAACCCACGCCGCCCCCCCAGCCGGTGAATGGCGCGAATTGGAGGTTTTGCAGCCAGTGGCTGATTACAAGGCCCGGCATGGCTCGGTCATGCTGCCCTTTGAGGCCGTATTAAAGGCCGTCGATGAAATCGCCGCCAAGCGCGCCGGTTCCGAAAATGGGTAAAGTTCTGCTGTTTCTGATCCGGCTCTATCAGCTTACCCTGTCGCCTTTGTTGGGAAGCTCCTGCCGTTATCAGCCGACCTGTTCGCAATATGCCGCCATTGCGGTGCGCCAGCATGGGGCCTGGCCGGGAAGCTGGCTGGCGCTGTCGAGAATATGCCGCTGTCACCCCTGGGGCGGACAGGGCGTTGACACGGTTCCCGAACGCCTTGAGATGCGCTATGGACTGTTGAGCGCGTGGCGTTATGGGCGCTGGTCGCGCAATATAAATGTTCCTTCGAAGCGAGAAATTGATGATTAAGATTACCCTTCCCGATGGCGGACAGCGCGAATTTGCAGCACCGCTCAGCGGCCTTGATCTGGCCCTGGACATTTCCAAATCACTGGCGAAAAAAGCCGTGGCCGTGCGTGTCGATGGGGAAGTGAAAGATCTTTCCACTATATTCGAGCGTGACGCCAGGGTTGCCATACTGACCGCCGAAGACCCCACCGTGCTGGAAATCCTGCGCCATGATTGCGCCCATGTGCTGGCCGAGGCGGTGAAGGAACTCTATCCCGAAACCCAGATCACCATTGGCCCGGTGATCGAGAACGGCTTCTTTTACGATTTTGCGCGCCCAACGCCATTCAGCCTGGATGATCTCGAAAAGATCGAACAGCGCATGCGCGAAATTGTGGACCGCGATGAACCCATCACCCGTGAAGTATGGGCGCGCGATGCGGCGGTGGCATTCTTCCGGTCTATCGGTGAGGAATATAAGGCGGAAATCATCGCCTCGATCCCCGCAGATCAGCCAGTCAGCATTTACCGCCAGGGCAATTGGCAGGATCTGTGCCGGGGGCCGCATCTGCCATCCACGGGAAAGCTGGGCAAGGCGTTCAAGCTGACCAAACTTGCGGGCGCATACTGGCGCGGCGATTCCAACAATGAAATGCTGCAACGCATTTACGGAACTTGCTGGGCCAGCGACAAGGAACTGAAAGCCTATCTGCTGATGATCGAAGAGGCGGAAAAGCGCGACCATCGCCGGTTGGGGCGCGA
>DAIOWE010000124.1:0-7337 GCA_036758605.1 Pseudomonadota bacterium | reverse complement strand
GGGTCAGGAAGTTGGGGAAATCATGCCCGCCAATGCCCAGATAGGTGACCGGGCCGTCGGCCCATTTGTCCTTCAGCTTCTTGCCGCCTACACCCGTAATATCGATCCGGGTAAACGCGCCGGTGACGGCGTCAAAGCCGGTGGCGTAAATCAGAATATCCAGCTCATGCTCCTTGTCGCTGGTCTTGACGCCTTTCTCGGTGATGGTCTCGATTGGCGTTTCGCGCAGATCAACCAGCGTCACATTGTCCTGATTGTAAACCTCGTAATAATTGGTATCCATGGGAACGCGGCGCATGCCGAAACCGTGATTTTTTGGAATCAGCTTTTCAGCAAGCACGGGATCCTTGACCCGGCTGCGAATTTTCCGCGCCATGAAATCCGTGAGCAGCGCGTTAGCCCTGGGATCGATCATGGTGTCAACATAGTTGCCCAGCCATTTTTCAAATCCGGGCCTGTTGTACAGATATTCAAAAAACGCCTCGCGCTCCTCGTCGGATACTTCAAAAACCGACTTCATGACGAAATTATGCATGAAGCCAGCGGAAGATTCCCTGCATTTTTTGAAGATTTCCGGATAGTTCTCCTTGATATGCGCCATTTCATCATCCGTGATCGGAGCATTGCGCAACGGCGCGCAAAATTCCGGCGCAAGCTGGAACACGGTGAGATGCCCGGCAACCTTGGCGGCTTCCTGAATCAGCTGCACGCCGGTGGCGCCCGTGCCGATAACGCCGACACGCTTGCCCTTCATGCCGATATCCTTGCCGCCAAAGCCTTTTTCGTCTTTGGGCCAGCGCGAGGTGTGGAACGAAATGCCCTTGAATTTATCAACACCCGGAATTCTTGGCATCTGGGTCGCCGACAGCACACCAACGGCCGTGATCAGGAACCGGGCGCGGGCGCGTTCGCCATTTTCAGTTTCGATCTCCCATTCATTGGCTTTCTCGTCATAGGTCGCCTTGCTGACGCGCGCGTTGAAGGTGATGTCCTTGCGCAGATCAAATTTCCTCGCGACAAGGTCGAGATATTCCATCGTGTCCGGCTGCGGCGAGAAATGCTCCTTCCAGTTCCATTCCTGCAGCAGTTCCTTCGACCAGGAATAGCCATAGCTATAGCTTTCGGAATCGAAGCGGCATCCGGGATAGCGGTTCCAGTACCAGGTGCCGCCGACATCGCTGCCGTGCTCAAACACCCGAACCTTCAGCCCCAGTTCCCGCAGGCGGTAAAGCTGATACATGCCGGCAATGCCGGCCCCGATAATAATGGCGTCATATTGTGGCGTCGTGGACATGGTCTTCCCTCATCTTCCCTGGCTAATTTTATGATTAGATCAATATCTATCAGGATTGCAGCGCCCTTTTCAACTGCGATAGATTAATCCAGTATTTTCAACTGGATAAAACAGGCTTGTCCCCTATGGTTTGATCTGGATCAAGCGTGATGTGACAAAATCCGTCTGCTCCGGTCATTTTAATCGGCTAATCTTCTGCGCTGTAGTGTTTATGCATGGATGGTGTATTAATCAGGGCGTTTTCCGTCAGGAGCCAGTCACTGACTTCTGCGCGTCATTGCCACGCAGCGTACGCGCCGCGCAATGACATGGAGGAGACGTGCGAATGCAGGTTGAACAGAATGTCGAATATCAAAATAGTCGTGGTGGGCGCAGCGGGCCGCATGGGGCGCACGCTGATAGGTCAGGTGTCGCGAACCCCGGGTTGTGAAATTTCCGGGGCGACTGAGCCAGCGGGATCGCAATTTCTGGGCCGCGATGCGGGCGCGCTGGCGGGCATCGAACCCCTGGGCGTTGCCATTACCGATGATCCGTTGGAACTGATCGCCAAAGCCAATGCGGTGCTGGATTTTACATCACCCGCCGCCGCCGTTGAACATGCCGCGCTGTGTGCGCAGGCCCGCATTGTGCATGTGATCGGAACCACGGGTTTTGAGGCGGAACACGAAGCCGCCATTGCCGCCGCCGCGCGCCACGCCACCATCATCAAGGCGGGCAATATGTCGCTCGGCGTCAATCTGCTGGCGCAATTGACCAGACAGGTGGCGAAACTGCTGGATGATGCCTTTGATATTGAAATTCTGGAAATGCATCACCGGCACAAGGTGGATGCGCCATCGGGCACCGCATTGCTGCTGGGCGCGGCGGCAGCCGAGGGGCGCGGCGTAAAACTGTCCGATGTCGCCGCGCGCGGGCGCGACGGCATAACCGGTGCACGCAAGACAGGCGATATCGGTTTTGCGGTATTGCGCGGCGGCGGCGTGGTTGGCGAACATAGCGTTATATTTGCCGCCGATGATGAAATCATCGAACTGCGCCATCACGCATCGGACCGTTCGATCTTTGCGCGCGGCGCGGTTGCCGCCGCAAAATGGGGCCAGGGCAAGCGGCCCGGACTTTATTCCATGGCCGATGTGCTGGGTTTTGGCGCATAGATCGCCATGCGCAGCGCCTCGGTTGTTACCGGCTCGTACAGAACGATCCTGGCGCTTTTTGCAAGCCGGGCGCGCACATCCACGCCCCTGTCATAGGTGGTGATAAAGATATTGGCGCGCGGAACAGTGTCCGCAAGGCGTTGCGCGATTTCCTGTTCCTGACCTGGGCCGCCAAAATTTTCCGCGATCAGCACGAAATCCGTGCTGGCGACCCCGCCATGCGCAAACAAACTGGCCTGTTGGGCTGGCGGTAAATAATTCACGCTCAAACCCAGCTCCGCCGCCATGCGTTGCAGCCGAAGTGCGGCATCAGGCGTATTTTCCAGTACCCATAGACGACCCGCACCGGCGATTTGCTTCACATCAAATGAATTCACCAGTGGCAGACGCAGTTCAAAAAAACTGCCATGACCCACACGCGAACAGCCGGAAATCGAACCACCAATGCGTGCCGCCAACGACTTGGCGGTTTGTAATCCACTGCCCTGACCAGCGCCATGTTCAGACACACGCACCTGTCCAACCCTGGGATCGAGCAATGTCGTCAATATCTCCGGCGCAATACCGAAACCGCTATCCCACACCTGGATGCGTAAAATACCACCGTGACAGCGCGCCGCCAGTATGATGGCGCCCTGTTCTGTATATTTGCAGGCATTATCCACCAGATTACCCAGAATGCGAACCAGCAGCGCGCGGTCTGTCACCAGTTCAATCGCGCCACCATGCACACGGAACCGAAGCCCCCTATCGCGGATCGATCGTTCGTGAATCAGCCGCACCGCCGCCAGCATTTGCGCAACCGGAACCATTTCCAGCGCCAGCATATTCGTGGCCCCACCATGCGCCGCGCTGGCGATGGTGGTGCTTAACACCGCCTCCAGATCATTGGTCAGGTGTGTGATCGCCTGCGCGGCAATACCAACATGCGTAGCGTCCGTTCCCTGTTGCAGTCCGGCCGCGAAATTGCGCAGCCCAAGTAAAATGGACCTGCTGTCATGCCCGGCCGCATGAACCAAACGGTCCTGCTCGGCCAGTTCGCGTAGTATTTCCGTTTTTTGTTGCGTCGCCGCCAATTGCTGTTGCAGGGCGGTGTTCAGTTCAATCTGCCCGCGCAATCTGTCATCGCGCAATAGCCGCACCTCCAAAACGATAGCCACGGCCAGGAAGAATGCCTGGCCAACAGCAATAAAACCAATCAGTTGTGGGTGAAATGGCGGTTCAGGCACCACACCCTGGACAATTGCCAGCCAATATAAATGCCCAAATGTGATGATGGACCAGCCAGGAATTAAAGGCCAGTAACTGGTTTGCCAGCGAAGCGTCGCAAACACCGCCAGTAGCGGCAGGAATAACCATAAGGGTGTCAGCAGGACATAACCGATAAACTGCTGAATACTGAAATAGGCTGGCTGCCCAAGGATCAAAGCTGTGAGCGCAATATAAACGAGCGCAACCCCGATCCATACAAGAAAAAATAAATCCGTATACGGCGCACGTTCCGGAAGCCGGAAAAAATTACGCGCAAACAGGGATGAAAAAATGACATTGAATGCGTTAAGAAGCCCTGGCGCAAGATCCTGCAACAACGGCGATTGTGGCCAAAATAAAACGTTGAGAATGCCATTTGCCTGGCCGATGATCATTACAGTCGCAATTTCAGCGGCGGCGTAATAAAGAATTATCCGGCCCTTGATAATCCAGAAAATTGCACTTCCATACAGCACCAGGGCCGCAACACTGGCTGCAATTGCAGAAAAAACAACATATCGGTCCTGTCGCGCCACCGCTACGGCTTCGAACGATGAGATCGACAACGGCATACGTGATATATGCCGCCCCAGATAACGCACAAATATAGTTCCCTTTTCCCCGGCGGACAGGACAAAAGCGGCGGCATGCGCGTAATGACGTTTGATAGAAGCCAGCGACGTGTGCGGGTCCGAAGCCGAATATAATAATTCTGACTTGTTGTTTCGGATCAGATAAACATCCAGCAAGGCAATAGATGTCAGACGTGTCGCGAATAGCCATTCACCATCACGCGCGCCACTATTTTCCACGTCCACCCGCAGCCAGATCACCGGTCCCGCTTCACCAAAATTCAGGCCGTGGCGCGTATTGCGCTGAAACAGCAAGGGGCTCGCGCGCGCCGGATCGCACCAAGCCCCGCCAGCCCCGCGCCCAGCAGGGACAGGGTGATGGGTTCGGGAACGGGTGTTTCCTGTTGCGCCTGCTCTATAATTGTAACGGTAAAGAAGCCGGTATTATTGCTTGCAAAGGAATCGTTGATTCCCAGATAAAGCGTGCCCGCACCCGGCGCATTGAATAGATATGGTCCGCTGCCGATCAGGAACAGGGCGCTGGCCGCTACATTCCCGCCGAAATCATCGTCGATTCCTGCTGTGCCAGGTGTTCCTGCGGCTACAAAGGCGCCGATCAGCGCGGCGGTATTGAGATTCGGATTGACGTTTACCCCGCTTCCTTCCTCAAGCGGGAGAATCTCGGGGGCGCTGTCTAGCGTTATGCCGTCAGGGCTCCCGACAAAAATTGAGCAGGTCGCAAGGCATAAGGTTCCTGTTGCCGTTATCTGAAATGTTGCAGCACCCAACACCGCGAAAGGACTCATCGCACTCCCTCCCGTAATGCCTTGGCTCGCCCCGAAATTGCCGTTATTCAGTGAACTTACGGTTATAACCGCCGCCTGCGCCGCGCCTGGGGACAGCAGCATGGCGGCCACCGCCGCTGTTTTGATTAAATTACGCATGATAATTTCTCCATTTGATATTTCCTGCCCAAAAAAATCTGGACGCTGAGAAGAGATTATTGCTGGCCGGAGTGGCGGTAAATACTCCCGCAGGAGTAGAAATGAACGCCTGTGACGGCGGTCACATATACGTTCAGGGTACGGGCGTGCCGCATTTGGCCGCCGACGACATGACATTTTCCGCTGTGATGCCCAAACCAACCGGGCAGCCGGCACGCCGCAAGGCGTGCGCCGTCCACACATTGCAGGTGCGCAACAGGTGAAAATCCTCGCGGCCCGCAAAAAACCGGCTGTCGCCATGAAGACCCGCCCCCAGGCGTTTGACATTGCCATCTGCATCGCGTTCATAGGCATCGGCAATATAGCGCACCAGCCGCGCCATAGCCGCATTGTCCACTGTCAGGGCGATAATTTCGCTATGGGGAAAGCGCTCCGTCACCTGTCCATTAAACCCCACCAGATGCAGCACGCTTGCCCCCGGCCAGACAGCCGCGCCCAGCGCCTGCAACAGGCTCGGATCGCGGGTCTGGTAAAACTCCCGCTGCCCCCAGCCCACTTCCAGATATTCGCCGGGCGGGGCCTGACGGTGCTCGGGCCAAAGCCCGGCTGGAATGTCACCCCGCCGGATTACCAGCCCGGTGTGCCATCCATGGTTGACCACATGGATCGTGGCGGCATTACCCGGATGCGCCCTGCCAAACAGCGCGCCACACAAAATACACAACAGGATAAAGGCATATCTGGTCATGGCGACAGTTTAGCGTTTCCGGTCAGGAATATTCCGCAATATTCGCAAATAATCTGGCCTTGCGATTTACGTTGAACTTATTGCTGAGCGGTGGCTCAATCGGGCCAATATGTAATCAGAATAAACTTTTGGGAGACAGGGCATGGCGGTCAGCGAAAAATCGGTGCAAATAGGTGACGCGACGCTGAAATATCTGGAAGGCGGCAGCGGCGCGCCCTTGCTGGTGCTGCATGGGGAACTGGGCTTTCCCGGCTGGACCGACGCCTATGAGCAATTATCGAAAACCCGCAAGCTGATCATTCCGCTGCATCCCGGCTTTGGCGTGGGTGATCGTATCGACTGGATCATGAATATGCGCGATCAGGCGTGTTTTTATGCGCGCTTTCTGCAGGAACAATCGCTTTCCCCCATCGACGTGCTGGGCTTTTCACTGGGCGGCTGGATCGCCGCCGAGATGGCGGTGAACAATGCCGCGCAGTTCAAACATATGGCGCTGGTGGCGCCCTTTGGCGTGCGCCCGCCCACAGGTGAAATCCGCGATCTGTTTGCGACGCCAACGCAGAGCTATATCGACGCAGGCATGTTTGATCCCGTCGGCGCGCCGGAGCTTTCCAAACTGTATGGCGAACCGGGTGCGAAGCAATATGAAATGTGGGAAGACGCCCGTGCCGAATCGGCACGTCTGGCCTGGGCGCCCTATATGTTCAATCCCAGCCTGCCGCATCTGCTGCAGGGCGTGAAAGACCTGCCGACACTTATCCTGTGGGGCAAGGACGACAAGATCATCCCGCCCAGCGCCGCCGACGTGTATGCCACCGCGATTGCGGGCGCAAAGGTGGAACTGTTCGACAAATGCGGCCACATGCCGGAAATCGAAAAGAAAGACCAGTTTCTTGCCAAGCTAACCGCGTTCCTTGCGCAATAGTCAGATAGGGAGACCATCATGCATATCGGAACTTTTACAGAGCGCCCCTACGCCAGCCTTGCCGAAAATGAAGTTTACCGCAACGCCAGCTTCTTTGGCGTATCCAACAAGCATTTTGATCCAAAGGTGGGCGCGGAACTGTACCACCGCTATCTCGATCAGAATGTGGCCGCCGAAGATCTGGGCTTTGACGTGATCATGCTGAACGAACATCACGCCAATCCATTCACCATGGGCGCGGTAATGGATGTGGAGGCGGCCATTCTGGCGGCGCGCACCAGGCGGGTAAAGATTGCGCTGATGGGCAATCCGCTGCCGATCACCGATCCGCTGCGCCTCGCCGAAGAACTGGCGACCATCGATATGATCTCGCGCGGGCGACTGGTTGCGGGCTGGGTGCGCGGCGCGGGTTCCGAACAGATCGCCAATAATGTCAACCCCGCCTATAA
>DAIOWE010000123.1:0-7372 GCA_036758605.1 Pseudomonadota bacterium | reverse complement strand
CGTTCGCGCAGCACTTCGCGGCGGAAGCGGAACAGGGCGGCGGGGCGGCCGCGTTGCTGGGGCTGGATTTCGCCAGTGCTTTCGACGACGCGGCTGTTTTCAACCAGACGGCGGAAATTCTGTTTGTGCAGGGGCGCGCCCAGAATGGCCTCCACGGTGCGCTGTAACTGAAACAGGCTGAAACTTTCCGGCATCAGGTCAAACACCACGGGCCGGTATTTCAGTTTGGCGCGCAATCGCCCCATCGCTGTCGCCAGTATGCGGCGGTGATCCGACATCATCGGATTTCCCAGCGGCGGCGGCGCGCGCAATTGCGAAGCATCGTCGCCTTCGCGGCGTGCTTCGGCAACCAGCCCGGCTTCATAGAGCAGCTCATAGCGCTCCAGCACAATTTCCTCGTCCCAGCTTGCGCCATCCAGCGCAAAGCAGATATTGGCGCGGTCCTGACGCTGGCGTTGCTCCACACCCGTTGTCCCTGCCTTGATCCAGGCCTGCAATAGCGGCGCGATCACCTTATCGATGAAGGCCGGGCGCCCCTTGCGCCAGTCTTCCCAGGGAAAATAATCGTACCAGGATCGCCAAGCGGTATTATCGGGGGCGGACATTTCCGCTTCATGGGTCAGCGCCAGATAGCCAACCGAAATAACCCGGGGCCCGCCCTCGCGTTCACGCGGATGCCTGCCACTATCGCCGAAAGTATACAGCTGTTCGACATAACCCAGCGTCACGCCGATGCGCCCGGTAACGGTTTCGCGCAGGCCACGATCAAGGGTGCGGTGCCGGGTCGCGTCAAACGGGCCCGATGGCAGGGCGTCGCCAGCCACGTCGAAACCACGTGCAACGGATTGCGCCTCCGCCGCATCCAGGGCAGGACCATGACGTACCAGCACCAGTGGGCGATCATCGGTAACCGCAACAATCACCGCACCCAGATCAATGATCATATCTGTTGGCTTTTGCGCCTTCACGCTTGCACACTGATCTATAGTTTTGCCGGCATCGAGAACAATGTGCCTTCCATATCAAACTCGCCCGGCCCCATTGCGGCGATGGCTTCGATCATGCGGCCTTTACGCCCCATAATTTTGTCTGCAACGGCCACCAGACGCGGATTGGGTTGGGCATGGCGTGCGGACGCACGCATCAGCCTTGCGGCATTGTGTTCATGACCTTCGTTCAAATGACACAGGGCAATATACGCGGTGGCGGTAGACCGGCTGATCCCGGCCCAGCAATGGATCAGCATTGGCGCGCTCTGATCCCAGCCATCGATAAAATCAAGTATCTCCCGGATATGCTTCTCGCCGGGGATGATCAGCCCCTCACGCGGTTCTGAGATATCATTCACTGAAAGCCGCAAATGCCTGTCGCGACGCAACGCAGGCGGTGTGTCGATCATGGATTTAGGATCAAGCAATGACACAAGATGAGATGGCGCCAACTGTTTAATCGACGCATTCACCTGGCTAAGCGGACACACATAGATCATCGCACATTCCTTAATCCGATCAGGTATCTATTCCTTACAGAAAAATCTACTTCGGGGCCAGTACGCGAAAGCGTTCCAGAAACGCGCGCTTGGCCCGGCTGGGCGATAGTTGACGAATTTCAGGGCACACAAGATTGCGCGGGCGCTCAAAAATCTTGCCGGCTTCCACAATATCAAAACCTGCAACTGTAATTGCCTCAAAATAGGCGCTGGCGCGATCGGCGCGCTTGATCTCCTGCGCCACCTTATCGGGCAGCAGGGCAGGAATGCCGAACCGCAACCGGATGGCGCCGTCCAGCCGCTGTTCCAGCGCCTTGTAATCGGTCCCTACAGCCGCCTTGAATGGGCTGATCAGATCGCCCACCACATATTCGGCGGCGTCATGCAGTAGCGCCGCCAGCCGCCAGCGCTGTTCGGCGCGCGGTTGCAAATGGTCATAGATCGCCAGCACCAGCAGCGAATGCTGCGCCACGCTGAACGGCCATGCGCCACTGGTCTGGCCGTTCCAGCGCGCGACACGCGACAGGCCATGGGCGATATCTTCTATTTCAATATCCAGGGGGGACGGGTCAAGCAGGTCCAGCCGCCGCCCGCTCAGCATCCTTTGCCAGGCCCGGCCTGGTTTATTTTTGATATTTTTTTGTGTTTCCATAAAACAAAACCAGTATTTATATTTTATATATAGTTTATATTTCCGAATACATAAAAAAATCTATGTATATTGTGAAATATGGCGAAAATAAGACGAAAAATTCTTGTTCACAATTATTTGTGAGCATTGAAATTGAGAAAATCATTCATATTTGTTCTTTAGTATGGGAGTAAGTGATGGATAGAAACCGGATCATACTGAAAACCTTCGAATATTGGCAGTCCAAGTTTGAGGGGCATCGGCTGCCCTCGCGATCTGACATCCTTCCGGGTGAACTTCGGGATTCATTACCCTTTTTGTTCATCGCAGATGTGAACACGCTAACCCCAATGGGATCAGAGATCAATTTACGGCTGGTCGGCACCCATATTGAGCGCGCCCTTGGGATGGATCTTACAGGCTGCCCCGTCGGCGGCATGGCGAAACATTGGCTGGACTTTACTGTCGGGCGCGATCTTTTTGACGCCGCCAATACGCGTAGCGCCATCATTGCCACCCATGAATTACGTGGCCCTGCCAACAAAGAAAATTTCCTGCCCCAGCAAACCAGCGCCGCTTATCTGCGTTATCACAGGCTGGTGCTGCCATTGTCGCGTGATGGCCGTCACGTAGACCGGCTTTTAGGCGCACTGGTGGCCGAGGAGCAGGAGAATATCTGGGCCCTGTGGCAGGCGCCGTTCGTGTTCGAAGAACTGGCCAAACGGCAACTGACATTTCCTTATGCCGGGACGGCGGGGGCCAGGGCTGTTACGCCGTTACGGGCACGCCGGGTTCCTGCTTCGCGGTGCGGATAGTCAGGGAGGTTTTCACGCTGGCCACATTTGGCGCGGAAGTCAGATTGGCTGTCAGAAAACGCTGAAATTCCGAAAGATCGTGCGCGACGCATTTCAGAATGAAATCAATCTCGCCGTTCAACATGTGGCATTCGCGCACAATGGGCCACCTGGCTACCATCTGCTCGAACGCGATCAGATCGGCCTCGGCCTGACTGCGCAGGGACACCATGGCGAATACGGTCACTTCATAGCCCAGTGATTTGGCGTCGAGTTCCGCATGATAGCCACGAATGAAGCCCGCTTCTTCCAGCGCCCGCACCCGTCGCAGACAGGGGGGGGCGGAAATGCCTACGCGGTTCGCCAGTTCCACATTGGTGATGCGGCCGTCCGCCTGCATCTCGCGCAGGATCATGCGGTCTATTTCGTCCAGTTTTACCCGTTGCATGGCAGTCGAATTCCAAGACTTTTTGTCTGAATGGTTATATTATTACGAGTTCGTGAAATAATATAACCCAATTAGCGGCAATGAGTAACCAGTACAAGCCTTTAAGGCCCCCTGTGCCGATCTGTTGGGTCGTTACCGATGGGAGTGCGGGCATGGAGAACCAGTGCCTGGGTCTGGCGGAAGCGCTGGGTGTTGTGCCGCAGGTAAAACGCATTAAGCTGCGCACGCCCTGGGAATGGCTGCCGCCGCGTCTGGGGATGCTGATCAATCCGCTGGCGGGGCTGGATAAGCGGGGCGATCTGCTGACACCGCCCTGGCCGGATTTGCTGATTGCCACCGGCCGGCGCACGGTGGCCGCAAGCGCGATGATCCGCCGGCTAAGCGGTAAGACCGTGACCGTGCAAATCCAGAATCCGCATTATCCCGTGTCGGCGTTTGATCTGGTGGTGACGCCGGTGCATGACCGCTTGCGTGGCGCGAATGTGATGGCGACAGCGGGCGCGCTGCACCGGGTGACGCGAGAGCGCCTGGATATGGCGGCGCACGAGTTTCGCAGCACATTGGCGCATCTGCCACGGCCCCTGGTGGCCGTGCTGATTGGCGGCGCAAACAGCGCCTACCGGATGGATCCAAAAATCATTGCGCGATTTGCCGCTGGATTATGTGATCTGGCAAAAACCATAGGATGCGGGTTTGCCGTTACCCCATCACGCCGCACCGGAGAGGCTAACGTAGCTGCGTTGCGTCAAGGGCTTGCCGGCGCGCCGCATATCCTGTGGGAGGGCGAAGGCCCCAATCCCTATTTCGGCTATCTGGGACTGGCGGATGCGGTGATTGTGACATCGGATTCCGTCAATATGGTCAGCGAGGCCTGTGCAGCGCAAAAGCCGGTTTATGTGTATGATCTGCCCGGCGGCTCTGCGAAATTTAACGCCTTTCACGCGGCCATGCGCGATTGCGGCGCGGTGCGGCCTTTCATTCCAGGTCAGACCAGGCAGCTTGAATCATGGACGCCGCCTGCAATTGATGATACGGCCTCGGTAGCCAGGGCGGTAAAGCGTTTGCTGATTATTCGAAACAACTAACGGAACTTGCATGCCGGTGCTTGACATAGCGGCGCTTCGGACAGCCGTCCTGCAACACGACCCGTTCGACTATGTGCTGGTGCCGGGTTTTGTGCATGCGGATGCGCTGGCGGACATCAACCGGGATTTTCCGCCGGTGCCCGGGCCCGGTTCCTATCCGCCGGTGCGGCTGGAAATTCGCGGGCGGTTTGCGGCGCTGCTGGAAGAACTGGATGGCGCGGAATTTCAGGCGGCCATCGCGGAAAAATTCGCTATCGATCTTTCCGGCTATCCCACCATGTTTACGGTGCGAGGATTTTGCCGTGCGTCGGACGGCAAAATTCACAATGACAGCGAAACCAAGATCATTACCGTGCTGTTATATCTGAACCCGCCCTGGGAAGCCGAAGGCGGCCGCCTGCGTTTGTTGCGCGGGCCGGATGACCTGAACGATATGGCGGCGGAAGTGCCACCCAATGGCGGCAGTCTGCTGGTGTTTCGCCGTTCGGCCCATAGCTGGCATGGGCATGAACCTTTTGAGGGGCAGCGCCGCGCCATTCAGATGAACTGGGTGCGTGATGCGGGTGTGGTTCTGCGCGAACAATGGCGCCACCGTTTATCGGCTGCCGCCAAACGTCTTGTTCCATTTGTGTGAGTTCCGATGGCGCTGAACCTTGATACATTTTCCAATGCCGATCTGAAAGGCGGCTGGCGGCCCGGTAATAATGCGGGCGGTCATTCGCTGTTCAAGGCGCTGGGCCACCCGATAGCGGCGCGGCGCGGCCAGGCGCTGTTTGAAGCCTGTCTGCAAAACGGCCCCATTGCGATTTACGATCCACGCGGTTGCGCGGTTGCGTTTGATGCGCTGTTTGGTATTTCGCGTTGCGAGATAGAAAATATTTATGTGCAGCGGGTAGAAGATCAGGGGACGGAGATTCTAGGCCGCAAGGCCCGGTTGCTGACCGAACTGCCGCAATCCAAAGCGAAGACATTACTGGTGCTGTCCTTTGATGCGGCGCGCCTGACCGGGCAATTGCAGCCGCTTTTGCCCGCTGGAATAGCGGTGCGATCGCTGGATGAGATGCGCATTGATACAGATATGCTGACCAATCCGGGCAACTATACCGATCCATTGAACTTTGCGACGAACTTTGCATTGTTCCGCGATGTGGCGGGCAAGGATGCGGACAGCGGGCTGCACACAATTCTTACGACCGCAAATTACTGGGCGATGCACGGGGCCAAAAATCCCGGCCTGTGGCTGTGCCTGTTCGATGCGCATGGAAATATACTGGCGGAATGGCAGGAACCCTTGCCGCAGGCAGGCGCGCTGATCCGCATCGACAGCCGTGCGGTGCGCGAACGTTTTCGCCTGGGGGATTTTTGCGGATCGCTGTTCATGCATGCGTTGCGCGTGGCAAAGCACGATATCGTCAAATATGCGCTGGATATATTTGGGCAGGGTGGGGCGGCGCTGTCGTGCAGTCATGACGCCAATGCCTGGCCCGCCGATTTTTATGCGGGCATGCCCGCCCCGCAGCCGGATGAACAGTTGATTCTGCATATTCAGAATAGCCATCCAACGCCGATTCCTGCGGGATCGGCCGGTCTTGGCATTATGGGCGGGCAGGAAGTTCATAAACTTGATCTTGAAATTCCCGCCTTTGCGACTTGTTCACTCGATGTTGCGCAGCTATTGCCGCAGGCGTGCTGGCCGGATCAGATTGAAATTCACGCCGGAAGATATTTCGTCCGTCCACGGTATGAAATCCTTCGCGGGGATGGCCGCCGACGCATCGCGCACGCCAATGTTGAACGCACGGATCTGAAACCCGATCCCAAAATTCCTGATCTTTCCGCCAGCATGGGCAAAGCCTATCTGATGCCATTGCCGGTGCCGCCATTGAAACAGTTTTCGTCGCTGATGTTGCCGGCGCCGATGGCGACGGGGCAGAACGAATTACCCCTGCGCGCTGACTTGTATGATGCAAGGGGCAACAAGGTTGCGGAACATTTCATGGGCCGCCTGCAACGGCGTGACAGTGTGCCGTTAAGTATCGACGACTGGTTGCAACAGTCGGGTGCATCGCTTGTGTCCGGTTTTGGTCATGTGGAATTTGTCTATGATTTTCGCGATGGCGGCACGGCGGATGGCTGGCTGCATGCGCTGGGCAAATACAGTTTGCGATCCAGCGGCCATACGGCGGAGACAATTTTCGGCGCGCATATCTATAATGTGCCGGTGATCTACAAGGACGAGCCGCAATCCTATACCGATACGCCGCCGGGGCTGTCGACGCGGCTGTTCCTGCGGCTGGGGCAGAATTTGGGCGCGCAAACTGACGCGCTGTGCCATCTGATCTATCCCGCATCTCTGCCCTGGCATGCAACATCCAGCACACAGATCATCCTGCATGACGGCAATGGTAATGTGGTGGCGCAAAAGCAGGTGGCCATCGCATGTAGCGGCAGCCTGTTCTGGACCTATTCAGAAATGTTTGCGGCGCATGAACGCAAGGCGGCGGGCGATGGCGCCTATATCATTGTGCGCGACGCCACCTGCCGCCTGTTTGGCTTTCACGGGCTGATGCAGGGCCGCGACAGTTTCAGCCTGGATCACATGTTCGGGTTTTAGCTTACACCGGCTGTGCCGCGCCCAGCCGCATGTTGCGCTGATATTCCGCTTCCAGTTCAATCATGCGCGGTTCGATGGATTTATAAATGACCGGCGTCTGTATGTTCAGTACACGGCGCACTTCGTCCAGGGGCAGCTTCAGCATGGCTTCCCAGTCCACCCCCGGAAACCAGACGGCCTTTTTACCATTGCGATAGGCTTCCCGGATCGTGCGGAAAATAGGAATTCCGTGCGGAAGATCTTTCTTGAATTTGAACATGCCCACCAGCACCAGAAAGCCAATGCCGCGATTGCGGGTATGCGCATAGGAA
>DAIOWE010000122.1:0-7420 GCA_036758605.1 Pseudomonadota bacterium | reverse complement strand
GCGGCTATGCCGAAAAAGATCTGGTCAATGACGGCTGGACCGAAATCATCCGCAACCTGCTGGTCAAGGTAAGGGCAGGCAGTGGCGCGGGCGCATCGCGCTCTGAGATGCTGGCCTTCACCGAACTGCTGGATTACGAAAAAATGGAAGGCGTGCGCGCGCGCGTCGATTCCATTGTCAAGGACAAGGCCACCGCAGAGGCGCTCAAGCCCTATTACCGGCAGTTCTGCAAGCGCCCCTGTTTCCATGACGATTATCTGCCGACCTTCAACCGTCCCAATGTGACACTGGTGGATACGCGTGGTCAGGGCGTCGACCGGATAACCGAAAAAGGCGTGGTGTTCGACGGCAAGGAATATGAAGTTGATTGCCTGATTTTCGCCACCGGATTTGAGGTGGGTACGGAATATACACGGCGCTCCGGCTATGATCTGGTTGGCCGTGATGGTCAGACACTCAGCGGCAAATGGGCCAATGGCGTTGCCACCCTGCATGGCATGCACACGCGCGGTTTCCCCAACTGTTTTATCATGGGAACGATGCAGTCCGGCTTTACGGCAAACTTCCCGCATGCGCTGGATGAAAACGCCAAGCACCTTTCTCACATCATCAGGAAGATGAAGGACAGCAACCACACAGTGGTTGAAGCATCAAAGGAAGCCGAAGACGAATGGGTGCAGGTCATCATCCGCAAGGCGAAACTGGGGCTGCGCTTCTATGCGGAATGCACCCCTGGCTATTACAATAATGAAGGCAAACCCGGCGAACGCAGCGGCCAGAACGGGCAATATGGCGGCAGTTCGGAGGACTTCTTCAAGATAATGCAGAACTGGCGTGACGAGGGTCAAATGCGCGGGCTTGAAATATCCTGATAGGCTGATTGTCGGCCGGACCTGACAGAGAGTTCTGTCAGGTCCGGTCCGCTCACGTTTTCCCGCGAAACAGTTCCAGTATCTGTTGCGCCGCCTCGCTGGCGGGCAGCTTTCCTTCCAGCACCTGCTTTTCCAGTTTTGCAGCCAGCTTTTCGGTTGCGGGGTCATCGACCAGCATGTCCAGCAATCCGTCATGCACTTCCGACCACATCCATGCGCGGGCCTGTACGGCGCGGCGCGCCGCCAGCTCTCCGGATTTCCCCAGCGCCTCGCGATAGGCAGTGATGGCGTCCCAGACATCGCTCATGCCGCTGCCGGTCAGGGCGGAAGTTTGCAGCACCGGAACCTGCCAGTGCATGGTCTTTGGCCGCATCAGATGCAGGGCGGCCTGATGTTCCGCCGCCGCCCGCCCGGCGGCCTGCAGAAACTCCCCATCGGCCTTGTTGACGATGACCATATCCGCCAGTTCCATAATGCCGCGCTTGATGCCCTGCAACTCATCCCCGCCGCCGGGCGACAGCAGCAGCACGAACATATCCACCATGTCGCAGACCTGGGTTTCGGACTGGCCGACGCCCACAGTTTCGATAATCACCACATCATAACCCGCCGCGTCCGCCGCCAGCATCGCCTCGCGGGTGCGCCGCGCCACGCCCCCCAGCGCACCACTGGAAGGCGAGGGACGGATAAAGGCGTTGGGATCGCGCGACAGCAGTTCCATGCGGGTTTTATCACCCAGGATGGAGCCGCCCGAGCGCGTGGACGAAGGATCAATCGCCAGCACCGCGACCTTCATCCCGCGTTTGGTGAGGAACATGCCGAATGTCTCGATGAACGAGGATTTCCCCACCCCCGGCGCCCCGGAAAAGCCCAGCCGGATCGCCTTGCCGGTAGAGGGCAGCAACAGCCGCAACAGGGCGCCCGCCTTTGGCCGGTCCGCCGGACGCCGCGATTCGATCAGCGTAATCGCACGCGCCAGCGCCCGCCTGTCGCCGCCAATAACCCGCGCCGCCAGTACCGTGATGTCTGTTATGTCAGGCTGTTTTGTCATGCATCCTGCCTAACGCAATATCGGGTCAGATTGAATTATTTTCTCACTCTGCACGCGCCGTCATCGCTGTGGAAGTCAGATAATTCATTGATAGGGGATGCTGTTCCCATTACCCCATTGTGGGGCTATTGCGAAGCGCGGCCTGCCCCACGAAGCCTTTGGCGAAGGGGGGACGCCGCAGCCTTCCTGCGCGAAGCCGAGGCTCTCGCCACGCAGGCGCTGTCGAAGCCTGGCGATAACCGCGTCATCAAGATTGCGTATGAGTATCTTGGCTATGGGAAATACGCCTTAATGAAATCGATATCATCGCGATTATCATTAGCAGAAATAAATGGCGTATCTTATACGCGATCCAGTGGGATGTGTGGTGGCGGAGGCAGGACGGCGTATATAGTATCGCCGGGGCGCACGTCGCCGCCGGTGATGACAATACTCATGACACCCGCCTTGCGGATGAGTTTGCCCTGTGGGCTGCGTTCTATCACCGCCGCCATGAGGCCCGGTTGAATCGCATCAAGTTGGGCGCAGGGGTTGCGCAAACCCGTGATCCCGACGATGGCCTTTCACCAATATGTAATCGGGTTCCGGTTGGCAGCCCCAGTAAATCAATTCCGCGCGTCGTGATATTTTCCCCCATCAGGCCGGGCGCAAGCGCAAATCCCGCCGCGCACAGTTCGTCATGCAATTCAGCATGCATCAGATGCACCTGGCGAAGATTGGGTGCGTTTGGGTCTATCGCCACGCGCGAGCGATGCCTTACCGTCAGCCCCGCATGCGCATCACCCGCAACCCCCAGCCCCGCCAGCAACCGGATATGATCCTGCGTTGGCTTGGTCATGGTATGTTTGGCGCTGCACGCCACGGCGATTACGGTCGCGGTCACTTTATCCCGCCAGTGCAAGTGTTTTTGATGGGGAGGTTATCCTTTCTTTCTTATTTTCTTTAACATGAAAAGGGTAACGTCCCCTTTAATTTTTAGTTTCTTTAAGTTCAGCTACAAGCGCAATCTGTTTGCGTGCGTAGAGATGTCATCAGGGAGGCGTGGCGGCGCGTACAACAACGCACCGCCACGCCTTTTCTCAATTCGCGGGTGCGTGCATAACGGCATCACCGGAAGGGTGATCAATTACCATTTTCCATGTTCCATCCAGCTGCCTACGCAGGACAGCCACGGACAGGGCGGACATATCCCCGTCAGGGCCAGGCGCGGTCCATTTCATCAAATGGAGAGCAACATCCCCTGAAACGACTATTTCATGCGCACCGTAAGTGAATGCGACTCCCTGCTCCACAAATTGCCGAAACATCGCCCGTAGCGCTTCATTCCCACTCACGGGCTGACCGGGCTGACCCACTACAACGGCTCCACTTTCGTAAGTCGCCATCACCCCGTCAATATTTCCGGCGGCAAAATTGCCTGTCATCGTTTCGATCGTCTTCAAAATAGCATCTTTGTCCATGCTTACATCTCCAGTTTGAGCTTGCGAACCCGACCCCGTAAATATCAAAAACAGGACCAATGCTGTGGCTATTCTTTTATTCATACGGGTCTCCTCGCGTTCATTTCGATTTGATATATCGCCGCCCTGTGTCAGAATGTGGCAGTGGAGTTTTTTGTGCGATGCGGCTTTTTCGGTTATTTAGCCTTATGGATGTGCTTCGTGTGCGTACCCAGCCTGTGGCAGCGCGCGAATTGTCCCTACAAATGAATGTCTCACTGCGGACGATCTACCGCGACATCGCTGATCTTCAGGCTCTTGGAGCGCCGATCAGGGGTGAAGGTGGAATCGGATACGTGATGGAAAAGGGCTTTTTCGTGCCCTCACTAAACTTCGAGGGCGATGAACTTGAAGCCTTGGCGCTCGGAGCCAAGCTGGTCACGGCGCGATCAGGCGATACTTTGGCTGCTGCGGCTCAACGCGCTTCTGCAAAAATTGCATCCGCTATTGGCGACACGTCACGGCATGAGTTTTTGAATAGTCCGCTCGAAGCCGGACCAAGCTGCAAGGCGATGGATCGGGCGACCGGAATGCTGCACGATGAATTGCGTACAGACATTCGCGACCGCGCGATTCTGACGATAAGATATCTGAGCCTTTCTGGCGAGAAAACCACACGCTTAGCACGTCCGCTTGGGCTGACAGTTTTCGATAACGCATGGCTGCTGACCGTCTGGTGCGAGCGCTCTAAGGATTTTCGTCATTTGCGCGTAGATCGCATTAAATCCGCTGTAAGAACGGGTAAAACCTTTCGACATGAGCGAGGCAAGAAGTTCTCAGACGCTCTTGCAGAGGAGAGAAGTCGAGTCGGTCAGGGGTAATAAGTTGCTACTGCATAAAATCGTTGCTAGAATCCGCACACTTTCCCTCGCTTCGCCGCAAAAACGGGGGTCATGAGGTGCCCCCCTTTAATCCCTTCCGCTTTGGCCAATTCATCATGCAACTCGGCATGAATGATTTGCTTTTTACGCAGTTTTTTCAATAGATAGTCCAGCTTCGATCCAGTCCTGCTTGCCTTCGGTATATTTATACACGTTGGTATAGCCAAGTTGGGTAAGGCGCGTGGCGGCTTTGCCAGAGTTGGCGCAGGACATATTGGAGCAATAGACCACTATTTTGGCTGACTTATTGGGCAGTAGCATTGCGGCCTTTGTATCCACCTCGTCGTGATTGATCTGCACAGCACCAGGCAGATGGGCATCGTTGAAGTATTTTTCAGGCAATGCTTCAACCAATGTGATGGGTTCATGCGCATCGAGCGCTGCCTTGATTTCATTCCGGGCAATCGTTTGTGTCATTTGGTTCTCCCATGATCATTAGTTGCATTTACAACCATATTCTTTATATGCCCAATTAGTTGCCTATGCAACTAGTTTGTGTTAGCATAATCCTATGAGTGAAAATTTTAGCAAAACAGAACAGGATGCTTGGGTTTCGTGGGTGCGCTGCTCACAGCATGTGATGGGTTACGTCGAGCAAGCACTCAAAGATGGAGGATTCCCGACGCTAGCGTGGTATGACGCGCTATTAGAGTTGGATTTCTCGCCAGGGGGTAAGCTGCGTTTTTCCGAGCTTGGCGAAAGAATGCTGCTTAAGAAGTTTAATGTCACACGGCTGATTGATCGGTTAGAAAAACAAGGCTTGGTAGAGCGCGAAGCCTGCGATAGCGATGCGCGTGGTGCTTATGCCGTTATCACAGCAGAAGGAAAGAAACTACGCAGAGCCATATGGCCTTGTTACCGCGATGCGGTGCGCGAGCATTTTCTAAAGAACATGACTGAAAAAGAAATGACTGCCTTAACGAAACTCTTGAAAATAATAAGCCGCTAAAGAAAAAATTTTATTTCCTTCCCAAACTGCCCTTTGAGGCGGTTTTTTAGATTAAAAGGATAAGATTAAAGGGGATTAAAAAGAAGATTAGAAAGGACGCTATCCTTTAATCCGGCGCACCGGCATGCCGAACACCTCGAAGAAATCCCGGTAGAAAAGCTGCGTCTGGCCCTTTTCATAGCCTTCGCCTGCCCATTCTTTTGCAAAGGCGGCGGCGCGGGTTCTGATTTCATTCCATGACAGGCGCATTATATGAGGTCTTTTCTGTGGAGCCGTTCAGGCGATACATCCTGCCTAACCCGGTTCGCTCAATCCCGCAAGCGGGCGCATCAGCCACCCGCCCCATCTTTATGCCCATGCCGATGGTGCAGATCGGGCCAGTGGGGGTGGGTGTGGCTGAGGGGGTCGTGCCGGTGGGTGTGGGTGTGCGTTGCATCGGATGGCGCTTCATCCATATGCGCATGCTGGTGATGTTCGTCATGGCTGTGCCGGTGGCTATGTTCCAGCGCCTCGTGCGTATGGGGATGCAGGTGATTTTCGGTCAGGCTCAGCCAGACGCCAATGCCCATCAATGCGCCCGCGATCAGGAATTGCGGCGTCACCGGATCGGACAGTAAAGGAATGGCGGCCAGCGCGCCAATAAAGGGTGCGGTGGAGAAATACGCCCCGGTGCGCGCCGTGCCAAGACGCTGTAGCGACATCACAAACAGCACAAGACTAACGCCATATCCAAAAAATCCCGTGACCAGTGTGCCCGCCAGCAGTGCAGGTTCGGGTAGGGCGGCGCCGCCCGCCAGCCCAATCGAGACATTGACGGCGCCCGCGATCAACCCGCGCAGCAGGGTGATCTGCACCGGGTCTGCGCCGGATATGCGGCGCGTCAGATTATTATCGATGCCCCAGGCGATACTCGCGCCCGCAATCAGGATCGCGCCAGCATCCAGTTCAAAAAAACTTCCCTGCCACGACAGGGCCAACGCACCCGCAATGATCAGCGCCGCGCCTGACACCAAACGCCCGCCGACATGTTCGCGGAAAATCAGCGCCGCAATGGCGACCGTCGCAATCGCTTCAAGATTAAGCAACAGGGATCCGCTCGACGCCGTGGTCAGGTTCAGGCCAGACATCAGCAGGACCGGCGCAATGACGCCGCCGGAAACGATTGCCGCCACAAGCCACGGCAGATCGGCGCGGGTTAATGGTGCTTCGCGTGGCGCATGCCCGCCCGCCCGCCATATCAGTGAATATAATCCAAGGCCCAGCCCCGCCCCCAGATAAAGCAGGCCCGCCAGCAGCCAGGCCTGCATGCCACCCAGCAGCAGCTTGGCGAACGGGGTGGCAAGACCAAATAATGCGGCGGAAGTCAGCGCCAGCCAGACCGGGCTATGTATAACATATTTCATAAACTACGATCCTGATCGCCGCCAAACTGGCGCTGCGCCCATTCATACATGGTGATGTCATGGGAATATTTTGTAACATCAATGCTGCTTTCGCGCGCGCAGTGCGGACACAGCAACACCGCCATATCACGGATTTCCAGCAGGCCCATGGCGGTTTTCACACCGCAATGGGGGCAGGGCACATCGCCGGTGGAAAGGATGATCATTTTCTTTCAATCATGATGTAGTTCATACCCTGGGGGACCGAATTCTTGCCATGCAAGGCAGACGGTAGTAACTATGCCCTACCATGAAGATAAGGACAAAACATATGAAACTGGGCGTTATTGGCGGCAGTGGCGTTTATGATATTGATGGGCTGGAAAAGGCCGAATGGCGGCAGGTCGAAAGCCCGTGGGGACAGACGTCGGATGAAATGCTGTTTGGCCGGTTACAGGGGGTCGAACTGGTGTTTTTACCGCGTCACGGGCGCGGCCATACATACGCGCCATCCAGCATTAATTACCGCGCCAATATCGACGCGCTGAAACGCAGCGGTGTCACGGATATTTTGTCTGTTTCCGCCTGCGGTTCGTTTCGTGAGGCCCTGGCGCCAGGAACCTTTGTCATCGTCGATCAATTTATTGACCGCACCTTTGCGCGCGAGAAAAGTTTTTTCGGCGATGGTCTGGTGGCGCATGTGTCAATGGCAAAACCCGTATGCGGGCGGCTTGGCGACATGCTTGAAAAGGGGGCGGCGGAAATTGGAATTCCCTATACGCGGGG
>DAIOWE010000121.1:0-7485 GCA_036758605.1 Pseudomonadota bacterium | reverse complement strand
TGGACACACTGGGCAAAGGCGTTGACCGCATTACCGAAAAAGGCGTCATGTTCAATGGCAAGGAATATGAAGTTGATTGCATCATCTTCGCCACCGGCTTTGAAGTGGGTACCGATTACACCAGCCGTTCAGGCTATGATATCCATGGCCGTGGCGGCATGACCCTCAGCAATAAATGGGCCAAGGGGCTGCAGACCTTTCATGGCTTCTACACCAACGGCTTCCCGAACTGCTTCTTCATGGGCATGACGCAAACCGGCCTGACGGCAAACATTCCGCATATGCTGAATGAACAGGCCCAGCACATTGCCTATGTCATCAATCACGCCATGCACAGCAATGTCCGGGCCGTCGAGGCCTCAAAACAGGCTGAAGACGAATGGGTCAGCACTTGCCAGCAAAAGGCCCGCCTGGGTGAGCGTTTCTATGCCGAATGCACACCCGGCTATTACAACAACGAAGGCAAACCCGGCGAAACCGGCAACGGCTTTCTGAATGGCCAATATGGCGGCGGCCCGGTGGAATTCTTCAATATACTGAAAAATTGGCGCGCCGAAGGCGAACTGCGCGGCTTGGAAGTTTCGTAACCCGGCCTCGTTAAACGTCCGAAAATCAGGCCGCCTCCCGGTTTCCGGGGGGCGGATTTTTCATGCGTATTATGCACTCTGTCAGCATGCTTGCGGGAAGTACGAAAGGCTCACTATACTGACCGGACACAATATAGAACCGGCAAGCAAGGGAGCAGATAGGATGAGCGACAAATATACGGCGGTGGCCGAAAAAACCGGGATGAATCTGAAGTTCGATCCGGCTATGCTACTCGAAAAATATAATCATGAGCGCGACAAGCGGGTGCGCGAAGACGGCGGCGCCCAGTATCGCGAAACTACCGGCCAGTTTGCGCATTTTATCGATGATCCCTATGTGGAGCCCATCATCCGCGAGCCGCTGTTTGACGAAGTAGAAGTGGTGGTGATCGGCGGCGGCTTTGGCGGGCTGCTGGCCGGAGCGCGGCTGCGTGAGGCGGGCGTGAAAAGCATCCGCATGATCGAAAAGGGTGGCGATTTTGGCGGCACCTGGTACTGGAACCGCTATCCCGGCGCGCAATGCGACATTGAGGCCTATATCTATCTGCCGCTGCTGGAAGAGCTGAACTATATTCCGCGCGAGCGTTATTCGCATGCGCCGGAAATCATGGCGCATACCCAGGCCATTGGCCGCAAATATGATCTCTATGATGACGCCCTGTTTCAGACCGAGGTCACCGGCATGCAGTGGGATGAAAAAGACGCCAAATGGATCATCACCACCGATCGCGGCGACCGGATGAAAGCGCGTTTTGTCGCCATGTCCAATGGTCCGCTGAACAAACCCAAACTGCCTGCGATGCAGGGGATCGAAAATTTCAAGGGCCACACCTTTCACACCAGCCGCTGGGATTATAACTATACCGGCGGCAGTTGCGAGGGCGATCTGACCGGCCTCAAGGACAAGCGCGTAGCCATTATCGGCACCGGCGCCACCGCCGTGCAATGCATTCCGCATCTGGGCGAATGGTCAAAGGAGCTGTTCGTGTTTCAGCGCACGCCGTCCTCATGCGACGTGCGCAACAATGCGCCCACCAGTCCGGAATGGGTAAAAAAACTGCAACCGGGCTGGCATAAGAAGCGGGTGGAAAACTTCAATTTCATGGTGTCCGGCGGTGATCAGCCCGATGATGACGCCGGTGACGGCTGGACCGACATCTTCCGTAATATGAGCGCACAGCAAAGCAAGAACCCCAATCTTGTGCTGAGCAAGGAAGAAAAGGAGATCCTGAACGAGCTGGTCGATTTTGCGAAGATGGAAGAAGTGCGCACACGCGCCGCAACCATCGTAAAAGATCAGGCCACCGCAGAGGCGCTGAAACCCTATTACCGGCAATTCTGCAAGCGCCCCACCTTTCACGATGAATATCTGCTCACTTATAACCGGCCAAATGTTCACCTGGTGGATACACGCGGCAAGGGTGTAGACTGCATCACCGAAAAAGGCGTTGTCTTTGACGGCACGGAATATGAGGTGGATTGTATCATTTTCGCCACCGGCTTCGAAGTCGGCACGGCATATACCAACCGTTCCGGTTACGACATTATTGGACGCGGCAATACAACCCTCAGCAAAAAATGGGCCGATGGGCCGAGAACCTATCACGGGTTTTTCTCCAACGGCTTTCCCAATTGCTTCTTCATGGGCATGATCCAGACCGGCATGACGGCAAACTTCACCCATATGCTGAACGAGCAGGCCAATCACATCGCCTATGTCATCAAACATGCCCGCAACAGCAATATCAGGATGGTCGAGGCAACCCCTGAGGCTGAAAAGGGCTGGGTGGATGAGGTTCACCGCACGGCAAAAATAGGCGAGGCCTATTTTGCCTCCTGCACGCCGGGCTATTACAATAATGAGGGCAGGCCCGAAAAAACCGGCAATGGCTTTCTGACCGGGGCCTATGGCGGCGGGCCGGTCAAGTTTTTCCAGATACTGGACGAATGGCGCAAGGAAGGCGCGCTGCGCGGGCTGGAAGTTTCGTAAAGGGGCAGGCTACGCCCCACCCCCGCGCCGGTAGATAAACTCCGGCGCGGGGGCCGCCGCTTCGGTTTGTGCGGTGGTGAACATTTCCGCATGGTGTGGCGACAGGGCGCAGGCGGGATCGGTGGCATTCGCATCACCGGTTAGCGCCAGCGCCTGACAGCGGCATCCGCCCCAGTCCTGTTCCTTGTGCTCGCAATTCCTGCACGGCTCCGGCATCCAGGCTGTGCCGCGAAAGCGGTTAAAGGCGGCGCTGTCCTTCCAGATTTCCGCAAGCGGTTTTTCGCGCACATTCTCAAAGACAAGTCCGGGAATGGTGGTGGCCGCATGGCATGGCAGCACCCGCCCCACCGGATCGACATTCAGAAAACGCTGGCCCCAGCCGCCCATGCAGGGTTTGGGCCGCGAGGCATAATAATCCGGGACCACATAATCAATCACCAGCCGGCCTGACAATCGCACGCGCGCCGCCGTCACAATTTCGGTGGCGTGATCAATCTGCGCGCGCGTTGGCATCAGCGCCGCGCGGTTGCGTAACGCCCAGCCATAATATTGCACATGCGCCACCTCCAGCCGCCCGGCGCCAAAGCGCAGCGCCGTTTCGATCATCGCCTCCAGATGGTCCAGATTGCCGCGATGCATCACCGTATTCAGCGTCAGCGGCAAATCCGCCGCGCACAACATCGCGGCGGACGCGGTTTTTTTAGCCAGCGTATCCTTTGATCCGGCAAACTGGTCCGCACCCGCCGCATCCGTATCCTGCAAACTCAGTTGCGCATGATCCAGCCCTGCCTGCGCCAGCGCGTTGGCGCGCGCCTGGCTCAGGCCCATGCCGGAAGTAATCAGATTGGTATATAGCCCCAACGTGCCCGCATGGCGGATCAGCGCTTCCAGATCCTTGCGGATCAGCGGTTCGCCACCGGAAAAATGCACCTGCAACACACCAAGTCCCGCAGCCTCGTCCAGCACCCGAAACCAGGTGGCCGTGTCCAGCTCATTTGCCGCAAGCTCCAGGTTGAGCGGATTAGAGCAATAGGGACAGGCCAGCGGACAGCGATGCGTCAGTTCCGCCAGTAGCGCCAGTGGCGGGGCAGGCTGGTTCATATGCGGATAAACCCACTGTGCAGCATGCCGGCCAGCAGCTCCATCACATCGGCCTGAATGATTTCCTGGGGCGCCGCAAATTCCAGCGCCAGTTCGCGGCACAGCGCATCCACACTGACAACGCCATCACAGCGCGATAAAATGATCTGCGCGATTTCATCCAGCAGCAGCACCCGTTCCGGCGCATTCAGCATCCATTGCTGGCGCGCTCCATCAAACCGCATTTTCACACCGCGCGCAAGTCGCGGGCAGGAGGTTGCGTCAACTGCGCGGCTCATTGCACGGCCCCCCACCCCAGCCCTCCCCACGAGGGGGAGGGAGCAGACCGGCGCGTGGGGGTAAAGCCCCTCCCCTTGATGGGGAGGGGTTGGGGTGGGGTGGAAAACGATGACTTGCGGGGCCTTAATCTAAACATATTATATCCAGCACCCTCCGCGCTCATAAATCATCCGTACTCGGAATAAATGCGCCCGGCGGAATATGCCCCGGCGACACATAGGCGTAATAGAGCGCATCCAGTTGCGCCCATAGCACATCGGTTTTGAAATAGAGCGCATCCAGCACATCCTGTTGCTGCGCTATCGTCACCGCATGGCGCTGGCAATAGGCCAGTGCAAAACCCGAATCCTGCGGGGCCTGCGTCAGGCGCGCATCGAAATAGGACAGGATTTTTTTATCCACATAATCATAATTGGCCAGCATGGCGGCAACCCGTTCCTGGATCAGCGAGGGTGCGAATAATTCCGTCAGCGATGAAGCCACCGCCTGCAACAGGCTTTGATCGCGCACATAGCGCACATAGGCATCCACCGCAAATTTTGTCGCCGCCAGAATGCCAATTTCCGACGTGACATATTCCGCATCCAGCCCAAGGCCGGACGTGAGGCGCAGCCAGCGTTCAATGCCGCCCGTATCCGGGCCGCTGCCGTCGTGATCGGAAATCCGCCTGATCCATTCACGGCGCAAATCCGGATCGGATGTGCGCGACATCAGGCCCGCATCCTTCATTGGAATGCGCGACTGATAGTAAAACCGGTTCAACGCCCAGGCCTGCAACTGGCCCTTATTCAGTTTTCCCGCATGCAGCAATTTGTGAAACGGATGGCTGCTATGATAACGGTCTGCGCCAATCTGGCGCAGCGCCGCTTCCAGTTCCGCAGGGCTTAACAGCCTCGAAAGGCGCATGCGGCTATTGTTATTCATAGGCTGATTTCCATACCGTCCATGGCGACTTCCCATCCGCTGGCCAGAACGGCGGCGCGTTCCGGGCTGTCCAGGTTCAATACCGGATTGGTATTGTTCA
Source organism: Pseudomonadota bacterium (assembly GCA_036758605.1). GTDB lineage: Bacteria > Pseudomonadota > Alphaproteobacteria > UBA11222 > UBA11222 > UBA11222. Next base: position 2,504 of record DAIOWE010000121.1, on the reverse strand, counting down.
GATGAATGAACACACGCCGCTGCACACCCAGTTCCGCAAAAGCGCGGATGCTGCCAGCATCTCCCGACATGCTGATATGCCCCATGCGTTGCCCGGTTTTCACACCTTCGCCCGCCACAATCATTTCATCATCCGTGTACAGAGTACCGTCAAACAGCACCAGCGGCGCATTGCGCAACCGTGCGGCAAGCGGCGGCGTCATTTGCGCGCATCCCGGAATATAGAAAAATTTCCGCCCATTGGCGATATCGAGAATTTCCAGCCCCACCGTGTCGCCGCCAAGGGTTCCGAAATCCTTGCGCGAACTGTCTTCCAGATACAGCGCCACTTTTCCCGGCACGGCAAAGGCGGTGATCTGCAATCCGGGCAGCGGCGAAAATGGCGCGTCCAGATATATTTCCCGTCGCGTAACAAAGGCCGGGTTCAACACATTGAACACACTGTTCGCACTCAGCGTATCCAGCACCCGTGATGTGGCATGGAGCGAAAAGGCCTGACTTTCGCGCAGGCTCAACAGACCTGCAATGTGATCAATATCCGCATTGGTCAAAACCACCGCGCCAATGGGTGATGCGCGAAGCGGCCCATCCGGGTGTGGCTGTAATGGCCTGTTGGCTTCGATCTGCTGGCGCAGGTCGGGCGATGCGTTGCACAGGCACCAGGTTACGCCATCAATACTTACAGCGATCGAAGATTGGGTCTGTGCAGGCGCGGCAGGATCATGCGCGCGCGCGCGCTGGCAATTCCCGTTATTGGCGTTCCACTGCGGAAAACCGCCGCCCGCCGCAGCGCCCAGTATCAGAATATGCATAATATGAACCCGTCAGATGCGCCAACGGATTCGGCGCAAATCAGCCCTTAATCTCGGCGCAGGCGTAGCAATTGATCTCCATGCCAACGCAGATTTCGATAATTTTGGGTTTTCTCCAGGCCATCTGCATATCCTTGCGGTCGTCATTATTGTTCAGGCGCAGAGTTTCCCTAAAATCCGGAGATTATGCAAGAAGTTTCAGCCCCACAATGCCGGGCCGGGCGGATGCAGAATGCCGCCTGGCGCACTGCGCAACCCGCCCGCCCGGTCCTGTTGCAGCAATAACGGCCCGTCCAGATCGACATAGTCCGCCAGCCCCGCCAACAGCAGGGCGGGCGCCATGGCCAGCGATGTGCTGACCATACAGCCCACCATGATGCCAAAGCCCAGATCGCGCGCGGCGCGGGCAAGCTGCAAGGCCCCGGTCAGGCCGCCGGTCTTGTCCAGCTTGATATTGATCAGGCCATAGCGCCCCCGCAATTGCGACAGCCCCGCAACTTCATGACAGGATTCATCGGCACACAGCGGCACCGGCCATTCCTGCCCGGCCAGCGCATCATCTGCACCCGCTGGCAGTGGCTGTTCAATCAGCACCGCATTCAGCGATTTCAGGCGCGCACTCACCGCCTGCAACAGCGCCAGATCCCAGGCCTCGTTGGCGTCGATGATCAGCTTTGCGTGTGGGGCCGCATCATGCACGGCGCGCACACTCTCAATCACCGCATCTGCACCCAGTTTCAGTTTCAACACCCCAAACTGCGCCGCTGCCGCCGCAGCATCCGCCATGGCCTCGGGCGTGTCCAGGCTCAGCGTATAGGCCGTGACACAGGGGCCGGGGGCTGCCAGTCCCGCCAGCTTCCACACCGGCGTTCCGCTCTGTTTGGCCTCCAGATCCCATAGCGCACAATCCAGCGCATTGCGCGCCGCACCGGCGGGACAAATGTCCTGCAAGTGCGCGCGGGTCATGCCCGCTTCAATGCGCGCCTTAAGCGCATCGATCTGCGCGACGACGGAGGCCATGCTTTCGCCATAGCGTCCATAGGGTACGCATTCGCCGCGTCCGGTATTTGCGCCATCGGAAATGCTGGCCACCACCACCTGGGCTTCGCGTTTTGCGCCGCGCGAAATGGTAAAGCTGCCGCGTATCGGCCAGCTTTCCTGCCTGGTCTGCAAACGGCGCATTATTGCGCGGCGTCGAACATGTCGTTCTGCGCATCGCCTGGCGCGGTCACGCCCTTGCGCAGCACCACGTCACGATCCTGATAATAGGTGGCGCGGAAGGTGGCGTACCAGTCCAGCGAGTCCTTGCGCAGGGTATCAAGCGGTTCGATCAGGTTTTCCCGCGTCGTAATTATGTAGCCAGCCGTGCGGCCGATCTTGATAGAACGATCAACCTCATTGTTCCAGCTTAACGGATCGGCGGCGCTGTCCACGATACGCGCCAGATTGTGCCGCACGGTGCCTGGGCCAAGGATTGGCAGAATCATATAGGGGCCAGAAGGCACATGATAGGTATGCAGCGTCTGATCAAAATCCGCCGGATGATATGGCAGGCCTGCGCGTGTAGCGACATCGAAAAATCCCAGCCCACCCACAGTGGTGTTGATCACAAAACGCCCCAGCGTGGCGGCTGCATCACCCGGCTGAAATTGCAGCAGATCATTGGCGAACACGATGGGCGAATCCAGATTGC
>DAIOWE010000120.1:0-7571 GCA_036758605.1 Pseudomonadota bacterium | reverse complement strand
CCCTTGTTGCGCAGGCGTATGCCCTCGCAGGTATAGAAATCGATTTCCGGCATCTTCGCCTTGTTGCAAATTCTCTCCGGCGTCCCGGCGCGGGCATCCATGCTGAAACCAAACGCCAGCACAATTGCCAACAGCAAAGCAGCACTAAAGTATTGCAAGGATATTCTCCGGCGGGCGGCCGATCGCGGCCTTGCCATTGGCGATGACAATAGGGCGTTCGATCAGAATGGGTGAATTGACCATCGCGCTGACCAGTTGACCATGGGTCAATCTCTCCCGGTCCAGTTCCTGCTCTTTGTATAGCGTTTCCTCCTTGCGCATCAGTTCACGGGGTTTCATTTCAAGCATCTGCAAAATGGCTTCAAGCTCTTTAACGGTTGGCGGGTTTTGCAAATATTCAATCACCTGCGGCTTGACGCCGCGCTGTTGCAGCAGCGCCAGAGTCTGCCGGGATTTCGTGCAACGCGGGTTATGGTAGATTTTTACGGTCATTTCTGTTCTCAGTCCTAAACATCCATCCCAACGGCATCGCGCACATTGGCAAAGCCGTCTTTTTCCAATAATCCCCCCAATTCAATCGCTATCCTAGCCGCCAAATCCGGTCCCGCAAAGGTCATTGCTGTATAAAGCTGCACCAGCGAGGCGCCCGCGCGTATCTTGGCATAGGCATCCGCACCACTGGCAACCCCACCTACACCAATCAGCGGAAGTTTTCCATCCGACAGGCGCCAGGCGTCACGCAACATTTGTGTCGAGGGTGCAAACAGCGGACGCCCGGAAAGCCCGCCCTGCTCCATGCGATGCCTGCTCTGCAGATTTTCGCGGCTACCAATAGTGGTGTTCGAAATAATCAATCCATCAATGCCCGCCTCCAGCGCCACCGCAACCACATCGCGCAATGCCTGCTCGTCCAGGTCTGGCGCGATCTTCAGCAGCAGCGGTACATTTGTCTGCCTGCGCGCGCGCGCCGCCAGCAATTTCGTCAGCAGATCTTGCAGCAGTTCGCGATCCTGCAATCCGCGCAGGCCCGGCGTGTTGGGCGACGACACATTAATCGTGAAATAATCCGCCAGTCCGGCCAGCGCCTCAAAACAAATCAGATAATCAGCAATGCGGTTCGCGCTATCCTTGTTGGCGCCGATATTGGCGCCAACAATACCAGCGCGTGCGCGCCGCGCCGCCAGCCGCGCCCTGTATACATCCAGCCCCTGATTGTTAAAGCCCAGCCGGTTGATCACCGCCTGATCTTCGGCCAGGCGGAATATGCGCGGCCGGGGATTTCCCGCCTGCGGCAACGGCGTTACCGTACCGGCTTCGGCAAAACCGAAGCCCAGGCGCAGCATCGCATCGGGTACTTCGGCATTTTTGTCGAACCCCGCCGCAATCCCGACCGGATTAGGAAAATTCAATCCGAGTACGGAGGTTTGCAGAACCCGCGATGCGGGCACAGGGATGTGTGGCGCAAGCCCCAGTTTAAGGGCGCGGATCGTCAGACCATGCGCAGTTTCCGGGTCCAGCATGCGCAGCAGCAGCCCGGCAAGTGAGTAAAGACCTGTCATTCAAATACCTGTTTGGGCTGCAAACTTGTGCATGCCATCATCCCCAAGGGGCAATTCATACACCCCCGCAATTTTGTTCAGCGGTAGTACTGCATACAGGTGCGGAAATAAATCCCCGCCGCGCGAGGTCTCCCATCGCAGCGCTTTGCCTAGCTGGTCCGGGTCAATGGCCAGCAATATCAGGTCCGCCTCGCCGGAAAAATGCCGTGCCGCCGTTTCGCGCACCTGCTTTGCGGTTGAAAAATGAATGAACCCATCCGCGATATCCACGGGCGCACCGGTCAATTGCCCCTGGGTTTGCGCATTACGCCATTCCGTCTGGCGAAGAATTTTATAGATCAGCCCTGACATGTTCCGCTTCCCACTCGCCCAACAATAAGCTATAATTCCTATTTCACGATAGATGTCATAAAACCTCATGTTAAGCCATAGACAAATTTGGGAAGGTATCGACGCTCTGGCGGCAGCCCACGGATTTTCCCCATCAGGGCTGGCCAGGCGCGCAGGTCTGGACCCCACCATTTTCAACCGTTCAAAACGATCGCAGGATGGCAAGCAGCGCTGGCCCAGCACGGAAAGCCTGTCGCGTGTACTGGCGGTTACCGGCGCATCGATTGCTGATTTTGCTTTGCTGATTTCACCGGTGACGGATATTGCCGCGCGTAATTCCCGCCCTATTCCGGTTATTGGCTTTGCCCAGGCGGGGACGCAGGGTTTTTTCGATGATGGCGGATTTCCTGTGGGGGGCGGCTGGGACACCGTCAATTTTCCCGGCCTTGGCGATGAAAACGCCTATGCGCTGGAAATCAGCGGCGACAGCATGCTGCCGGTCTATCGCGATGGCGACATTGTTGTCGTCTCGCCGCATGCAGATGTACGGCGCGGTGACCGGGTAATTGCCAAAACCCTGAATGGCGAGGTCATGGCGAAACAATTGCTGCGCAAGACCGCCAGCCGCGTGGAACTGGCGTCATTCAACCCGGAATTTCCGCTGCGCACTTTTTCGCCAGGCGAGCTTAGCTGGATTGCCCGCATCATTTGGGCATCGCAATAGGCGTTAACCGCATCCCTCTTTTCCGCCTATGCACCCGCAGTTTGGAAAAACCTCCGTGCTCAGATGCATAAGATGCGATTCCACCGCCGCCCGCATTAAATCCTGGCTGGTCCAGCCCAGTTTTGCAGCGGCAACCTGCACCCGGTGATAGAGCGATGGATCAAGCCGGAAGGTAAGCGCCTTCATGCCTCCCGCTTTGCTCTCCTCCGCTATGCGCTCGGGCCGCCTGGGTTTGGAAATCCCCGGCGGCATATCGCAATTTTGCGGTCTGGATCGAAATTCAGATGCCGGCGTAACCGGCCTTTCCATATCAAGCGTATCCAGGCCGATATGTGAGGTAGGCAACGCCTCGCCCTTGCGGGCGATAAGCCCGCTATGCAGTGCAGTATATTTTTCCATGCTCATGCCGAATTATCCTGTGCAGGCGTACTCTTGCTGGCCAGCGTCCATTTTTTGGGCTGCAACCTGCTTCATAACGCAATCAATCTCAACTCCGATACGCAGTGGCGCCATTCGACGCCTGCATCCCATTGCGCTTACGCGCGACGGCCAAAGCCGATCATACGATTGAGGAACGGGGTGCTCATACCGCGCTTGTTTGACGCCATTTCCTTCAGAATCTGTTCTGGATCAAGCAATTTCCCGGAAGCATCACCAGAAGCATCGTCCGGGTTCAGTATTTCCTCCAGGGATGCGGGATAATCCAGTTCGCCGCGCAAACGCTGCACTGCCTCCAGCAACGCCTGTTGCGGGTTTTCCAGAAGGGGCGGCGGCACGCTATCACTGTCGAAAGCCGCATCGGCTTTGATATTCTGAGTTTCCGCTGCCTGTGTTTCCGGCGCAAGGGCTTCGGATTGTCTGATCGTCTCCTGCGACAGCTGTGCAACGGCATCAGCAGATTCTTCTATTGCAGGGACAATAGCAGGCGATTTTTCTTCGATTGCCGCTGCAAGAGAAACCAGGCTGGCGCTCTGCTGTAATGCAGGCTGTGGCGCCGTTTCGGGCAATACATTTTTCGGGATTTCAAAATCAAAGCCAACCGGATCGATAAAATCCACCGGTCCGCCATCCAGCCTTGCCAAACGGCCAGACAGATAGCTCCATAACTCACTGACCTCCTTTGCCGAAGCGCCTTTCGCACTATGTTCCATCACCGTGCGGCCATCTGTCATGCTGGCGGCAAAATCCACACGATGATTAAACATCACGGGCGCAACGGTGCCGTGCTGCGACAGTGCAACCGCGGCCTCTGAGGTAATCCTGGCGCGCGCGGTGGCCGCGTTAATCACAAACACCATGGCCTTGTTGTGCGCAGCCGCAATTTCGACTGTGGCACCAACGGCGCGCAGATCGTGCGGGCTTGGCCGGGTTGGCATCACCACCAGATCAGCAAAGCTGACCACATGCGCAATGGCCTTGGTCACCGCTGGTGGCGTGTCAATGAACACCATTTTGAAACCCTGCGCGCGCAGGGCCTCAAGGTCGGATTGCAGGCTGTCAAATCGCGCGCCCACAAAGGCAGGCGTTTGCGCCGCACGTGCATTCCACCATTTGGCCAGACTGCCCTGCGGATCGGTATCGATCAGCGCGACGGGGCCTTGTCCGGATAATTCAGCCTGAACCGCGAGATGTCCCGCCAGCGTGGTTTTGCCAGAACCGCCTTTTTGCGATGCAAGAACGATAATACGCATAGTCTCTCCTTTCGGTAGCCCCGCTGCCCTGCCTGAAAAAGCATTGGGGCCGGTAGCTTTGCGTCCCGTCATTCCTGACGGATTGCCGTTTCGAGAAGCGCGTCACCCCGCGTATAACCGCCAGGTGCTGGCCCCCGTCCTAAATCAGCCAATTCCAAATTCCGCTTCTGCGCCTGTTACGCGTTTCGCAAATTATGTAATCACTGCACCGGTCATTTAATCGTAGACAGTTTAATTTCCAGTAAAATTAGGCTGTCCTGGTAATTGGTCACATACTGTTTTTCGTTAGCAAAGCATTGACCATGTTTGCTTTCTGATACCGGCGGGCGTCGGGGCTTGTGGTGAAGGTTGCCTCATGCTAATTTCTTACAAATCAGCTATCGATAATATAAAGGCAAGAAAATGTCTGACACCGCAACCCTTTCGGCAAAATTCCAGATATCCATCCCCAAGGCTGTGCGCACGGCGCGAAAATGGAAGGCTGGACAGGAGTTTGCTTTCATTCCCAAGGGAACAGGCGTGCTTCTTGTCCCGGTTCCCGAAGCAAAGGCGCTGGCCGGAATCGCCAAAGGCGCAAAGCCGGTGGATTATCGTGACCGGGATGATCGCTTCTGATGCGCCTTGTGGACACGTCCGCATGGGTTGAATGGCTGATAGCATCGCCCACTGGAAAAACCGTCACCGCCGCCATCCCGACGCGCGAGGAATGGCTTGTGCCTACAATCGTGCAACTCGAACTCGCCAAATGGCTGACGCGCGAGGCGGGCGAAGACAAGGCCGATCAGGTCGTCGCCTTCACGCAAATGTGCCAGGTCGCCCCCCTCGACGCCAAAATAGCGCTGGCGGCGGCGGAGCTCTGCCGCCAGCACAGGCTCGCCACCGCCGATGCGATTGTCTACGCCACCGCACTGGAGCATGGCGCCGATCTGTTGACCTGCGACGCGCATTTCGACGGGCTGCCGGGGGTGGTGTTTGTGGGGAAGGTTGGTGGTTAGCCCAAAAAATGCGTCCCAATTGTGCTATAGTCCAAGAGGCTATTCCAACGTCGCTGCACGTTCAAAAAAAATATTGCATTCCCATGGATCAATCATTTCTGAAGTAATTCCGTTAAATTCGAGTGCTTTCAATAACCTTTGACGCGCAATTTGTTCCAAACTGGCTACTACGCCACGCACGAGCTTGCCCTGTATATTTTCCGGCCGGAAAAAATTAAGTCTCCGCACATTATCCGGATGAAAACCGAAGCCTAAAAAATAAATTCGTTCCGCCGCCTTTAGATATGAATTGGCGATACGAAATTGCTCATTGCAAAATTCACCATCACCATCATTCATTTCATGAATAATGCTAATCTGTTCGGAAATTTCCAGAAGCTCTTCAGGATCGGCAGCAACCTCATAAGGAACTGCCGGATACTTACCCAGAATCCCGTGAACATGGACAATTGGCAACTGCTTCAAAATGGCCGCCGCATCATCTCTGTTTAAGGAAAAACGAGCCTGCAACGCATGGTGCAAATAGGCCTCAAGCGATCTGTCGTAGTTGAAGGTGATAATCTTGAGGGCATTGCCTTCAAAATTCGGTTCGCCCTTATCAAGGAGCGAATTAAACAAATATTGATACCAGCCTGAATTATGCGGAGGAAATAAATTATCTATGTTCTCTTGCTGCTTGATTTGACTCGCAATCAGAAATTTTCCAAGTCGAGCCGCATCGGGTATCTTTTCCAAAAACGCATCTATGGAGTAATGCCCTGAACGGCTAAGTCGAGTAAGAAAATCCTCCACATCCTTCCTATCAAATTCATTGGGTAAAAACCCATATTGCTTACTAAGTCTCAAATTGGATAACTGATTTATCAACTGTTGTCCTAGCGGATAGCCACAATGGACGCTTGATCCAGCTCCAAGGATTAACACAGTGGGTATTTTAATCATTGAATCGCCCTGCTAGTTTTAGTTCACTCCTTCGCCCCCCTTATCGCCTGCCACATCGCAAACGGCGTCAGCGGCATGTCCAGATGTTTGACGCCCAGATGCGCCACCGCGTCCAGAACCGCGTTGACCAGCGCGGGGGGCGCGCCGGTTGAGCCGGCCTCGCCGCAGCCCTTGATGCCCAGTTCGTTGGTGGTGCAGGGCGTGTTTTTGAAGGCGACCTTGAAATCCGGCATGTCATCGGCGCGCGGCATCCAGTAATCTAGGAAGGAGCCGCTGAGCATCTGGCCAGTTTGCGGGTCATAGACCGCATGTTCGCCCAGCGCCTGGCCAAGGCCCTGGACGATGCCGCCATGCACCTGGCCTTCGACGATCATCGGGTTCAGCACATTGCCGAAATCATCGACCGCCGTATAATTCAGCACACGGATGATACCGGTTTGCGGGTCGATGGCCACCTCGCAAATGTGGCAGCCATTGGGAAACTGAAACGGCGTATTGTGATATTCGCCGTTTGCGCCGAGGCCGCCCGTGCCGCTGGCGCGCGCGGCGTCCCACAGGCTGATGGCGCGGTCCGTTCCCGCAATACGGAACTGCCCGGCTTCATATTCAATATCCACAGGGGCGGCTTCAAGCTGTTCCGCGGCGATCAGTTTGCCTTTGGCGATGGTGGCCTGGGCCGCAAGATTGGCGGCGCCGCTGCCCATCAGGCCGGAGCCGGAGCCGCCCGACAGGCCGCCATCCGGCAGTTCATTGGTGTCGCCGCTGGTGACGCGAATGGCCTCAAACGGTACGCCAAGCGCATCCGCAATGATCTGTGCATAAACGGTTTCATGGCCCATGCCATTGGATTGATTGCCCATGAACACCCGAATTGTATCATCGGGCAGCACATCCACGCGCGCAGTTTCCATCGGCGGGCCGCCGGCCTTTTCCACATAATAGGCCATGCCAATGCCGGACAATTCACCGCGCGCCATGCGTTCACGCTTGCGGGCCGCAAAGCCATCCCAGTCCGCCAAGCGCTTGGCTTCATTCATGACGTTCAGAAAATCGCCGCTGTCATAGACATAGCCCCCGGCGGTGGCATAGGGCATCTGATCCGGGCGGATGAAATTACGCGCGCGCAATGCATCGGGCGCAATGCCCATTTCTCGCGCGGCGGCGTCCACCAGACGCTCGATGATATAGGCGGCCTCTGGCCGGCCCGCGCCGCGATAGGCGTCCGTGGGCGTGGTGTTGGTGAAGGCGGGCGTAACATTGAGATACATGGCCGGTATGGCGTAAACGCCAACCTGCAAGCCGCCCGCCCCCAGGCACGACACGCCCGGCC
>DAIOWE010000119.1:0-7589 GCA_036758605.1 Pseudomonadota bacterium | reverse complement strand
ACGGATCAATGCGCGAATGTATTCAGCTTTGCTGGGAATGCCGTAACGAATGCCAAGAGACGCTTTTCAACCACTGCCTGGAAATGGGCGGCAAGCACGTCGAAAAGGAACATGTGAAACTGATGGCCGATTGCATCCAGGCATGCCAGACCGCAGCCGATTTCATGGTTCGCAATTCGCAGTTCCACGCTTCGGAATGCACCGCTTGCGCCGATATATGCGAAGCCTGCGCCGTATCCTGCGAGCGCATTGGCGGCGAGGAAATGATGCGCTGCGCCGAACTTTGCCGCCGCTGTGCCGAAAGCTGCCGCGAAATGGGCAAAATGAAAAAGGCGGCATAAGCTGGAGCCGCATGCGTTCATTGTAGTCGCTTTCGCGACTCATTGGACGCATGCAGTTCTAACAGTTTGAAATCAAACGATATGTGAGAAAATCTCCATGAGAAAATCGCCATTTCCTGTAATGGTTATGCTGGGCCGCGTCGCGCTGGCGGGAGGAATATTTGCCTTTGCAGGAGCGTGGATAACCGAATTAACAGATGCCCCGTTTTTTGGCCTCAGTCAGCAGCATTTGTTCAGTGATGCGACGATGCTTGTGCTGATTGGCATCGCCTTTCTGATCGACGCCTATATTCACGCAATAGAAGAAGAATAATTATAATCATTTTCAACATAAAATTAGGAAGGCCCCGATGAAAAATCTCCTTAGCGCCACATCAATAGTGCTTACCTTGGCCATTTCTCCATTGGCATTCACGTCAGCATCCGCTCATGACGAAGCAACTAAAATGATGCAAGCTCGCCGGACGCGGCGAAGGCTCCTTACGATATTCAATTCCTCGATACGATGGCTGAACACCACCGCGAAGGAATTGAGATGTTCAAAATGGCGGCTGAAAAAGCGCAAAGTAAGGATTTAAGGGCTAAAGCCCAAAAGATGGCCAATGACCAGCAGAAGGAAATTCCTGAGCTAAAAGCGATGCGCGATAATATTCAAGCCGACGCGCCTGAAGCTATCAGTATGGAACTGCCTGGAATGATGCCGATGGACATGGCCAAGCTTGAAACTGCTTCTGCTAAAGACTTTGATCATAAATTCCTCAACATGACGATTAAACACCATCAGAGCGCGGTGGATATGTCAAACCACGCGTTGAAACGCGCTAAAAGCCAACAGGTAATAGACAAGGCGCAGAAGATTATCGATAAGCAGAGCAAGGAAGTTGCCGAAATGAAGCAGATGCACGACGCGATGAAGTAGCGAACCCTATAATACTAGCATAGCCGGTATTGCGCGCAAAGCTGCCGCGAAATGGGCAAAATGAAGAAGGCGGCATAATATGAAACAGTTTCCAAGCTCAGTTTTTATTTCTCCCAACAAGAGAGGATACCCAATGACTAAGTTATTTCGCGCAACCCTTGCTCCCTTAACTGCAGTTGGCTTGCTGCTCGCAAGCCCGGTCATGGCGCAAACGCCAGCGCCAGACCCGCATCACCCGGCGGGTGCGCCCACCACTGCCGCACCCGCGACGCCAGGCATGACGATGCCGATGATGGAGGGTGGAATGACGCCAATGATGGACCAAATGATGGTCGATAAACACATGAAGATGATGGATACGAATGGTGATGGCCTGATCAGCAAGGAAGAACATAAAAAGGGTGCTGAGAAAATGTTTAAGGATGCCGATACCAATGGCGACAACATGGTATCTAAGCAGGAAATGATGGATAAAAAGATGAAGGACATGAAAGACATGGGCATGATGAAAGACGGCATGATGGATAAGAAGTAACATCACAGGGGCGGATCTTGGTCACAGCCCGCGCGCGGTAAAATAATTATAGAGCGGGCAGAAGATCAGCGTGATGTACCAACCGCAAACGATGCTCGCCACAAGTCCCAGCAAAAAACCTGACAATGTCAATACCTTGAGCCAGGGCAGGAACAGTGAAAGAACGACATGCTGTTCCGCGGTGCCCGGAAAAAGCACATAGAACAGGATGCAGAGCGCATATGAGATTGCGAGAAATGCGCTCAGACTTATGCCGAACGCGACGACGGAGATCGAAGCCGGAACGGCGTGTGCAGAGTGCGTTTCAATCTGTATCTGACGGGTTTCAATGTGCGCCATGATGGGCCTCCATAGGTTTTTGGGTTGCGGGCGGGGTTTTGAGATAAGTCTCAGGGGCTGCTTCAAATTTTTCGCGGCAGGTTTGCGAACAGAAATAGTGGACATGCCCTTTGTAAACGCTTGATTTCGCCGTGGCGGTTTCGACCATCATTCCGCATACCGGGTCGGCGGCCTTCACGGGCGGAAGCTGTCCGCTTGCGCCGTGCCCATGCCGGTGCCGGTGCCCGCCATGCCCCATAATATGGGAGCCGCAGCCAAAGCGCATCATCACAAAAATCAGAGCGGCCCATAACGCAAAATATAACAAACTGTTCATTGTGTGATCCTCCTGTAATCCGACGTTGCGTGTTTTTCTGCCGTAAGGACGGCGGGCGCGGCGTCCGCAACGCCAAGATAGCCGCGGGTGCGCGGAACGGCGTTGCGGCTGCGCGCGAACTGAATCTGAAACACCATCATCGGCCCGGTGCGGAAGGACATTTCGCAACTGGCCAGATAAAACTCCCACATGCGGCAGAAGCGTTCGTCATACAGCTCCCTGATGGCGTCGCGGTTCGCCTGAAAACGCTCACCCCAGTGGCGCAAAGTATCGGCGTAATGCGGCCGCAATATTTCAATATCCGTCACCCACAGCCCGCTGCGCTCCAGCGGCGCCAGCACTTCCGACAGGGCCGGGCAATAGCCTCCTGGGAAAATATATTTCCTTATCCAGGCATTGGTGCTCTCGGGCGGCTCCATGCGACCGATGGCGTGCAACAGCCCGACGCCATCGGGCTGCATCAGATCGCGGCATTTTGCAAAAAAATCCTGATAGTGGTTGACCCCGACATGCTCGAACATGCCGACCGACACCAGCCGGTCATATTTGCCGTTTTCATCGCGGTAATCGCGCAGCGCGAACTGCGCGCGGCCCGGTGATGGCGCGGCGGCCGCCCGCTCGCGCGCAACCTTCAGCTGTTCCTCCGACAGGGTAATTCCCGTCACATCCGCGCCTGCGCTCTGCGCCAGATGCAACGCAAGCCCGCCCCACCCGCAGCCGATGTCAAGTACGCGCTGGCCCGGTTTGAGCAGAAGCTTCGATGCGATCAGCTGCTTTTTCTTATGCTGCGCCTCTTCCAGGGTTTCATCACCATCGGCAAAATAAGCGCAGGAATATTGCCGGTCCGCATCCAGAAACAGATCATACAGGTTTGCCGATAAATCATAATGATGCGCGACATTGGCCCGCGACCGGCTTTGCGGATTGAACTGATGCAGCTTGCGCATGGCGCGGCCGATCCTGTTAAAGGCCAGGGTGAGGGGGCGGCCATTCAGCGCATCCTGATCCGACGAGCATATGTGTAACAGCTCGCGCAGCCCGCCTTCCTCAATGATGAGGGTGCCATCCATATAGGCTTCACCCACATGGAAATCCGGACGCAACAATATCCTGTAGAGGGCGGCAGGCGTACTTATTCTGAGGGTTGCGTGTGGTGTTTCAGCAGGCCCAAAATGATGCGCAAATCCCCAGGGATCAATAATGGTAAGCCGCCCGGTGGTGATCAGCCTGCCGAAGAAATTCGTCAGGAGTTTGTGCGCTGCCGCCGCTGCGAAAGACGCAGACCTTCTGGAACTTCTGCGGACATCATCCTGAATGGCGGAACTGGCGTCACTGATAAATGTTGCGTCATGCGTCATCTCCGTTGCCCCTGCATCTGTATGTGGACCATTAAAGCCAACAGGGCAATTAAACCGCGTTCGTAAAATTACCCCATGGGGGTTAAAATATCGCAATAGCCGCAGCAACCCATTTGATGCAAATCAATCGCAGAAAGAATTTTTGATTAAATTTCCATGATCGTGTCGGGGATTTCGTTCGGCTCACCCGGACGGGCTGGAAAACGCTGCTCAAGAACCAGGGTGCAGCTCTCGATTGCCGTAATGAAGCCTTCGGCGATTTTCCCATGGTGAACTTGCTGGATAAACCTATCAATAATCTTCTGAAACGCCGATTGCGGAATGTGCACGGCAATGCCGTTATCCACCAGAATCTCAACATGCCGCTCGGCAAGGGATACGAATAACAGCAGGCCAACATCACTGCTGGTCCGCTCATTGACGAGGCTGGCGAATTGCAGCTTTGCCTGCCGTGCGGCATATTCCCGCTGCAGTGAAGGCGGCGCCAGACGAGGCCGCAAAAACTGAAGATGCAGCAGCAGGCCTGCGGCAATGAATGCGCCCGCCTGAAGAGTAAAGCTCATGCCCACGCTCGTCATTGGCGCTGCGATGGCGATGCCGCCGCCGGTCACTAGCGCCAGCAGGGCCGCCCACAGTAACGGGAATAGCGCCTATTCATCGCTTGCCCGCGCCACGGCCACGGCGAATTCCGCACTGGTGCGGGTTTCTGCTGCGGTGACCGCTGCTTCGATACGGTTGCGTTCTTCAAGGGACAGCTCACGCATATCGCTCACCACCGCCCCGAGGCGCCGCCGCCGCCAAACGATCCGCCTCTCCCGGAAAAGCCGCCCCGTGAACGCGCGCCCCATACGCCATGCCCGCGCCGCCCGGTAAAAATACCGTGCCGGCCAAAACGAAAAACGAAAAACAGAATGATGAAGATCAGCAATGATAGAGGTGAAAGCTCTTGCTTGCCTCCTGGCGCGGCGATCATGGCGCCGGGCGTAGCGCCATTCCAGCCCAGCACTTTCAATATGGCGGCGGTTCCGTTCACGATCCCCTGCTCATAATTGCCCTGCTTGAACGCAGGCAAGATATTTTGATCGATGATGGCGCGGCTGATGGCGTCGGTCAGTTCCCCCTCAAGGCCATAGCCCGCTTCAATGCGCACCGCGCGCTCTTTGGGCGCGACAAGCAGAATGGCGCCGGTATTCTTATCCTTTTCGCCAATGCCCCAGGCGCGGCCCAGGCGGTAGCCGAAATCCTCAATCGGGTAGCCTTGCAGGTCATTTACTGTCACCACGACAAGCTGGCGCTTTGAGGCGCGTTCGAATTCCGCAAGCCAGCCCGTGATGCGCTCACGCACAGGCGCTGAAAGCAGCGCGGCATCGTCAACCACCCGGCCTGTAAGCGGGGGAAATTTGGGTTCCGCGGCAATGGCGGGACAGCCCGCCACAACATGAATGACACAGAGCAGCAGCGCCAGGCTGCAAATAGCCCGTGCGGCTGATACCGGATAACGCATGCAACGCGCCATCAGAACTTGACCTTCGGAGCCTCTTTCGCCTGTTCGGCGATGTCGAAGGTCTGCTTGACCCCGGCATCCGGATAGAGCACGCCTGCGACCCATCGGCCGGGAATGGTGCGCAGCTCGGTGTTATATTTCTGCACGCTAAGAATGTAATCGCGGCGGGCAACGCTAATGCGGTTTTCCGTGCCTTCGAGTTGCGACTGCAACGCTAAAAAATTCTGGTTTGATTTCAGATCAGGATATTTTTCCACCACCAGCAGCAGGCGCGCCAGGGCGCCGCCAAGGGCCGCCTGGTTCTGCTGAAACTGCTTGAACGCCTCGGGATTATTCAGAATATCCGGCGGCAACTGCATCTGCGTCGCTTTGCTGCGCGCCTCCACCACCGCAGTCAGGGTTTCTTTTTCCTGGCGCGCATAGCCCGCTACCGTCTCGACCAGGTTTGGCACCAGATCGGCGCGCCGCTGATACTGGTTCAGCACTTCGCTCCAGGCCGCTTTTGTGTCCTCATCATAGCGCGGCACGGCGTTGATATCGCAAGCCGACAAGCCCACAACGAAGAACAGGGCCAGAAGAATGCGGCTGGCGCGGGGAAATGCTATGCGGTTCATGAAAACTCTCCCGGCTGACAGTAAGCACAGCGCATAATTACATTTTAATCGATGCCGGTCGTTGATCCAAATCAAGCCGCCAATATTCTCCGCCTGCCGCGCGTCAGTGTAACTCATTTTTGATATTATCGGGAAGCGCATGCCACCACGCCCTTGCAACCAGCGCCTTCTTCCATTAGATGTAAAAAAGGCGTTATTTCAAAGCCGTCAGGAGGCTATTATACCGTGCGGTGGTCGTTAGGCATTATTATCGCCTTTAGCGTTTCGCTGATAGTGAGCGCCCTGACGGGGCCGTCTCCGGCTGCGGCGCATATAAACCATGCGAAAACAGATGCGGCTCACGCCCATCCCGCAGCGTCCCATCATCAACCACCGGATCAATCGCAAAATGACGCAAAAAACGGCGGGGGCTGCTGCATGCTGGCCTGTGTGCCGGTTATTGTGCAGGAGCAGCCCCCGCTTCAAATACGGTTGCGCGTGACAGAATGTGTTGCGCCCTTATTGGCGCGCAGTGCGGCCACGAATCGGGGCGAGCCGCCTTTTCATCCACCGCGCCGCGCCTGATCCGCACGCGCCGCTAAACTCTTCCAGTCTTCCCGGCCCAACTGACGCGCCCCCGCGCGCGCAGCGCCATACATAATGCAAAGGATAAACCATGAATCCGATCTTTTTCCCCCTGGCTGCGCTTATTGGCGCCGCCATTTCCGGCCTTCCCGCTCCGGCGTTTGCCTCCGCCGGTCACGATTACCCATTTGGCGAGCCGGGCAAACCCGCGTCCGCCACCCGCACCATCGAAGTCAATTTGGCTGATAATTATTATGAACCGGATGCGATTTCGGTGAAGGCGGGCGAAACCGTTCGCTTTGTGCTGAAGAACAGCGGCGAATTTCTGCACGAATTCAGCATCGACACCCTGGCCGAACATGCGGAGCACCGCAAGGAAATGGTGGAGATGATGGAGATGGGCATGCTCACCCCAACGGGCATTGACCCGGAGAAAATGAAGATGGACCATTCCAAGATGGACATGAGCGGCATGGACCATTCAAAAATGGATATGGGTGATACCAAAAAGAGCAAGGATATGCCGATGCGCCATGATGATCCCAACACCGTCATGCTGGCGCCTGGCGAGACCAGGGGAATGGTGTGGAAATTCACCAAAGCCATGGAAATTGAATTCGCCTGCAACATGCCGGGGCATTATGAGTCCGGCATGTTGGGCCGCATCGATTTTGCCAAATGAGGGGGATGATCATGCGTAAATACTGGTTTGGGCTTGCAACACTCTTTACACTGATTACACTGATCACAGGCTCCGGCGTATTCGCCGCAACCTATGACCTGACCATTGATGAAATGCGCGCGGGCTATAACAGGGGGCAGCGCCTGACCATGGCCATCAATGGGCAAATTCCCGGCCCCACCCTGCGCTTTACCGAGGGCGAGGACGTGACCATCAACGTCACCAACAAAATGGACACAGATACGTCCTTGCACTGGCACGGAATTTTGCTGCCGTTCACGCAAGATGGCGTGCCCGGCATCAGCTTTTCCGGTATCAAACCGGGCGAGACCTTTACTTATAATTTCAAAATCAAGCAGGCGGGCACCTACTGGTATCACAGCCATTCCGGCCTGCAGGAACAGGAAGGCATGTATG
>DAIOWE010000118.1:0-7692 GCA_036758605.1 Pseudomonadota bacterium | reverse complement strand
ACGCCATGATCGGGTTGCGCGACCTTGCCGGTGACTTTTGCGCCCAGCGTATCCCGGTAGATTTTGCCCGCAGCTTCGGCGTCCGGCACCGCGATGGCGACATGGTTCAGTTTACCGATCATTTTTTGCCTCCGTCTTTAATCGTCGAGTCTTTGCAAAATGCAATGAATCGCAAAACACATTCGTCATTGCGAGGAGCGCAGCGACGTGGCAATCCAGAGTCACAAACACAGGCCTTTGCGTGAGACTCTGGATTGCCACGCTTCGCTCGCAATGACGACGTTGAGTAACAACCCATAACAGAAAGACATTATATCCGCACCACCTCAACCTGGGTCACGGGCTTTTTACCAATTGAATCCCTGACTGCGCGGCGCGCGGCGCGCAGGGCGGCCTCTTTCACCAGATCATCATCGCGGGCCTGTTTCCCGCGCAGTTTGCCTACGGCTTTTTCCACGGCCTCCGCCACGGCCCCGCGCAGATTGATCAACTGTCCGTCTTCGGTCGGCAGGCCAAATGCGGTTATGCGCGGCGGCGCCGCCAGTTTGCCGTCCTGTTCCACCACCAGCATAACCCCAAGATGACCGGCGCTGGAAAGTTTCAGGCGTTCATCCACCTGGCCATCGTCCACCGGGGTCAGCACATCGCCGTCCAGATACAGGCGGCCTGTATAGACTTCCTCGACAATACGGGCCTTGCCTGGGGCAAGCTGCACCAGATTGCCATTCGGCGCCAGAATGGTTTGCGGTATCTGAATGTCCTGCGCCAGCTTGACATGTTCCATCATATGCCGGATTTCACCATGCACCGGCACCGAAATTTCAGGGCGCACCCAGCGGTACATATCCGCCAGTTCGTCGCGGCACGGATGCCCGGACACATGCACGAAATGATCTTTTTCGGTGATCACCGAAACGCCGCGTTCCGCCAATCTATTCTGTAAACGGAAGATCGAACGTTCGTTACCCGGAATGATGCGCGATGAAAAAATCACCGTATCGCCGGAACCAAGGACGATGCGCGGATGATCGCCATAGGCGATGCGCGAAAGTGCTGCGCGCGCCTCGCCCTGACTGCCGGTGCAGATATACAGCACATTATCAGGATGCAGGGCGGCGGCTTCTTCTTCGCGCAGCACGGGGGGAAAATCCTTCAGATAGCCCGCCTCGCGCGCCGCCCCCACCACCTTGTGCATGGAACGGCCGACCAGCACGATCTGACGCCCATGCTGGGCCGCCACCTTGCCGATGGTGTCCACCCGCGCCACATTGGACGCAAACGCCGTCACCGCCACCCGGCCCTTCATGCCGCTGAGCAATGTGGACAGGCTGGACTTTACCGCCGCCTCTGAACCCGCGCGGCCGGGCGAGAACACATTGGTGCTATCACACACCATGGCCAGCACGCCTTCATCGCCAAAGGCTGTGAGGCCCGCAATATCGGTGGGTTCGCCCAGCAGCGGATCGGGATCAATCTTCCAGTCACCTGTGTGCAGAATATTGCCCAGCGGCGTGCGGATCGCCAGCGCATTTGGTTCGGGAATCGAATGGGTCAGCGTGACATAGGTGATATCGAACGGGCCAAGTTGCAGACGCCCTTCCAGCGGCACGATGGTCACTTTGGCGTCGCGCACAATGCCCGCTTCTTCCAGTTTGGAGCGCAGCATATTGGCGGTGAACGGTGTCGCATAAATCGGACAGCGCAAATCCGGCCACAAATGCCCGACCGCACCCAGATGATCTTCATGCGCATGGGTCAAAACGATGCCCAACAGATCTTCGCGCCGTTCCATGATGAAATCCGGATCGGCCATGATCAGATCAATGCCCGGCACGGTGTCATCCCCGAAGGTGACGCCCATGTCGACAATAATCCATTTCTGTTTGCCCTTGGGACCATAACCATAGAGATTGAGGTTCATCCCAATCTCGCCCGCACCACCCAGGGATAAGAAATACAGCCCGTCGCTCAAACGCCCACCCTCGCCGTGCGCTTTCCGGGACGATTGCGATAATAAATCTCGGCCAGCCCCTTGATGGTCAGATCCGCATCGAAATGCTCAATCACCGGTGTGCCGTGACGCAGTAAATGGCCCAGCCCGCCGGTGGAAACCACCATCATCGGCGCGCCAAATTCTTCCTTGATGCGCGCCACCAATCCTTCGATCAAACCAATATATCCCCAGTAAATGCCAGACAGCATGGCGGTTTCCGTGTCCTTGCCGATCACCCGGTCCGGGCGGCGCACGGCAATATGCGGCAATTTCGCCGCTGCATCATGCAGCGCAGACAAGGATAGATTTACCCCCGGCGTAATGATGCCGCCTTCAAAATCACCATTTTCAGAGACGATATCGAAAGTGGTGGCGGTGCCGAAATCAATAATGATCAGATTGCCCGGATAGGCACTGTGCGCCGCTATCGCATTGACCAGCCGGTCGGCGCCCGCCTGTTCAGGCCGGGTGATATTGACCTTCAGGCCGATATCCACGCCTTCCTCGCCCACCACCAGCGGCTCGCCATTAAAATATTTGCGGCACAAAGTGCGGATATCGAACAGCGCCTGCGGTACAACGGTCGAGATAATGGTGCCGTCAATCTGCTCGGGTGAAATGCCTTTAAGCTGCATCAACTGGCTGAGCCAGACCATATATTCATCGGCGGTGCGTACCCCATCGGTGGCGCTGCGCCATTCACCCAATATCTCCATGCCTTGCAGCACGGCGAATACCGTATTGGTGTTTCCCACATCTATGGCCAATAACATGCGTATAACTCAATTTTCGGGGAAAAACACATCCCCGGCTGAAATCAGGCGCACGGTCCCGTCTGCAAGGGTCAGAACCAGCGCGCCGCTATCATCCAGTGCGGTGAATATCCCGGGAAGGGTCTCTTTGTCGAGTCGCACCTCGATGGCCTCGCCCATGCGCGCGGCGCGGGCCAGCCAGGCGGCCTTGACGGGCGTAAAACCTTCGTTGCGCCAACGGGTCAGCCAGTCCGCGAAACGGGCGGCCAGAACCTCCAGTACCGCATGGGGGCTGGGCGCATCCACGCCGACGGCAACCAGGCTGGTAGCGGGCCAGGCCGCACCTTCCGGGTAGTAGGCCAGGTTTATGCCGATGCCAATGGACAGCCAGGAGACGCCACCCTGCGCGTCCGACGCCGATTCCAGCAAAATGCCCGCCGCCTTGCGATTGTCCAACAGCACATCATTCGGCCACTTATACCGGATACGTAACGAACTGCCGAGAAAATGGCCGAGCGTTTCACCCACGCACAGCGCCGCCAGAAACGACAGTTTCGCCGCCTCGGCGGGGGCCATACCGGGGTTCAACAGCAAGGTGCAGAGCAGATTGCCAGCGCCCGATTCCCAGGCCCTGCTGCGCCGCCCACGGCCTTTGGTCTGGCTTGCCGCCACAATCCATAGCGGGCCGGAGACGCCCCCGGCCGCCCGCCTGCGGGCTTCGTCCATGGTGCTGTCAATCGTGTCGAAAATAGCGATTTCATAGCCCGGAGGCATGCGGGGCGACATGGCCGCCGCCACTATTTGAACAGGACAGATGCGGCCCTGGCGGCGCCCGTCAGGAACGGCATGGGATAGGCAAAGAAAAACAGGCTGAACAGGCTGGACCCTGCAACAACAAGCCGCAACGGCATATTCATCGGCCAGTCCTGCGTCTCGGCCGGTTCGTCAAAATACATGACCTTGATAATACGCAGATAATAATAGGCCCCAATCACGCTGGCCAATACGCCAATAATCGCCAGCGGGTACAGGCCCGCATGCACCGCCGCCAAGAACACATAGAATTTGGCAAAGAACCCGGCCAGCGGCGGAATCCCCGCCAGCGAAAACATCAGCAGCGCCAGCGCCAGCGCCAGCATCGGATTGGTGCGCCCAAGGCCCGCCAGATCCGTGATGGCTTCCAACTGGCCTGCCCTGTCGCGCATCGCCAGGATGATGCCGAACACACCGAAATTCATGGCGATATAGATCGCCATATAAATCAGCACCCCCTGCACGCCTTCTTCGGTGCCCGCCGCCAGCCCAACCAGCGCAAAGCCCATATGGCCGATGGAGCTATAGGCCATCAGGCGTTTGATATTGTTCTGGCCGATGGCGGCAATCGCGCCCAGCACCATGGAGGCAATGGAGATGAAAACGATAATCTGCTGCCACTGATCCACCATGCCGAGCAGCGGTTGCGCCATGACCCGCACGAACAGCGCCATCGCCGCCACCTTGGGCGCGGACGCCAGCAGGGCGGTAACAGGCGTGGGCGCGCCTTCATAGACATCGGGCGTCCACATATGGAACGGCACTGCGGAAATCTTGAACGCAAGCCCTGCCGTCAGGAACACCAGACCGAAAATCAGCCCAAGTCCCGCCTGCACATGATCATCCCCGAACAGCGCCGCGAGCTTGACGAAATTCACCGTGCCCGTGAAACCGTAAATCAGCGATGCGCCATACAGCAGCATGCCCGACGCCAGCGCGCCCAGCACAAAATATTTCAGGCCCGCCTCGGTCGCACGCTGGGAATCGCGCTTGAACGCCGCCAGCACATAAAGCGACAGGCTTTGCAGTTCCAGCCCCATATAGAGCGATATCAGATCCCCCGCCGACACCATCATCATCATGCCCAGCGTCGCCAGCAGCACCAACACGGGAAATTCAAAGCGATCCATATGTTCGTGTTTCAGATAGCCCTGCGCCATGACCAGCATGACGCCGGAGCCCAAAAGAATCAGGAGCTTGGCGTAACGTGAAAATGCATCGGTCACAAAGCCGCCCGAAAAGGTTTCAACACGGTCGCCACCCTGCAACATCACCAGCATCGCCGTCAGCAGTATGACCAGCAAGGCTCCCTGCGTCACCAACCGCGATTGCGTCTGCCCGCGAAACACGCCCAGCATCAACAGCGCCATCGCACCCAAGGCCATCACAATTTCCGGCAGGGCAGGAAGCAAATCAGGTGGGACGAAAGCGCCAGGGGTCATGTTCAGACAGTTCCTAAATTAGTGCGCAGCATGGGCTACAGCATCACCTAAGCCATAGCTGGCAAGTGACGCCTGATAATGCCCGATCAGATTTTCAACGGTGACAGCCGTCGCGTCCAGCAGCGGCATCGGGTACACCCCAAACCACAGGGTCGCAACGATAAGCGGCGCAAAAATCAAAACCTCGCGCCGGTTCATGTCCAGAATGGTTTTCAGATTGTCCCTGGTCAGTTCGCCAAACACCACCCGGCGATACAGCCACAGCGAATAGGCCGCCGCCAGCACCACGCCCGTCGCCGCCACAAACGCCACCCATGTGTTGGCCTGATAGGCGCCAACCAGGATCAGAAATTCACCGACAAACCCGCTGGTTCCGGGCAGCCCAATCGTCGCCATGGTGAACAGCATGAAGGTAAAGGCATAGACCGGCATGCGTTCGACCAGCCCGCCATAGGCGTCAATCTCGCGCGTATGAATACGGTCATAGATCACCCCGACGCACAGAAACAGCGCGCCCGACACCAGGCCGTGGCTGATCATCTGCACCATCGCGCCCTGCACGCCCTGCTGGTTCATGGCGAACATGCCGATAGTCACAAACCCCATATGCGCGACCGAACTATAGGCGATGAGCTTTTTCATGTCCTTTTGCACCAGCGCCACCAGCGAGGTGTAGACAATGGCGACAAGGCTGAGGCCAAACATCAGCGGTGTGAACATATCGGACGCCACCGGGAACATCGGCAGCGAGAAACGCAAAAACCCATAGCCACCCATCTTCAGCAATATGCCCGCCAGAATGACCGAACCTGCGGTGGGCGCCTCGACATGCGCGTCCGGCAACCAGGTATGCACCGGCCACATCGGCACCTTCACCGCAAAAGACGCAAAGAAGGCCAGCCACAGCCAGGTCTGCATGGAAGGGTCAAAGCGATGCGCCATCAGGGCGGTGATGTCGGTCGTGCCCGCCGACCAGTACATGGCCATGATCGCCAGCAGCATCAGCACCGAACCCGCCAGCGTGTAGAGGAAGAATTTGAACGACGCATAAACGCGGCGCTTGCCCCCCCATACGCCGATGATCAGGAACATCGGAATCAAACCGCCTTCAAAGAACAGATAGAACAAGATCAGGTCCAGTGAACTGAATACGCCGATCATCAGCGTTTCCAGAATCAGAAACGCGATCATGTAATCCTTTACCCGGACGGTAATGGATTCCCATGACGCAAGAATGCATAGCGGCATCAGGAAGGTGGTCAGAATAATGAACGGCATGGAAATGCCGTCTATGCCCATATGATAATTGATGTTACCGCCCAGCCAGTCATGCTTTTCGACAAACTGATAGGCCGCCGTGCTGTTCTCAAAACCGGTCCATAACAATAGCGACAGCGCGAACGTAAACAGCGTCGTCCACAGCGCCACCATGCGGGCATTGTGCGCCACCATTTCTTCTTCGCCGCGCACCAGCAGGATGAATAACGCCCCGACCGCCGGCAGGAAGGTGACGAGCGATAATATCGGCCAATCGCTCATTAATGCGTCCCCCCGCTGAATATGTACCAGGTTGTGATCGCTGACAGGCCGATCAGCATCGCGAAGGCGTAATGATACAGATAGCCGCTTTGCAGTTGCGCGGCGCGGCGTGTCAGCATCTGCACACTGGCGGCAATGCCATCGGGGCCAAAGCGGTCAATCACGCCGCCGTCACCACGTATCCATAAAAAGCGGCCAATGGCCATTGCCGGGCGCACAAAGATCAGATCGTACAGCTCATCAAAATACCATTTGTTGAGCAGGAACTGGTACAGCGGATAATGGGTCTGCGCCAGACGCGCGGGTGCCTCCGGGTTGCGGATATACATATGCCAGGCCAGCAACAGACCGGCAAAGCCAACCACCACCGGCGACCACTTCACCCAGATGGGCACATGGTGCATGGCTTCCAGAATATGCTTGTCCGGCATTACGAACAGCGCCTTGCCCCAGAAGGCGCCCGAATGTTCGCCGATGAACGGCCCCGCAAACGCCAGCCCTGCAAACAGCGCGCCACCCGCCAGCAGCACCAGCGGCACGACCATCACGGCCGGGCTTTCATGCACATGCTCCAGCGTATGATGATCGGCGCGGGAAGGGCCGTGGAAAGTCATGAAAATCAGACGCCAGGAATAAAACGCCGTCATCAGCGCCGCGACAACGCCCATCGCAAACGCATATTGCCCAACGCCCGTGCCTGCCGCATAGGCGGCCTCGATCACCGCATCCTTGGAGAAATAGCCGGCCGTCAGGGGAAAGCCCGTCAACGCCAGTGTGCCGATCAGCATCAAAACCCAGGTTGCGGGAATAAGTTTATAGATGCCCCCCATTTTGCGCATATCCTGTTCATCGGACATGGCGTGAATAACGGAACCCGCCCCCAGGAACAACAGCGCCTTGAAAAACGCATGCGTGAACAGATGGAAGATCGCCACATTATAGGCCGACACACCGGCGGCGAAAAACATATAGCCAAGCTGTGAACAGGTGGAATAGGCGATCACCCGCTTGATATCGTTCTGCACCAGGCCGATGGTCGCTGCAAAGAATGCCGTCGTTGCGCCAATCACCGTGACAAAGGCCAGCGCATCGGGCGCAAATTCAAACAGCGGCGAACAGCGCGCCACCAGAAACACGCCCGCCGTCACCATGG
>DAIOWE010000117.1:0-7761 GCA_036758605.1 Pseudomonadota bacterium | reverse complement strand
GGATCGCCGCGGCCATGGCGCGCATTTTAAGCGGCGCCAGCGCCTGCGCCATGGCGAAAACCGGGCCATGATACAGATTGGCAAAGATAATCGGTATGGCAAACCAGGCCAGCGTTTCATATGATGAGCTGGAAAGATAAATCCCGAAACTGAACGGCACGGCAATCAAGCCGCCAATCGCCGGGATCCATAGTTGCCAGCGTATATTGCGCTTTGCCAGATGATCCGCCAGATAACCACCCGCCGCTGTGCCAATGATGCCGCCAATGCCCAGGATGACGGCCAGCGCCGTGCCGACCTCGCCACTGGTCATGTGATAGCTGCGATGAAGAAAGCTTGGCACCCAGATCAGAACGCCATATCCGGCAATCGCCTGGATACCGATCGCAGTGACTAAATGCCGGAAGGACTTTCGTTTCCACATGGTCTGCGCCACTTCGCGCAGGGGCGGCTGTTCAGCTTTTACGGCGCCCGCTCTGCCACTCGCCACGGCGTAGCCGTTTGGCGTAGCCTGGTCGGCATGGCCGCGCGGCGGTTCGCGCAATGTCAGTCGTACAATAATCGCCAGCAAAAGCCCCGGTACGCCCACGGCCATGAACGCAATACGCCAGCCATATAATTGCTCCAGCCAGCCGCCAACCGAAAAACCCACCATAATGCCAATGGGAATGCCCAGTGAATAAATCGCCAGCGCCGAACTGCGCGTTTCCAGCGGCACATAATCCGCAATCAGCGAATGCGACGACGGCCCGCTGCCTGCTTCGCCGACACCTACCAGAATGCGCGCCGCCAGCAATTGCCAGAAATTCTGCGCCAGCCCGCAAAGCGCGGTCATAAAGCTCCAGAGCGCCACGCTGATGGAAATAATATTGACCCGCGAACTTCGATCCGCCAGCCGCGCGATGGGCACCCCCAAAGTGGCATAGAACAGCGCAAAGGCGATGCCGGACAAAAATCCCAACGCGGTGTCGGAAAGCTGCATCTCCTGCTTGATCGGCTGCATCAGGATCGACAGGATTTGCCGGTCGATAAGATTAACCGCATAGACCATTGTCAGCATGCCAATGACATAGCGGATATAGGGTTTGCTGAAATGTGCGGCCGGTTCATGGACAGGCGTCAGTGCCGCTGCGGCCGCGCCATCTTCGTCAATGCTGGACATGTTCCCCCCTTATTGTTCTATCGCCTGTTTCAGGTTCTCGCGCTGCACCCCACCCCCAATCCACAATGTACCAATTAGCCGTAAGTCTTTAATGCCCTGCCAGCACGGCGGCCTGACGGTAATCCTCACGCGCGGCCCTTGCCGCCAGTGCAAAGAACAAAGCCGCGCCTATATAAACCATGCAGCCAATCAGAATGGCGTAGCGTAATGATTCCTGCCCATAGGCAAAAGCAAGCTGATCGCTCAGTATGCCCACTATCTGCGGCCCAAGTCCAAGACCGATAATATTGATCATGAACAGCAGCAACGCGCTGGCCAGCGCGCGCATGCGCACCGGCGACAGGGTTTGCGTAACCGCAAAGGACGGCCCCAGATAGGCATTGACTGCAATAGAGTGCAGAAACACAAAAAACATGACCGTATCGGTACTGGCCGGAAGAAGAATGCCAAATGCAAGCGGCGCGCCCAGAAACCCGCCCACTCCCGGCAGCCATAATTGCCAACGCAGATCTTTTTTTGCGAAACGGTCAGCCAGATATCCGCCGCCCGCAGAACCCAGCGCACCGCCAGCGCCGATCGTAACCGCCAGCCAGAAACCGATATCGCCGCTGGTCATGTGGTGGCTGCGCGAAAGAAAACTGGGCAGCCATTGAATAAGCCCGTAACCCGCAAACGCATGCAAGGCGCAGGCAAGACATAACATGCGAAACGTGCTGATGCCGCGCATATGCCTCGATACCTGTTTTATGGATGGCTGATCGGCATGAACAATCTGTGCTTCGCTTTGCGAATGGCCGCGTTTGGGCTCGTGCACTGTCAGCCGGAATAGGATCGCCAGCAGCAGGCCAGGAACGCCCGCCGCCAGAAACGCCACTCGCCAGCCATAATTCTGTTCCAGCCAGCCGCCCACCTGAAAACCCACCATCAGGCCAATCGGCACACCCAGCGCAAACACGCCCAGCGCCGTGGAACGGTTCTCGACCTTCACATAATCGGCAATCAGCGAATGCGACGACGGCCCGCCGCCCGCTTCGCCAATACCCACGCCAATGCGCGCCGCCAGCAACTGAGCAAAATTTGTGGCCATGCCCGACAGCGCGGTCATGAAGCTCCAGATGCTCAAGCAGATAGTGATCAGATTAACCCGCGAATATTGATCCGCAAGCCGCGCAATGGGAATGCCCAGGGTCGCATAAAACAGCGCAAACGCCACGCCGGACAAAAAGCCAAGCTGTGTATCGCTAAGCTGCATCTCCAGCTTTATCGGCTGCATCAGGATCGACAATATCTGCCGGTCCATGAAATTGAAAATATACACAACCGTCAGAATGCCAACAACGTAATGTATATAGCCGGTGCGATACACCACCGGCAAGTCCGCCGGGATCAGACCGGTTTTCTCCGGTCCTTTATTATGGTTCACCTGTGTACCCCGTTATTTATTTTTCTTGCGTATTTCACGTCCCAGCGTTGTTTCATATACGCGCATGATGGCCGTCGCGTCATCGCCGCCAAAGCCCATGCCGCGCGCCATGCGCATCAGATTATGGGTCTGCGCACCCTGTGGTAATGGAATGCCCAGTTCATCGCCCAGCTCCAGCGCCAGATGCAAATCCTTATAGGCCAGATCAATGGTGAAAGTGGCCGACCAGTCGCCGTTCAGGGTTTTATGCGCCACGCCGCGATAGGCCATGCTATTGCCGGAACTGTTGCGGATCACCTCGTTCAAGGCTTCGGGATCGATACCCGCCGCCGCGCCCAGCATCAGTCCTTCGGCGGCCGCCGCCATATTGCTGAAGGCCAGCATATTATTGACGATCTTGGCAATGGCGCCACTGCCAAGCGCGCCCAGAAATGAAATGCTCTGCCCGAAACTTTCAAACACCGGCATACAGCGGTCATAGGCCGCCTTGTCGCCACCCACCATAATGGCGATGGTTTTTTTCTCCGCGCCGATCGCGCCGCCCGATACCGGCGCATCCAGGGTGACGACGCCCTTGGGGGCCAGTACGCCCGCGATCTTGCGGATCATGGTAGGCGAATTGGTGGACAGATCAATATAGACCGTACCCTGACGAATGCCTTCGATAATGCCGTTGGGCCCCAGCGCCACCGCCTCCACATCCTTTGGCATCGGCAGCGAGGTCATCACCACATCAACCTGTGACGCCACATCCTTTGGCGATGTTCCCGCCTTTGCGCCCAGATCGGTGCAGGTTTTAACCGCCGCGGGGTTCAGGTCCAGCACAATGACGTCATGTCCGCCCTTGATGATATTGCGGCACATGGGGCCACCCATATTGCCAAGACCGATAAAGCCAACTTTCATGAGAGTTCCCCTTACTGTAATGATCTGTGAACGGAATTTTTATACCAACGGCCCGATGCCTAATCCTGTCATTCCTGATCCTGTCATTCTGAGCGAAGCGAAGAATCTCGCTCCGTATCGTGGGGATTCTTCGCTCCGCTCAGAATGACAACGGGTCTGTTCATCAGGCCGCTGGTATCATTTAATCCTGGGTTCGTGCATTTCAGGAATGAAATGCCTGAGCCAATTTACGCCGCCCCCCGGAATAAATCCGGGGTGACTGCTCGCATGTGTAGGGATAGCCTAACCCGGCAGCAGACCCGATTGCTTCACGCCTTTCAGCGACTTGCAGTTTGCCGCCCAGTCATAGGCATCTGTCAGGCGCTTGCAGCGCGTTTCGATCAGATGTTTCAGGCCCGGATCGGTGAAGATGTAAAGCTGATCCGCCTGCATGGCTTCCAGCACCAGATCGCCGACAATATCGGGATTAAGACCCTGAGCCAGCATTTCCGCCGTGCGGTCGCGGGGGTTGGGCGCCACGACACCGCCATATTCTTCGGGCCGGTTACGCGCCGAATTGCCGATATTGGTGGCAACCACGCCGGGGCACAAAACCGACGCGCCGATATTATCCTTGCGGTGGTCTGCGGCGAAGGTTTCCATAATGCCGACCACGGCGAATTTGGTGGCGTTGTAAGGACCCGCGCCGCGCAGGCCAACCATGCCCGCCATGGATGCGGTGCTGATCACATGCCCGCCTTCGCCGTGCGAGAGGATCAGCGGCACAAACGCCTGCAAGCCATAAACAACGCCCCACAGATTGACATCCACCACCCAGTTCCAGTTGCGGATGCTGCAGGTTTCGCTATAGCCGCCGACCGCCACGCCGGCATTGTTGCTGATCACATGCACCTTGCCGAATGTATCCACGGTTTTCTTGGCGGCGTTCTGCACCGATTCCAGCTTGGTGACATCAACCTGCACGCAGGCTGCCTCCAGCCCCTTGGCTTTCAGTTCGTCCACCGCGCGCTGTGCGGGGGCCAATTCAATATCGCCGATCATCACCTTCATGCCGGCTGCGGCGAATGACCGGGCCATGCCCAGGCCCATGCCGCTGGCGCCGCCGGTGATAAAGGCTACTTTTCCTTTTACGTCTTTCATAGTGATTTTGCCGCCTGCTGGTGCAGACGTCTCCCTTGGCTGAAGTGAGGCGGGGCTTTCGCGCCCCGCTTATTGTGAAGTTTCAAGCTTATTTCGTGAGCAGGCCGCCGGGCAGAGCGCCGGCCTGTTTTTCGCCTTTCAGCGCCTTGCAGTTCGCGGCCCAGTCATAACCCTGCAGAATGCGCTTGCAGCGGGTCTCGATGATGTGACGCAGGCTGGGATCGGTGAAGATATAGAACTGATCTTCCTGAATGGCTTCCAGCACCTGACGGCCTACCGCGTCGGGGTCGAGCCCCTTGGCCAGTTCGGTGGCCGAGATCCCCTTGTCGCTTGGCTTTGACGCGCCGCCATATTCTTCCTGCCGGTTGCGGGTGGATGAGGCGATATTGGTGGCCACCAGACCCGGGCACAGCACCGATGCGCTGATGCCGGTCTTGCGATGTTCCGCCGCGAAGGTTTCCATAATGCCGACCACTGCAAATTTTGTCGCATTGTATGGCCCCGCGCCGCGCAGGCCCGCCATGCCCGCCATTGACGCCGTGCTGGACACATGGCCGCCTTCGCCCTGGGCCTGAATCAGCGGCACAAAGGCCTGTAGCCCATGCACCACGCCCCACAGATTAACATCCACCACCCAATGCCAGTTGCGCATGTCGCAGGTTTCGCTCATGCCGAACACGCCAATGCCGGCATTATTGCTGATAATGTGCACTTTACCGAAAGTGTCCACCGTCTGTTTGGCGGCGGCATGCATGGCGTCCAGCTTGGTCACGTCAACCTGTAGCCAGGCCGCTTCATAGCCTTTGCCGGTCAACTCGTCCGCCGCACGTTTGGCGGGTTCCGCCTCAATATCGGCGATCATCACCTTCATGCCCGCCGCCGCGAACGCACGCGCCATGCCCAGGCCCATGCCGCTGGCGGCGCCGGTGATGAACGCGACTTTTCCCTTTACGTCTTTCATGATGATCTTACCGCCCGCTGGCGCAGACGCCTCCCTGTGCTGATGTGAAGCGGGGCTTTTTGCGCGCCCCGCAATTATTATGGTTGCAGCTTTGCCTAATGGCGGCGGCAGGTCAAGCCAGTTGCTATTCCTTCAGAATGCCGCCCGGTATGCCGCCGGCCTGTTTCTGGCCCGCCAGCGCCTTGCATTTATCGGCCCAGTCATAACCCGCCATCAAACGCCTGTGCCGCGATTCAATCATCTTGCGCATGGTTGGATCGGTGAAAATATAGGGCTGATTGTCGATGATGGCTTCCAGCACCTGCTTGCCGACAATATCGGGATGCAGGCCCTGCGCCAGCACGTCGGCGATGCGTTCTTTTGCGCTTGGCGGGGCTGCACCGCCATAATCATCCTGCCGGTTGCGGGTGGAGGTGGAAATATTGGTCGCCACCGCGCCGGGGCACAATACCGAGATGCCAAGATTGCTCTTGCGATTTTCCGCCATCATGGTTTCCATGATGCCGACTACCGCAAACTTGGTGGCGTTGTACGGCCCCGCGCCGCTTAAGCCGACCATGCCCGCCATAGAGGACGTGCTGACCACATGGCCGCCTTCGCCATGCGAGAGGATCAGCGGCACAAACGCCTGCAAGCCATATACAACACCCCACAGATTGACATCCACCACCCATTCCCAGTTCTTGATATTGGCAGTTTCGCTTTTGCCGAAGACGCCGATGCCCGCATTGTTGCACAGCACGTGAACCTTGCCGAATGTGTCCACAGTCTTTTTCGCCGCCGCATGCACATCCGCCATTTTGGTGACATCAAGCTGCACACAGGCAACGTCATAGCCTTTCGCCTTGAGCGCATCCGTCTCACGCTGCAATGGCCCGGCTTCAATATCGGCCAGCATCACCTTCATGCCCGCTTCCGCAAAGGCGCGCGCCATGCCAAGCCCCATGCCACTGGCCGCGCCTGTCACGAAGGCCACTTTTCCTTTTACGTCTTTCATGCTGTTCCCTCCGGTTATTGTTATTGGTTATCCGACTTTCGCCGCATGTCCGCCATCGATGGGCAGCACCGCGCCGGTGACGAAATTGGCTTCGTCCGACGCCAGATATAGTGCACCATAGGCCACATCCCAGCCGGTGCCCATCTTGCCCCGCAATGGCACAATACGGTCGCGCATGGCGCGCACCTCTTCACGCGAAATGCCGCGCGCCTGGACATTGCCTTCGATCGCCATTGGCGTATCCATCAGGCCCGGCATGATCACATTGCAGCGCACGCCATATTTGGCGTTGGTCATGGCGATGGATTGGGTCAGCTTGTTCACCCCCGCCTTGGAAATTTCATAAGCCGTGATCCCGCCCGACGACACCGCCGCCGCAGATGAAATATTGACGATGGATCCGGATTTCTGTTCACGCATCACCGGAATCACATGTTTACAGGTCAGCCACATGGATTTGAGATTAACCAGCATGATCTGATCATAGGCGTCTTCGGATAATTTATGCGGCTGCGCGTCGCCAAAACCGATGCCGACATTATTGTGCAGAATATCGATGCGGCCCATTTTTTCGATCGCCGCCTTTACCAGCGCGATATTCGCCACCTCGCTGGTGATGTCGGCCTCGTAGGCGAAGGCGTTACCGCCTTCCTGCACGATCATATCCACCGTGTCCTGCGCCGATTGCAGGCGCTTGTCCACGCACATGACCTGCGCGCCCTCACGGGCGAACAGGATGGCCGTTGCGCGGCCATTGCCGATAGTTTCCCCCGGCGTTTGCCCGGCGCCAACGACAATGGCTTTCTTGCCCTGCAAGCGCATGGCTAAAAGCCCTTAAGGCCTTCATCCAGTTGCACGCCAAACGAATTCAGCGCCATCGACACCAGATTATACTGGCCGACGGTGAACACGACATCCATCAACTGCTGGGTGTTATAGGTTTTGGCCAGCCCGTTCCAGGTGGCGTCGGAAATGCAGGCATCCTTGTGCAGCTCATCCGTCGCGCGGATCAGAGCCGCGTCATGCTCGCTCCAGCCCGGTGCGTCGGCGCCCAGCTTGATGCGGGCGATTTCCTCGTCGCTCAACCCGCACGCCTTGCCGATGACCGCATGCTGCGCCCATTCATATTCCGCCTGGCACAGCCAGCCGATGCGCAGGATCAGAATTTCGCG
>DAIOWE010000116.1:0-8126 GCA_036758605.1 Pseudomonadota bacterium | reverse complement strand
GACGGATATACCAATTTTCTGCCCGATCCGGCGGCCTATGATCTGGCCAAAGTGCGGGCGGCGCTTGAAATCTCGCGTAATAATGGTGCGGCGGAAGCCAAAGCCGATGCAGGGCTTGATCCGGCTACTTTGAATTTTCCTGCATTGCCAATGATGCGTGAGATGTTATCCCGGCTGCCTGCGCAAACACGCAAACTGTTATTTCTGGCCCCATATCATTTTGCGCGGCAGTCCGTGCCCGGCAGTCAAAGCGCCATGGAATGGGCAGAATGCAAAAAGCGTATTGGCGCGATCGCCGCGCAAACCCCCAATACCATTGCCGCAGACTTTATGATTGAAAGCCCGTTCACGACGACGGACACAAATTATTGGGATCCGGTGCATTATTCTGTGGCAGGGGCGGACATTCTGATGGCGGATCTAAGGAAAGCTTCGCTGGGGCAATCCAGCGCCAACTTTACCCTGCTTGGCAGGTAAGCAAACGCTCCTCGCAATGACGAAGCGTTTGCATCTATGTGTTTGTAATATGCGCTACAGCTTTGCCAGCGCCTGATCCAGATCCGCAATAATATCCTGCACATCCTCTATGCCAACGGACAGGCGCACCACGTCGGGCCCCGCGCCTGCTTTTATGGCGGCGGCCTGGTCAAGCTGGCGATGCGTTGTTGATGATGGATGAATGATCAGGCTGCGGGTGTCGCCGATATTGGCAAGATGGCTGAACAGCTTTACTTCGCTGACCAGTTTGACACCCGCGTCATAGCCGCCCTTGACGCCAAACGTAAACACCGCGCCAGCGCCTTTGGGAAGGTAACGCTGCGCCAGACCGTTAAAGGGGCTGTCGGACAATCCGGCATAGGACACCCATTCGACCTGCTTGTGCGCTTGCAGATATGTGGCAACGGTAACCGCATTTTCGCAATGGCGTTGCATGCGCAGGGCCAGTGTTTCGATGCCGGTCAGGATCAAAAACGCATTCATCGGCGCCAGTGCCGGGCCAAGATCGCGCAGGCCCAGCACCCGGCAGGCGATGGCAAAACCCAGATTGCCGAAAGTTTCATGCAGCTTCATGCCATGATAGCTGGGGCTGGGTTCAGACAGACTTGGGTATTTTC
Source organism: Pseudomonadota bacterium (assembly GCA_036758605.1). GTDB lineage: Bacteria > Pseudomonadota > Alphaproteobacteria > UBA11222 > UBA11222 > UBA11222. The sequence continues at coordinate 7,011 of DAIOWE010000116.1, read as the reverse complement.
CGTTCGACCAGTTGAACTTGCCGCCATCGACGATCAGCCCGCCAAGTGAATTGCCATGGCCGCCCAGGAATTTGGTGGCGGAATGCACGATAATATCCGCGCCATGCGCAAGTGGTTGGCACAGATAGGGCGTTGCCATTGTATTGTCCACGATCAGCGGAATATCGGCGTCGTTGGCGATTTTGGCGATGGCCGCAATGTCCATCACGACGCCGCCGGGATTGGCCAGACTTTCGATAAATATGGCCTTGGTCTTTGGCGTGATAGCGCGACGGAAACTTTCCGGCTCGGTGGCTTCGGCCCATTTCACATGCCAGCCCATTTTGGCGAAGGCGTGCGAAAACTGGTTCATGGAGCCGCCATAAAGCTTGTTCGCCGCCACGAATTCATCGCCATTTTCCATCAATGTATGGAACACGATGAACTGCGCGGCATGGCCGGACGCCACCGCAAGTGCGGCGCTGCCGCCTTCCAGCGCCGCGATGCGCGCCTCCAGCACCGCATTGGTCGGGTTGGTGATGCGCGAATAGATATTCCCGAATTCCTGGAGGTTGAACAGCGCAGCGGCGTGATCGACATCGTCAAACACATAGGATGCGGTCTGATAAATCGGGGTTATGCGCGCGCCAGTGGTTGGGTCGGGGGCGGCGCCGGCGTGAATGGATAAAGTGTCAAATCCGTAAGTGCGCATTATGAACTCCCTTTATACGCGGCGGCGGCGTGAATTATTGATGATGCCAGTGTCCACGCCCATAAAGCCGATCTGGCCGGACAGGCGTCCATATTCGATTTTGCTGCAACGGTCCATGATGACCTGTAGTCCGGCGGCGCGGGCGCGGGCGGCGGCGGCGGGGTTGCGAACGCCCAATTGCATCCATACGCATTTGGCCTTGATTGCAATGGCCTCGTCGCTGATTTGTCCCGCCGCGTCAGAGGTGCGAAAAATATCCACCATGTCGATGGGGAAGGGAATGTCCGCCAGGCTGGCATAAACCTTCTCACCCAGAATGGTTTCGCCGGTGGCGCGCGGGTTTACTGGCACAATGCGAAAGCCGCGTTTTTGCAGAAACTGCATGACGCTATAGCTGGGCCGGTTGCGTTCCGGGCTGCCCCCCACAACGGCAATGTTTTTGGTGGCCTTCAGGATATTGGCGATATCTTCGTCGCTATAATTTTCATTTTCCATTGGGGCAGGCTGTCCATTGTGTCCGGAGCGGATTTCTGATCAAATGTCAGGGTTGAATAATACCAACGGCCTGATGAACAGACTCATTGTCATTCTGAGCGAAGCGAAGAATCCCCATCCATTTCAGGGAGATCCTTCGCTTCGCTCAGGATGACAGGTCAGGGCATAGGGCCGCTGGTATAATAGGGCGTCTGGTGACGGATTGTCCATAACGCAGGGAGAGAACAATGGGACTTACAATTTACGGGATTCCTCAATCACGCGCGCTGCGTGTCCTATGGCTGGCAAAAGAGCTGGGCATTGATTACAAAAATGTGCCAATTACCAATACGGGCGGCTCACGGGAGCCGGATTTTCTGAAAATCAACCCGAATGGGCATATTCCAGCCATTGAAGATGACGGGGTGGTGCTGTGTGAATCGCTGGCCATCAATCTGTATCTGTCGAAGAAATATGGCGGCGACTTGCAGCCGAAGAATATTGCCGATGAAGGCCGGGCGCTGCAATGGAGCTTCTGGGCCGTGACTGAGGCGGAAGGCCCCGCGCTGACATTGCTGATGAAGCGGATGAACCCTGCCACACCGGATTCCGAAGTGGCGGCGGCGAATGCCAAGCTCGGCGCGGCGCTAAAGGTGCTGGATGGTGCGCTTGCCGGCAAGGATTATCTGCTGGGGTCCAGCTTTTCCATTGCTGATCTGAATGTGGCGGCGGTGTTGGCCTGGCTGCAAATGGCCAAATTCGATCTGGCGCCCTATCCCAATGTAGGGGCATGGCTTGGCCGGTGTCTTGGCCGACCGGCCTTTGCAGCCGCGCGTGGGGGTAAATAGCCCCCACGACACAGCGAAGTTACAGTCAAGCGGCGGCCAGTTCGTCGAGAAACTTCTCGATATTGCCGCGTAGTTGTTTGGATTGTTCAGCGAGAGATTTCACTGAACTGATGGTCTGATCTGCGGCCGCTGCGGTTTGGGTGGCGGCTTCGGTTACCAGGCCGATGTTTCTGGACGCATCCTGGGTGCCTTGCGATACGTTTTGCGCATTGGAGGATATTTCCCGGGTCGCGGCATCCTGTTCCTCAACCGCTGCAGCAACAGTTGTCACCGCCGTGTTGATAGAGTTAATGATACCGGTGATTTCGTGAATAGCGGTTGTGGTGTGCGCGGTTTCGGCTTGCATTGCACCGATCTGTTGCGCGATTTCTTCCGTCGCCTTGGCGGTTTGATTTGCCAGATTTTTTACTTCTGAAGCCACAACTGCAAAGCCTTTACCGGCGTCACCTGCGCGTGCCGCCTCGATCGTGGCGTTCAGCGCCAGCAGATTTGTCTGTTCCGCCACGCCGCGGATCATATTAACGACATCGCCGATCTTTTCCGCCATAGCGGAAAGCGCCTCCACGGTTGCCGAGGTTTGTCCGGCCTGCTCAATCGCCGTGGCGGATGTTTGCGCTGAGACGGCTATGTGCTGGGCGATTTCCGTAATCGAAGAGGATAGTTCCTCCGTCGCGGACGCAACCGTGCTCACATTGCTGGAGGCTTCCTCAGAGGCTTGCGCTGCTGCTGTCGCCTTTTCCTGTGTTGTGAAAGTAGAGGCGCACATGCCCTCAGCAACTTTCAGCATTTGGCTCACGCCATGGCTGACCTGATCAAGCACACTGCGCACATTATCACGGAAGTTGACTGTTAGTTGCTCAATGCGCTTGCCACGCTCTGCCTGACGGGCCTGTTCGGCGGCGGCCATCGCTTCTGCCTGTGCGAGGCTTGCAGCCTTGGCGGCGTTTTCCTTAAACACAGCCATGGCACTAGCCATGGCGCCAATTTCATCCTTACGGGCCACGCCTTCAATCTCGATGGTGGTGTCGCCGTTCGCAAGTCGCGTCATGCCGGAGGCCATACGCGCGATGGGATTGGCAATGCCGCGCGCCACCAACCATCCAATCAGGACGACCACCACCAGCGTGGCGGCGCCATAACCGATAATTGTGTTGCGCATGGACAGTGCAGGGGCATCCACTTCATCAGTGCTGATTTCAGCGACAACAGCAAAGCGGGCCCCCATGAAATCAACCGACCGATAAGCTGCCTGGACTTTGGTGCCATCATGATCAGTGCTGTTCATAACACCAGATTGACCAGAAAGTGCAGCTTTAACCTGGGTGGTTTCGATTTTGCGTTTCAGAATGGTGCTGTCCTTGCTGAAGCGGGAATCGCTGCGCATCAGGAAATCTGACCCGGCGATAAAATTTTCGCCGGTTTCGCCCATGCCTGCAGTACTTTGCATAATGCGGTTGATATTGGCAATCGGCATCTGGAAGGCGATAGCGCCAATTCTTTTTCCATCCTGATCAAATACGGGCGCGGCTATGAAGCCGGCTGGCGCGTCAGCGCTGGGCGCGTAGGGTTTAAAGTCGGCAAAGGTCACGCCATCCTCAATGGTTTTTGCGCTGGCGGTTGCACCACGGAAAACATTTCCGATATCAGTATCTTTCCATTTGCCATTCATCACATTGGTGGCGAAATCCAGCTCCTTGTAGACTGTGTAGACAATGTTGCCTTCGGCATCGAACAGGAAAATGTCATAATAGCCGCGCTTGCGCAGGAACGTGCGAAACCAGGGGTGATATTTCGCATGCACACCGCTATAGGCAGAACCGTCTGGCGCAAAATCAAGATTGTCTTTTTGTCCAGGCGGATTGGGATTGTCATGGATGTACAGTTTTTGAAATGTTTCCATCGGGGTGCCGCCTGTAGCGCGCCAGGCGGCGGTATATTCGGTCAGGGCCTGGGCAACCAGCGGGTTAGCCGCCTGAAACTCCATGTCTTTGCGGATACTGTCCAGATAATCTGCAAGCACCTGAGCGCGGGAATCGGTTAGTGCAGAAAGCTTGTCTTCTGCTGCTTGGTCAAGTGATTCACGGCTAGTGTTATCAGCGACGATAACGGCGCTGAGCACGGCGACCAGTACCGCAGCACATACCAGAGCCGGAATCTTTTTCATGATTGAAATGTTGTGCCAAAGCTGAGTTAAAGAATGAGTTGACATGCTGCTTCCCCATAAATTCTGGTTGTAGCGAACTGTTTTTTTCCATTAAAAAAGCTCACCCATACAGCCATTGGTAAAGGCGATTAGTTGAAATATGGTGAATGGCCTATTTTTTAGGCAAATCGTATTTCTCGTTTTTCGCAAATAATGCCGGGAAAAGGCGAAGGCAGGCGAGGTAATATAATACCCCAAATATAAGTGTTTGTTTTTAAATAATTTTATTATCATTTCGCTTGTTGACTTACGATAAAATCTACGCATACTGCGCCCAATTCCGGCCCTCATCGGAGAGGGCAATGGATTTGGAGAAAGCGTATGAGAACCTATTCGGCGAAAGCGTCGGAAATCGAAAAGAAATGGCTGGTCATTGACGCCGAAGGCGCGGTGCTGGGTCGGCTGGCGAGCTTTATCGCCATGCGGTTGCGTGGCAAGCATAAGGTTACGTTTACCCCGCATATGGATTGTGGCGACAATGTCATCGTCATTAATGCGGAAAAGGTACGTCTGACGGGCAACAAGCTGGCGGACAAAACCTTTTATTGGCACACCGGGCATCCTGGCGGCATCAAGGAACGCAAGGCTGGCGCAACGCTTAGGGGCGCGCATCCCGAACGCGTACTGTCCAAGGCGGTGCAGCGCATGCTGCCGCAGGGCCCGCTGGGCCGTCAGCAATTGAGCAATATGCGGATTTATGCGGGTACGGATCATCCGCATGCGGCGCAATCGCCCATCAATGTGGATTTCAAATCGCTAAACCGCAAGAATACGAGGATCGGCTGAGAATGGCGCAAGATAGAACAGGACTTGGCGATCTGAAGGACGCATTGGTTAACCGGCAGCGCCGTACCGAGCAGGAAGCGGTTCAGCGCGATACAGGAGCACCGGTTACCGGAGACGCCGTGAGGGTGGAGCCCAAAATAGACAGTCTGGGCCGTTCCTATGCAACGGGCAAACGCAAGAACGCCATCGCACGGGTATGGATCAAGCCGGGCAGCGGGCGTTTTTCCATCAATGGCCGCGAACTGGCGACCTATTTCGCACGCCCGGTGTTGCAGATGATTTTGCGCCAGCCGTTTGAAGTGTCCAGGCGGGTAGGGCAGTTTGATGTAATCTGCACTGTTAAAGGCGGCGGATTGTCGGGGCAGGCGGGTGCGGTGCGCCATGGTATTTCCAAGGCACTGACATATTATGAACCGGAGCTTCGCCCCGTACTGAAACTGAGCGGGTTCCTGACGCGCGACAGCCGTGTGGTCGAGCGCAAGAAATATGGCCATGCCAAGGCCCGACGCAGCTTCCAGTTCTCGAAGCGCTAACCGGCGCGCGACTTTCTGTTTGGAAAGGGGATGTCCGGCGGGCGTCCCCTTTTTCTTTGCGCATTTTTCGAGTGGAGGAAGTTTCAGTGAAAAACCTTGCCAATATCGCCATTCTTGGGGCCAGCGGGTATACGGGCGCGGAACTGGTGCGTTTGCTGTCGCGCCATCCGAATGTGCGCATTGCCGCGTTAACCGCAGATCGCAAGGCAGGCGAGCAATATGGCAGTGTGTTTCCCCACCTTGCAGGGCTTGGGCTTCCGGCGTTGGTGACGATCGATCAGTTGCAATGGGATCAGTATGATCTGATTTTTTGCGGGCTGCCGCACGGTACGACGCAGGAAGTGATTGCAGCCATTCCGCGCAACAAGAAAATTATTGATCTGTCTGCGGATTTTAGGCTGCGCGATCTTGCGGCCTATGAGAAATGGTATGGTCATGCGCATCGCGCGGTGGATTTGCAGGATGAAGCCGTATTTGGCCTGACGGAATTTTACCGCAAGCAGATTGCGGCGGCCCGATTGGTTGCGTGTCCTGGCTGTTATCCAACCAGTGCATTATTGCCGCTTTTGCCACTGGTAACGCAAAGACTGATTACGACAGACACGATCATCATCGATTCTAAATCAGGCGTCAGTGGGGCCGGCCGCGCGCCGAAGGAAGGCAGCCTGTTTGCAGAAGTCAGCGAGGCGATCCATGCCTATGGCGTCGGCAATCACCGGCATATGTCCGAGCTGGATCAGGAATTAAGCCTGGCGGCGGGCGCACCGGTTATCGCCAGCTTCACGCCGCATCTCGTGCCCATGAACAGAGGTATTCTATCGACGATTTATGTCGAACTGAGCGCCGGTAAAACGGCGGAAGATATTCATGCGGCGCTGACAGGCCGTTATGGCGGCGATGAACCCTTTGTCCGCGTACTGCCGATGGGCGAAGTTCCCGCAACCCGGCATGTGCGCGGCACCAACCATGCGCTGATTGGCGTGGTGGCGGACCGCCGGCCGGGCTGGGCCATCATTGTCAGCGTCATCGATAATCTGGTCAAGGGGGCCAGTGGTCAGGCCGTGCAGAACATGAATTTGATGCTGGGCTTTGAGGAAACGGCGGGTCTTATGCAGGAAGCTATTTTTCCGTAACAGGCACCGCCTCCTGCATGCGTGCGGCAAGAATAACGCTGCCCACCACCAGTGTGATGCCCAGCCACTGAATGAGTGAGGGCAGTTCGTTCAGGACGGGTACCGCGAGCATTGCCGCGAAAATTGGCACCGTGGCGTTGCCAAGGGTTGCGCGCTGCGGGCCAAGTTTTTGCACGGCAACGGAAAACAGCAATAGCGATACAATGGAAGCAAGTATGCCCTGATAGAAAGCCAGAAACGTAACCTGTCCAAAAGAGACGCTGCCATAATCGGGGGTAAGCAGCAGAAAATAAACCGGCAGATACAGCAGCGACAGCATCGACACCACAATGGTCACCGGCAT
>DAIOWE010000115.1:0-8160 GCA_036758605.1 Pseudomonadota bacterium | reverse complement strand
AGGCTTTGATGAGGTCGAGCGCCTCGGCGCCGCGCACCTCGCCGATGGGAATGCGATCGGGGCGGAGGCGCAATGAGGATCGGACAAGATCGGACAGCGAGGCGACGCCGTCCCTGGTGCGCAGCGCCACGAGATTTGCTGCTGTGCATTGCAGCTCGCGCGTATCCTCGATCAGCACGACGCGGTCGGCGGTCCTGGCGACCTCGGCCAGCAGCGCATTGGTGAGCGTGGTCTTGCCGGTGGAGGTGCCGCCGGCGATGAGGATGTTGCGGCGCGACGCCACGGCCGCCCGCAGCACCGCGGCCTGGCCAGCCGTCATAATTTTGGACGCTACATAGTCATCAAGCGTGAACACCGCGATGGCGGGCTTGCGGATCGCAAAGGCGGGCGCGGTCACGACCGGCGGCAGAAGCCCCTCGAACCGTTCTCCCGTCCCGGGCAGTTCCGCCGAGACGCGCGGCGCGCCAGCATGGACCTCGGCCCCAACATGATGAGCGACGAGGCGGATGATGCGCTCACCATCGGCCGGTGATAGGCGCTCGCCCGTATCGGACAAGCCTTCAGACAGCCGGTCAATCCAGAGCCGCCCGTCCGGGTTGAGCATCACCTCGACGGTTTGCGGGTCTTCCAGAAACCCGGCAATCGCCGGGCCAAGCGCGGTGCGCAACATGCGCGCGCCGCGTGTAACCGCCTCCGATTGCCGATGAGAAATCGCCACTGTCGTCCCCGTCTGTTGGAGCGGCTGGACAAGCCCCCCTTTTGTCGAGGATGATTAGAAACGGCAGTAGTAGGGGCGGCGCAACAACGCCTTGGGTGTAGTAGTGTGCTGGCGTGGAAAGACAGGCGAAGGGTGGCGAAGCCCCTGTTCGCTGAGTTAAGATCAGGGGGAGTATGGCGGCAAGAACAGGAGCCTTACGTCCAACATACTGGTTTGGGAATCCCAAATCGATTCAGTGTAATGTCATCTTGCTCTACGCGGAAGTCAGCAGATCAGCGGCGGCCTGCGCCATGATGTGCGCTTCGTCAACGCGGATGACGGCGATTTCAATCTTGCTGTCAGCGGTGCTGATACACCCACCCTGCTTTTCAGGTGACTGGTTGGCAGCCATATCGAGTTTGAGACCGCACCATTCCATTCCTGAAATAATCCGTACACGAATTTCATGGCTATTCTCGCCAACGCCGCCGCCAAACAGCACCGCGTCCGCACCGCCGAGCGCTGCAAGATAGGCGCCAATATATTTTTTCGCGCGGTAGCAATAGAACGCAATGGCGCTCTGCGCTTCGGGCGCGTCTGAGGCTAGCAGAACCCGCATATCACTACTGATGCCCGACAGGCCGAGCAGTCCAGAGTGCTGATTCAAAACCATCTCGATCTGTGCTGCATCCATGCCCGCTTTCTGTTGCAGATAGAGCAATAGGCCGGCATCGATATCGCCCGAGCGGGTGGCCATAACCAGGCCTTCAAGCGGCGTGAACCCCATCGAGGTATCAATGGGCGCGCCATCACGGCTTGCAGTAACGGAGCATCCCGCGCCCAATTGCAATGAAATCACTTTTGCCTCGCCAATGTCTTCTCCGCGCCCGGCCAACCATTGCGTGACCATGGACTGATGCGCCAACCCATGAAAGCCGTAGCGGCGAAGATGATGCCGGGCGGACATCTCGCGCGGCAAGGCGTAACTGGCGGCCATATCCGGCAAACCAGCAAAATAGGCCGTGTCAGGCACCACGACCTGCCGCACATTTGGGTCCATGACAGTTCGGCAATGCGCCAGCCATGCAAGGTTGGCTGGCGCGTGCAGTGGCGCGAGCGGCGCGGCTTCCGCAAGCGCCGCCTCCACCTGCGCGCTGATCAGCGCCGCCGCGCGCACCCGCGGTCCGCCATGCACCCAGCGATGCGCGATGGCGGTTAGTTGCGCTGGCTCAAGACCGGCTTGCGCCGCCAAAGGAGCGAACAATGCCGCCGGATCCCCCGCCGCCGCGGTTGCCCGCCCCAGCGAGCGCGGCGCGCCACCGGTAATGTCAAAGACTTCGAAGCGGACAGAAGAGCTGCCGGCATTGATCGTCAGGATTTTCACGCGGTTATTTCCAGCATCTCAGCGCGTCCATTTCCAGTCGCGCACTTCCGGCATGTCATCGCCATGGCGCGCGATATAGGCCTTATGCTGGATCAGTTTTTCACCAGCCAGCTGGCGCAGATAGGCCGCCCGGTAGCCCAGCCCCGGCACACGGTCAATCACATCCTCAACCAGATGATAGCGGTCAAGATCGTTGCGCACCGCCATGTCGAACGGGGTTGTCGTTGTGCCTTCCTCCTTGTAGCCGCGCACATGCAGATTGCCATGATTGGTGCGCCGGTAGGTCAGCCGATGGATCAGCCAGGGATAACCGTGATAGGCGAAGATGACCGGCTTGTCCGTCGTGAACAGAATGTCGAACTCTGTATCGGATAAGCCGTTCGGGTGTTCCTCGGGCGGCTGCAGGCGCATCAGATCAATGACATTGATGACGCGGATTTTCAGTTCCGGCAGATGGGTGCGCAGAATTTCGACAGCGGCCAAAATCTCCAGCGTTGGCACATCGCCGCAGCAGGCCAGCACCACATCCGGGCTCGTATCGCGATCGGTGCTGGCCCATTCCCAGATGCCGACGCCCGCCTGACAATGTAAAATCGCCGCCTCCATATCCAGCCATTGCGGCTGCGGCTGTTTTCCGGCGACAATCACATTCACAAGATTACGGCTGCGCAGGCAGTGATCGGTGACCCACAGCAGCGTATTCGCATCGGGCGGAAAATACACCCGCACCACATCGGCGGATTTGTTCACCACGTGATCGATGAAGCCCGGATCCTGATGGCTGAAGCCATTATGGTCCTGGCGCCACACATGCGAGGTCAGCAGATAATTCAGCGATGCAACCGGCCGCCGCCAGGGAATGCTGGCGCTGCTCACCTTCAGCCATTTGGCGTGCTGGTTGAACATCGAGCCGACAATGTGCACAAACGCTTCATAGGTGGAAAACAGCCCGTGCCGCCCGGTCAGCAGATAACCTTCCAGCCAGCCCTGGCAGGTATGCTCGCTTAATATTTCCATCACGCGGCCGCCGGGCCCCAGATGATCATCATCGGCATTGCGTTCGCCCATCCAGGCGCGATCGGTTACCTCGAACAACGCGCCAAGCCGATTCGATGCGGTCTCATCGGGACCAAAGAGGCGGAAGTTCTGCGTTGCAAGATTATCTTTCATCACATCGCGTAAAAAGCTGCCCATGACGCGAGTTGACTCCGCTTCTGCCCCGCCCGGCGTCCGTACCTCAACCGCATAGGCACGAAAATCCGGCAGCTTCAGGCTTTTCAGCAGCAGGCCGCCATTGGCGTTTGGATTGGCGCCCATGCGCCGCGTCCCCTGTGGCGCCAATGCCGCAAGGGCTGTCAGCAGGCGGCCAGTCTCATCGAACAGTTCCTGCGGACGATAGCTTTGCATCCACTGTTCAAGCTGCGCGACATGTTCCGGACTGCCGGCCATGCCGGCGATTGGAACCTGATGGGAGCGCCAGGTTCCCTCGGACTTCAAACCATCCACCAGCTTGGGGCCGGTCCATCCCTTGGGTGTGCGAAGAATAATCATCGGCCAGCGCGGCCGTTCCCGCGCGCCATTGACCCGCGCGTCATGCAGGATGTTTTTGATCTGTGTAAAGACCTTATCCATGATCATGGCCATTTCCCGGTGCATCAAAGCCGGGTCGCTGCCTTCCACCAGATAAGGCGTATAACCATAGCCGATGAACAGACTTTCCAGTTCCGCCTGCGGGATGCGGGCCAGCACCGTAGGATTGGCGATCTTATAACCATTGAGATGCAGGATCGGCAGCACTGCGCCGTCGCGCGCCGGGTTGAGAAATTTGTTGGAATGCCACGCCGTGGCGAGCGGTCCGGTTTCGGCTTCGCCATCGCCCACCACACAGGCCACGATCAGATCGGGATTATCGAATGCCGCCCCATAGGCATGCGCCAGGGCATAGCCCAATTCCCCGCCCTCATGGATGGAACCCGGTGTTTCGGGCGCGGTATGGCTCGGAATGCCGCCGGGAAACGAAAATTGCCGGAATAACCGCCGCAGGCCTTCCACATCCTGCGAGATTTCCGGATAGATCTCGCTGTAAGTTCCTTCCAGATAAACATTGGCGAGAATTCCCGGCGCCCCATGCCCTGGCCCGGTCACATAAATCATGTCGAGATCATGACGCCGGATGACCCGGTTCAGGTGCGCGTAAATAAAATTCAATCCCGGCACCGTGCCCCAATGCCCCAACAGGCGCGGCTTGATATGTTCAAGCGTCAGCGGCTGGCGCAGTAACGGATTATCAAGCAGATATATCTGCCCAACAGACAAATAATTGGCCGCCCGCCAGTAGGCGTCAATGCCTGCCAGTTCAGCGTTTGCCGGGTTATCTGTCATAATCGCAGGTCATGTTTGCGCAGGCCGTATGGATACCGCATTAAGCAAATGTTAGCAAAGCTGAAAACACCGCTCCGATAGGCCGCGAAGCGAACAGCCGAAGCATCCATCTCAAACACCGCATCAGACCGGCTCCCGCAGAAAAACCGTAGCGATCAAACGCATTGTGCCGGAACCAAACGCCCCGGAACTTATTCAGGGTCCGCGGCCCGAGATTTTTCCCAGCCTTTCGTGCAGCACATGATGGGTCGCGCATTCTTCCGCCACCGAGCATTCGCCGCAGACGAAGTTACCGGTCTTTCGCATATCCTTAATGGAAACATGTGCGCCGGTGACCGTAATTCCATGATTGTGCAAAGTTTGCAGCGTGCGCGAAAAGGTTTCCTTTTTCATCCGCAGGCGATTGGCGATCAGGGTTTTGCTATAGGGCAGTTCAAACCCGTGCGGATCAAAATTGTACAGCACACAAAGTTTTTGCAAATAGCAGGCCACTATCTGGGCGGCGGACATCGTCGTATGATGTTCTGCCTCCACCTCCGCCTCATGCAGCCTGTCCACGAGACTGGCCAGCAATTTTTTCGCCATAGGATCAAAATCATTTAGATGCTCCCGCATCCAGGCGACGGGAATTTCGAGCAGTGAACAATCATCAACAGCGCGCGCATTCATGGCATGCTCCGCCTGGCGGGCAATGACTTCATCGGCGTTGATACTATCCCCGGCGATCAGAATATTACTGGTGACTTCCTCCCCGCCCGGCGTCTCCCGGAAAACTTGTATGGCGCCCCGGCAGATCACATAAAAATGCGTGACTTTATCGCCATGCGCAAACAGGAACTGTCCGCGCTTACGGCTGATTATCCGGCTGTTGCGGACTAGAAGGGCGCCATCTTCCGGAGATAAATCCGAAAACAGGGGTAGCACCCTTAGCGTATCCAGTGTGACAGTCATTTTATCCCCAAAAGAAAAAATTCCCTGGTTACAGATCAACATACCCATGTAGGGTATGCAAGTCAACTCTCGCCGGTTACTCCCAACAGCCAGGTCAGCCATGTGTTTTTCGGCCGAAGTGAGTTTTACCGCCGCCGCGATCCTGCTGCCCGCCGGCGTGGCCGCGGTCCAGCGCGCATATAAGACAGATCGCCGCTACATTCCGATTGCATCGCTCCCCGTATTGTTCGGCCTACAGCAGGCATTGGAAGGGGCGGTATGGACGTCTGCCGGAAACCAGGACATGGTGGCGCAGTTTTCACTCGCCTATATGTTTTTTTCCTGGCTGGCGTGGCCCGTTTGGACGCCATTCTCGGTGTATTTTCTGGAGCCTGCCCGGCGCAGGCCGCTATTTGTCATCCTCGCTATTCTCGGTGGCATTCTTGGCGGGACGCAATATTTTCCTTACTTCGTTCACGAAAACTGGCTGGTGACAAAATTCCTGGGGCGCGCCATCAGTTATGGGAGCAAGGAATTGTTTGATTTTATCATCGGGCGCCCGGCTACTTATATGCTCTATGTGAGCTTCGTAATCGGACCTCTGCTGCTGTCTTCACATTCAAATATCCGGATTTTTGGCTTGCTGGTTTTTTCGGTGCTGATCGTCACCTATATTTTCTTTGCTTACGCTTACATATCCGTGTTTTGTTTTGGCGGCGGCATTATGTCGCTCTATCTGGTCTGGATGATCTTTAGTGGTGGCGGAGCGCAATCGCCAGGCGCCGCAAGGCCTCTATAGATTGCCGCCATATTGGCGTGGCTTTATGGGAGAACATGATGATGCATAATATGATGGCGGGGTATGGCTTCGGTCACTGGCTGATGTTCGTGATCATGGCCGCCTTGATACTTTATCCGGTTGGCAGGATCCTTGGCCGCATCGGCCTGTCGCCATTCTGGTCAGTTGTGGCGCTGATTCCATTTTTCAACCTGATTGGACTTTGGGTTCTGGCTTTTAGCTTGTGGCCACGCGTCACCAATACGGATAATACATGAAGCGGCATCCGATCAGAGTGAAGCAATTGCTTCACTCTGATCGGATAAAGGTGTTGCCATTTTCAAATACGCGGATTGCGCACTAAAACCAGAGCCGGATCCCCGCGACGAGTGAAGGGATTTCGGTGTCTTCGCCATCACGGCGCGCGAGGTCGGCGGTCTGGCCGAGTTTGCGCTCCCAGTTGACGCCCACATAGGGGGCGAATTCGCGCCGTATTTCGTATCGCAGGCGCAGGCCCAGTTCGATATCGGTGACGCCGGCGCCTATGCCCAACGCCTTAACATCTTGCGCCGCCAGGTTTATTTCCATCGCGGGCTGCAAAATCAGCTTTTGCGTCAGCAGCAGCTCATATTCGGCGGTGAATCGCGCCGACAGATCGCCTTTATTGCTGAGAAACAGCGCAGCATCCGTCTCAAAATAATAGGGCGCCAGCCCCTGCAGGCCTAGCACAGCATAAGAGCGCCGCGGGTTTGGCTCCGGGTCATAACGCAGCCCCGCCTGCACATCGAAAAAATCCGTCACCATATGCGAAAGCAGCGCCTGAATTTCGGCTTTTTCCACTTTATCTCCGGCGGGCTTTTCGCCCTCGGTTTTCAGCCACAATTTATTATAGTCGCCACCATACCAGCCCTGCGCATCCCATTTCAGACTGTCCCTGCCCTCCTGATTGCGATATTCAAACTGCTCCGCCTGAAAGAAAATATAGTTTGGTTCATGCTCTTCCATCGCCGATACGCGACTTGTCAGGGTACAGAACATCAGAAAAATTGCCGCGCAATATCTATTCATGTCCAGTCTCCACATTGGCGGCCACCGGGCCTTCAACGATCACCTTGCGCATCATGCCTGTAGCCATGTGAAGGAGCAGATGGCAATGAAACGCCCATTCGCCCATCGCGTCGGCGGGGACATCCACGCTTAAGGTTTGTCCCGGCGGCACATTAACCACATGTTTTAGCGGGTTGAACTTCTTCTTGCCGGTGTCCAGTTGCATCCACATGCCATGCAGGTGCATGGGGTGGCTCATCATGGTCTGATTGACAAAGGTGAAACGAACACGTTCGCCATATTTCAGCCGCACCGGTTCGGCATCGGAAAATTTCACGCCATCAATAGACCAGAAATAGCGCTGCATATTGCCGGTCAGCTTCATTTCAATCTCGCGGTCCGGCGCGCGATATTGCGCATAGGGCCGCATGGCTTTCAGATCGCCATAGACCAGAACCTTGCCGCCCGGCTTCGCGGCTTTGGGCGCAATCCCGCTTTGCATGCCGGGCATGTCCATTGCCGCCATATCCATGCCAGGCATGGCGCTGTGATCCATCCCCTCCATTCCAGCCATGGCGCCATGGTCCATCCCCGGCATGGATGTTTTTTCCTCTCTACCCGCCTTATCCGCGCCAGCCGCCGCCCCATGCTCCATGCCGGCCATATCCATGCCCCCCATCTCCATGCCCATGTCGGCCATGCTCAATTGCGGGCGCGGGCGCAGCGCCGGGATTTCCCCGCTCATGCCCGCTTTGGGGGCCAGCGTTGCCCGCGCATAACCGGTGCGGTCCAGGGATTCTGCAAAGATCGTGAAGGGCTTTTCCTCTTCCGGCTGAACAATCACATCATAGGTTTCCGCCACGGCGATGCGCAGTTCATCCACTAGTACCGGCTGCACATTATTGCCATCGGCCTGCACCACGGTCATTTTCAGGCCGGGAA
>DAIOWE010000114.1:0-8241 GCA_036758605.1 Pseudomonadota bacterium | reverse complement strand
GCTATGCGTTTGGCCGCCCCATCGCCTCGTTCCAGGCGATCAAGCACAAGCTGGCAGATATGTATATCAAGAACGAACTGGCGCGTTCCAACGCCTATTACGGCGCCTGGGCGCTGTCGACCAATGCGCCTGATCTGCCCGCCGCCGCTGCGGGATCGCGGGTGGCCGCGACCGAGGCGTTCAATTACGCCGCCAAGGAAAACATCCAGACGCATGGCGGCATGGGCTTCACCTGGGAATTTGATTGCCACCTGTTCTATCGCCGCGCCAAATGGCTCAGCCTGTCGCTGGGCAGCCACCTGTCCTGGAAAGACAGACTGGTCAGCGAACTTGAAAAGCGTAACGCCGCTTAATTATTCCGGATAGGAGAAGACGATCATGGATTTCGAAGACACACCGGAAGAAGCCGCATTCCGCAAACAGGTGCAGGAATGGCTGGCGGCAAATGCCCCAAAAAATGTTGGCGGCGGCATGTTCAGCGAAGGCCTGAACGAAAAAGAGGCTCTGAAAGTGGCCAAAGCCTGGCAGGCGAAAAAGGCCGCCGCAGGCTATGCCAAAATCACCTGGCCGAAAGAATTTGGCGGCATGGGCGGCACCGGCATTCAGAATGTCATCTATTCGCAGGAAGAAGCCAAATATAATATTCCCGGCGGCTTTTTCGATATTGGCCTTGGCATGTGCATTCCGACCGTTATGGCGCATGGCAAACCCGAACATATGGCGCGTTATGTCAAACCGGCTTTGTATGGCGAAGAAATCTGGTGCCAGTTGTTTTCCGAACCGGCGGCGGGCTCTGACCTTGCGGGCATTCGCATGCGCGCGGAAAAAGATGGTGATGACTGGGTTGTCAATGGCCAGAAAATCTGGACATCGGGCGCGCATTACAGCGACTTCGGCATTGTCGTCACCCGTTCCGATCCGACCGTGCCCAAGCACAAGGGCCTGACCTTTTTCTTTCTCGACATGAAATCGCCCGGCGTCGAAGTCAAACCGATCAAGCAGATTTCCGGCGGCGCGAATTTCAACGAAGTGTTCTTCACCAATGTGCGCATACCCGATTCACAACGCCTCGGCGCACCCGGCGATGGCTGGAAAGTTTCACTGACCACATTGATGAATGAACGCCTCGCCATTGGCGGCGGCGGTGGCCAGCTGGGCACCGATCAGCTGATCGAACTGGCCCGCAAGACCATTCTTCCCGACGGGCAGCCCGCCATCAAAAACAGCGCCGTGCGCGAAAAGCTGGCGGACTGGTATGTGCAGGGGCAGGGCCTGAAATATACCCGCTTCCGCAGCCTCACGGCGCTCAGCAAGGGGCAGACGCCGGGACCGGAAAACTCCATCGGCAAGGCCGTCAGCGCGCAGCGCGGCCAGGATTATTCCGCCTTCGCCATGGAACTGATGGATATGGGCGGCATCCTTAACGAGGGGGATCTGGTGCCCTTCCATGCGGGCTTTCAGGCTTCCTGGCTGATGGCGCCCGCCATGCGCATCGCGGGCGGCACCGACGAAATCCTCAAGAACATTATCGCCGAACGCGTACTTGGCCTGCCAGGCGATATTCGTGTTGACAAGGACATTCCCTACAATCAGTCCCCCGGAGTAAAATAGTGGACTTCGAAGATACACCGGAAGAAGCCGCGTACCGCGCCCAGGTGCGCGGCTGGCTGGAGGCGAACGCCCTGTCCATACCGCCCGGCACGCGGGTCGGCGTGACCGAATCCAAAGCCTGGCAAAAGGTCAAGGCGGCGGCTGGTTATGCGGCGATCACCTGGCCCAAGGAATATGGCGGCATGGGCGGCACGTCGATGCAGAACGTCATCTATGGCCAGGAAGAATCGCAGTACAATCTGCCCGGCAATGTGTTTCTGATCGGTCTCGGCATGGCGATGCCGATGCTGATGGTGCACGGCACGCCCGAACAGCGGGAGCGTTATATCCGCCCCGCCCTCTATGGCGAGGAAATCTGGTGTCAGCTGTTTTCCGAACCGGGCGCGGGTTCCGATCTGGCGGGCGTGCGCAGCCGCGCGGAGCGTGACGGCAACGATTGGATCATCAATGGCCAGAAAATCTGGACCTCGGGCGCGCATTATTCCGATTTCGGCATTCTGGTGGTGCGCACCGATCCCACCGTCCCCAAGCATAAGGGCCTGTCGTTTTTCCTCGTCGATATGAAATCGCCGGGCATCCGCGTGGAGCGCATCCGGCAGATTTCCGGGCAAAGCCATTTCAACGAAGTGTTCCTTGAAAATGTCCGCATTCCGGATTCAATGCGCGTCGGCGCGGTGGGCGATGGCTGGAAGGTGGCGCTGACCGTATTGATGAATGAACGCTCCGCCGTCGGCAATATGGGCGCGGGCATCGGCATTGATGAAATGATCCAGTTGGCGCGCGACACCGAATTGGGCGACGGCCCCGCCATCCGCAACGCCGCCGTGCGTGAAAAAATCGCCGACTGGCATGTGCAGAGCCAGGGCCTGAAATATACCCGCTTCCGTTCGCTGACCGCGCTCAGCAAGGGCACCACACCGGGACCGGAAAATTCCATCGCCAAACTGGTCAGCGCGCCGCGCCGCCAGGACCTGTCGGCCTTCGCCATCGAAATGATGGATATGGGCGGCATCATCCGTGACCGGACAATCTCCCCCTACCGCGCCTCCTATGAAGAAGACTGGCTGTCCTCCCCCGGCATCCGCATCGCGGGCGGCACGGATGAAATTCTGCGCAACATCATCGCCGAACGCGTCCTGAAACTCCCGGGCGATGTGCGCGTGGACAGCGATGTGCCATTCAATGAGCTGCCGACGGGAAGGTGAGGGGGGTTATAAGCCTCTCCACGACTCAGAAGTGTCATTCCAAGGGGGTGAAACGACCGAGGAATCCCTTTCGTTACACGGAGATTCCTCGCTTCGCTTAGAATGACAAAGTCGGTCGGACTTTGTGAGATAAGGGGGCCCTCAGAATGCAATTTACCTTTGAAACATATGATAAATTCGACCGAAAACCCTTTGCCGACAGGCTTACCAAAGCCATCAGTGCATTTCACCCATTCGCCGACGGTGCGTATGTCCTAAGTCTGAATGCGAAGTTTGGAAGCGGAAAAACTTCCTTTTTGAAAATGTGGGAACATGATTTATCCGGACAGGGGTTTCAGGTTATCTATCTTAATGCCTGGGAAACTGATTTTGATGAAGACCCAATCATTCCAATAACGTCCAGCCTGCTTGAGCATATTAAAATAGGAACAGGGGCGAAAAAAGCGAAGAATGCTCTTCATGGAGTGTTGGGCGCTGCGGCGTTGGCTGGTAATAAATTTCTCGAACAGGCGACAGGAATCGACGTTTATGAAACGATCAAGGGTGTTGAAAAAGACCTGAAAGATGGCGACCTTCAGGAGGTTGGAAAGGAGTTATACAAAAACTATCAATTTAAATTGAATGCATACAAGAAATTAAAAGATGAACTTTCAGAATATGTGAAAGGATTGGATAAAAAGCCTTTAGTCATTCTGGTCGATGAACTTGACCGGGTTCGTCCAGATTACGCTGTAAAATTTCTTGAAGCCATCAAGCACATATTTTCTATAGAAGGCCTTTGCTTCGTGCTGGCTGTTGATAGAGATCAACTGAAAAATTCAGCAAAACAATTATATGGCGATCTGGATTTTGATAACTACTATCGCCGGTTCGTAACAAATGAAGTTCAACTTTCCCCAGTCGCTAATTTGGACAATAACGGATTTGTTCAGCAACTTGCGAATGACTATTTCGACACGAAAACTCCCCAAGGGGTCAAGTACGGCATTAAACCGGAAAGACTAAATCCTCTCTTATTTAGGCTTGGATCAACGGCAAAAATATTCAGCCTGACCCCTCGGCAGATTGAATATCTGTTCCGTCAATTTGCCCAGTTGGCAGCAATAGTAGCAATAGAAAAAAGTGAGAAGTTTTATAATCCAATATGGCTTGAGGCTAGTTTTTTGCTAATTGCCATCGGAATTGACGACGACGATATTTATCACAAAATAGGCAGAGGTGTTATAAAAGCTAAAGAATTATGCGGTTATCTCTTTACTTTGAATTATCCGAAGGATGACGATCAAGCAAAGAGATACATCATATTTGATTCCCTTGCATTTAACCTGCGTTCG
The DNA here is from genome assembly GCA_036758605.1 of Pseudomonadota bacterium. Classification (GTDB taxonomy): domain Bacteria; phylum Pseudomonadota; class Alphaproteobacteria; order UBA11222; family UBA11222; genus UBA11222. The sequence goes on along the minus strand of DAIOWE010000114.1, from coordinate 4,091 downwards.
AATGACGAAAAAAATAATGAGGAAAGCGCTGAGGTATTTGCTGATTATAATAACTTAAAAATCGCAGAAAGTAACAAGTCTGAAGAATATGCAAATATATTAAGAAGCCTTTCTCACCGCCTTGATGAGCGCGGAGTTGGACAACCCGGCCGATTATCGGTATTTCAATTTATCTACGGGCGTCTCGAAGAATGGCGTTCACTCATGGACGAATATCCATGACGAGATTGCTCTTCCTCGCCACCGCGCCCCTTTTGGGGGCAGATCTTGACATGCCAGTTATATTCTTCCTTGATTAACGGGGACGCTGCCCTTTGATTTTTAATCAGGGGGGATGGTGGCCTCCGGGAATTAAAGGGGACGTTACCCTTTAATCTTGCCGTTTGAGCGTGGTGATTAGGCTATCGATGCTTGAGAAACTCATCAAGCGCGAAACCGGTATCTTAGAGCAGCCCGCAATCAAGTGGAGTGACGAAGTGACCCGCTTGATTGCGGAAAGCTGCTCTAACACATTGAAAACCAGGACAATTTGACGCAGCAGGATTGGAGAGATATCCCGGCCCTGGTGAAATGGAACCGTTGTGCAGCGGCCCGCCGCATTGCGGAATTGCTTATGTGATCCGCGCTGGCGGACTTCGGTGAAGCCGGGTTTGATGAGAATGTGATGACTTCACTGGGTTTGAGGACAGGAACATTGCCCACGACTCAGGCCCATGACTCAGGCGATGGCGACGTTTTGAACCCCAACAAACTCGGACTCCAGCACAGGTTCGCCGTCTTCCAGAAGCATTGTAATGACATCGTGCAGGTTGTGATTGACCTCATCCAATGTCTCTCCCTGGGAATGCGCGCCGGGAAAACCCGGGACAAAACCAACAAACATGCCGGTTTGCGCACAACGTTCAATTACCGCTGAATAGACTTTCATCGCAAACCCCAGAATGCATCAGGAAACGCAAGTATAACGCCGCACCTTGAAATTAGGCGACTGTCTTTAGGCGGGTTGATTAAACAGAAAAAAGGGGTCAGCCCGCTTTTCCGGGAGTCTTTGTGTTTCAGGTTAACACACTACAGTGTCAGCAATGACGCAGGAAGAAGGAGATTCAACCTAAAATCACACCGCTCTGAAAGCATTATGTCCTAAAAGCGTGGCAGATCGGGAAAGCGTGTGACGCCGCCATGCACATGCACCCGGCCCAGTTCGGCGCAACGGTGCAGCACGGGAAACACCTTGCCCGGATTAAGCCGGCCATCGGGATCAAAGGCGCATTTCAGGCGCTGCTGCTGCGCCAGATCCACCGCATTAAACTGGACAGGCATCAGATCGCGTTTTTCGACGCCCACGCCATGTTCGCCGGTCAGCACGCCGCCAACCGCGACACATAGCCGCAGAATATCCGCGCCGAAACTTTCCGCCTTTTCCAGTTCACCCGGCGCATTGGCGTCATACAGGATCAGCGGATGCAGATTGCCATCACCCGCATGAAACACATTGGCGACACGCAGGCCATATTGCGCAGATAAATCGCGGATGCGCGCCAGCACATGCGACAGGCTGCCGCGCGGAATGGTGCCATCCATGCAGAAATAATCCGGCGAAATACGCCCCATGGCGGGAAAGGCGTTCTTGCGCCCGGCCCAGAACGCCAGCCGTTCCGCCTCATCCCGGCTTTCGGAAATGGTCTTCGCGCGGCAGGCTTTGGCAATGTCGCGCACCCGCGTTGAAAGCGCCGCGACCTCCGCCTGCACGCCATCCAGTTCGACAATCAGCAGCGCCTCCACATCACGCGGATAGCCGGCATTGCAAAAATCATCCGACGCCAGAATTGCGGGCCGGTCCATCATCTCCATCCCGCCGGGAATAATGCCGCCGGCAATAATGGCGGCAACACAGGCGCCCGCATCTTCAACCGAATCAAATCCCAGCAACAGCGCCTTTGCGGTTTCCGGCCGGGGCAGGATGCGCACCGTTACCTCGGTGATGACGCCCAGCAGGCCTTCCGATCCAGTCACAATGCCCATCAGGTCAAGCCCCGCCGCATCCAGATGTTTGCCGCCCAGACGGATCACTTCGCCGCTCATCAGCACCATCTCAAGGCCCAGCAGATTATTGGTGGTCAGGCCATATTTCAGGCAGTGCACCCCGCCGCTGTTTTCCGCCACATTGCCGCCAATGGTGCAGGCGATCTGGCTGGAAGGATCAGGCGCGTAATAAAATCCGGCATCGGCAACCGCATGGGATATCGCCAGATTGGTCACGCCGGGTTGCGCCACCACGCAGGCATTTTCAAGATCAATATCCAGAATACGGTTGAGGCGAGACAGGCCCAGCAACACGCCATCCGCCAGCGGCAGCGCGCCCCCCGACAGCGACGTGCCCGCCCCGCGCGGCACCACCTTGATATTCATTTCATTGCATAGCCGCAGAATGGCCGAAATCTGTTCCACACTATCGGGCAGCACCGCCAGCAGCGGCAATTGCGCATAGGCCGTCAGTCCATCGCTTTCATAGGGACGCAGTTCCGCCTCCTGGTCAATAATCTGACCGGCGGGCAGAATTTTCCGCAATGCCGCAATCAGCGCGGGGCGCGCCTGCAAAATATGCGGCTCCGGCGCGGGCATTTGCAGGCTCATGCGGGCCTCTTTTCCGCATGAGCGGAAACATCACTGCGCGGCTTCACTGCTTTCCCCACGCAGCCGGTCAAGTTCGGCATCATGCTTGCGCCTGCGCCGGCCGGCGGCAAGCAGGTTCAGCACTTCAACGCTCATGGAGAAGGCGATGGCGAAATACAGATATTCGCGCGGCAGATGGAAATGCAACCCATCGGCCACCAGCGCCATGCCGACCAGCAGCAAAAAGCTGAGCGCCAGCATCTTGGTGGTGGGATGCCGCTGGATAAAATTGCTCACCGGTTCGGATGCAATCATCATGATTATAATGGCGATGACGACGGCGATGATCATTACCGGTAAATTCTGGGTCATGCCGACGGCGGTGATGATGCTGTCGAGCGAAAACACAATGTCCAGCACGATCACCTGGCCAATGACACCGGCGAATGTGACCGCCATTCTGCCGCCACCGGCTGAATGGTCATCTTCTTCGCCTTCGACCGTGGCATGGATTTCCATGGTTCCCTTGGCCAGCAGGAATAATCCGCCGCCAAATAAAATCGCATCCCGCCAGGAAAAAGCGAATGTGCCGATGGTGAAAATCGGCTGGGTCAGGCCTACGATCCAGACGATGCTGGCAAGCAGGGCAATGCGGAAAATCAGCGCCAGCGACAGGCCAACGCGCCGTGCGCGGGCCTGCTGATGCACGGGCAGCCGCGCGCTTACGACCGAGATGAAAATCAGATTATCAATGCCCAGAACGATTTCAAGAATCGTCAGGGTTATCAGACTCGACCATATCAGCGGATCACCTGCCGCTGCGATAAACGCTTCCATCAATTAAACTCCAATCAATCCAGATATATGTGACAACCCGCCGCCGTTAAAATTTCAATCAGGGCCGGATGCTGTTTGGCGGCGCCATAGCGTGCCCGCAATACCGCCAGCGAACGCGCATGATATTTCTGTGTCTCCTGGGTAAACGGCTTGCCCTGCAAGGTAACGGTGAATTTTTCTTCGCCCCGCTTGAGGGCTGCGGCGTTCGCCGCCGACCAGGGCAGGAACAGGCCTGCAATTTCCTCGCTTAGCAGCGGCGTCAGGGTGGGCGCCAGTTTTTCCCAGGTCTCGATCTGCCCTTCCAGTTTCGGGTCCAGCATGCGCTCTGCCCATGCAGCCACATTGGGCGCGTGCGCCGCCATCAGCCTGTGGGGCGTGGGATCGGTCCAGCATTCATACAGTTGCGCCGCCAGGCCAAAATCCGCCAATAGCGGACGCTTGCCAAACAGATAGGGCCTGTGGGCAAAATGCGATTCCAGAATTTCCAGCAGGCGTTTGAACGAGGCTTCGATCTGATCGCGGGTTTGCGGGGAGGAGCCAACCAGGCTCAAACGCCTGACCATCCGGTCACGGATCATTTCGCCCATAGCCTGCACTTCCACATCGGCCGCATTGGGGCGCATGCCGCGCGCCAGCCGTTC
>DAIOWE010000113.1:0-8290 GCA_036758605.1 Pseudomonadota bacterium | reverse complement strand
GTGGGGTTTGAAGATAGGTTCTCGCGCTCTGTCATGCGCCTTTCATACAGGCGAAGCGGCGTCTGTGTCTATCCCAAGCCGTTATCAAGATTAAGAGTTTACGCTCTTTCTGTGTCATCTACCATGTTTATGCATGAGCGTAATCACGCAGTTTGGCGTTCAGGATTGTTATAAGTTTACGCATGACGGCGATGAGGGCGACCATGCGTTTTTTGCCGTTTTGGACGAGCCGCCCGAAGAACTCTCTCAGGTTTGGATTGAAGCGGCGCGGCAATCCAGAGCCAAAAACCAAAGCCTATCCGTGCGGCTCTGGATTGCTTCACTTCGTTCGCGATGACGAAGTAAAAGCATGCGATTCAAACTAAAATCATCCTGCGCTAAAGCATACGCGCGCCATGACGAACTTGCAGAATTACAACCTGCGCCGCATCAATCGAAAACAGGATGCGATAATCTCCATAAATCAGATGGCGGATCGTCACGCCATCCAGACCATCTTCCGGTGCGAGCGGGCATCGTTCCGGCATTGCGGCCAGCGTTTTAATTTTGTTGCGCAGCCCAGCAAGAAATCTTCACGCCGCGCCGGGATTATCGCGCGCAATGTGCCTGTGAACTTCGCGCAGGTTCGCCTCGGCCAGTGGGGTTATAATGATCTTAAGGCGCATCCCGGATAATTTATCTGGCCCGGCCCGTCTTGCTGGGATTTGCGGCTTCCAGATCATCCAGCGCCTCGTCCATGGGACGGGCGCGGCCCGCACGATATTCAGCAATGCTACGGCGCAGCTCCAGCAGTTTGTTGGCTTCTTCCACGCGGGCCAACAACTGTTGATAGGATTTTATATCCTGAACAATAATCTCCGCCTGACCATTTATGGTTAATATTGCGGGTCGCCGGTTTTTTTGAGCTTTGCGATGGCGCTTCGGGTATTGCGCTGAAATTCCGTCAACGGCTGAATGTCTTCCAGGTGAATCAATAGAATTATCTCCATGTGAATAAACAGTTAATTTCGTGCTATATGAAATCAGCTCCGATTGCAATCATTGTGATGCTGATGACCATTCTGTCCACTTCAGAATCCCTAAAAACTTCATTGAGTAAAAAGCCTTAATCGCCGATACTGCGCGCCATGACAATAACAGTTCAAAAAAATCTGTCCGCCGATTTTAATCCGGATCGGGTGCGCGAAATTGCTGAGGGTTTGCAGGCCCTGGATGGGCCGTTGCTGCCCATTCTGCATGCCGTAAATGATCAGTGCGGCTTTGTGGATGAACGCGCCCTGCCCATCATCGCCGATGTGCTCAACCTGACCCGCGCCGAGGTGCAGGGAGTGGTTTCGTTCTATCATGATTTTCGCCGCGCACCGGCGGGCCGCCATGTGGTGAAAGTCTGCCGCGCAGAGGCGTGCCAGGCGATGGGCGCTGAAAATCTGATTGCCGGGTTGGAAAAATCCTTTGGCGTTAAGCTGGGCGAAACCAGCAAGGATGGGCGGGTGACGCTTGAGGCGGTTTACTGCCTGGGAAATTGCGCGCTGTCGCCCGCAGCCCTGATTGATGGAAAACTCTATGGGCGCCTTGATGCCGCCAAGGCGCAAGCGCGGTTAAGCAAATGACACAGATCATTTATGTCCCCGATGACGCCGCCGCCCTTTCGGTTGGCGCGGAAGAAGTGGCGATGGCGGTTGAAGCTGAAATCGTCAAACGCGGGCTGGACGCCAAACTGATCCGCACCGGATCGCGCGGCCTGTTCTGGCTGGAGCCGCTGGTAGAGTTTGCCACACCGAAAGGGCGCATTGGTTATGGACCTGTCGGCGTGGCCGATATTTCCGCAATGTTTGACGATCCGGCCCATCCGCACAGTCTTGGCCTGGTAGAGGAAATTCCATATCTGAAAAGCCAGCAGCGGCTGACCTTTGCACGCTGCGGCATTACCGATCCGCTGTCGCTGGAAGACTATGAATCGCTAGGCGGCCTCGCGGGCCTGCGCCGCGCGCTGGATATGAATGGTACGGATATTGTCGAACAGGTGGTTGACTCCGGCCTGCGCGGGCGCGGCGGCGCGGGCTTTCCCACCGGCATTAAATGGCGCACGGTGGGGGCCACTCAGGCCGATCAGAAATATATCGTCTGTAATGCGGACGAAGGCGATAGCGGCACCTTCGCAGATCGTATGCTGATGGAAGGCGATCCGTTCCTGCTGATTGAAGGAATGATCATAGCGGGCATCGCCGTAGGCGCGACCAAGGGCTTTGTCTATATCCGCTCGGAATATCCGCACGCCTTCGCCAAAATGACCCGCGCCATTGAAGTGGCCAACGCCAAAGGTCTGCTCGGCAATGCGGTTCTGGGCAGCGGCCACTGCTTTGATCTGGAACTGCGGCTGGGCGCCGGGGCCTATATATGTGGCGAGGAAACATCCCTACTGGAAAGCCTGGAAGGCCGGCGCGGACAGGTCCGGCCAAAGCCCCCCCTGCCCGCCATCGCGGGCCTGTTCGGCAAACCGACCGTTATCAATAATGTGCTGTCACTGGCCGCCGTGCCAACCATCCTGGCGCAAGGCGCGGCGTTTTACCGTGATTTCGGCATGGGCCGTTCGCGCGGCACCATGCCGGTACAGCTAGCGGGCAATGTTCGCCGTGGCGGTCTGATCGAACGTGCCTTTGGCCTTACCCTGCGTGAAATTATTGAGGAATATGGCGGCGGCGCCGCCAGCGGGCGGCCTGTTCGCGCGGTGCAGGTGGGCGGCCCGCTGGGGTCTTACTGGCCGCAGCGTCTGTTAGACACGCCGTTTGACTATGAGACATTTGCAGAAAAATCCGGTATGATCGGGCATGGCGGTGTCGTGGTATTTGACGATACGGTGGACATGGCGAGGCAGGCGCGCTTTGCGCTGGAGTTTTGCGCGATCGAGTCCTGCGGCAAATGCACCCCCTGCCGCATCGGTTCAACCCGCGGCGCCGAGACCATGGACAAGATCATCCAAGGCGATCGGCCCATGGAGAATATGGCCCTTGTGCGCGATCTGTGTGAGGTGCTTCGCGATGGTTCGCTATGCGCGCTGGGAGGGCTGACGCCGATGCCAGTACTGAGCGCCATGGATCATTTTCCGGAAGATTTCTCGCGCCCGGCAAAAGCCGCCGCTGAATGAAATGAGGAACGCATAATGGCAGCCCCTTTTGATATGGATTTCGGAACCCCGGCCAAACCCGGCGCGGACACCGTAAGCCTGGAAATTGACGGCATCAAAGTCAGCGTCCCGGCGGGCACCTCAATCATGCGCGCAAGTGCGCTTGCGGGCGTCAAGGTGCCAAAATTATGCGCCACAGATACGCTGGAGCCGTTCGGTTCATGCCGCCTGTGCCTGGTGGAAATTGAAGGCCGCAAGGGAACGCCCGCATCCTGCACAACCCCGGTTGAGCCCGGCATGAAAGTGGCCACCCAGACGGACCGTCTGGCGCGGCTGCGGCGCGGCGTCATGGAGCTTTATATCAGCGATCATCCGCTCGATTGCCTCACCTGCTCCGCCAATGGCGATTGTGAATTACAGGATATGGCAGGCGCGGTTGGCCTGCGCGAGGTGCGTTATGGCTTTGAGGGCGAAAATCATCTGTCTGCGGTAAAGGACGAATCCAATCCGTACTTCACCTTTGATCCATCCAAATGCATTGTCTGCTCGCGCTGTGTGCGCGCCTGCGAGGAACAGCAGGGCACCTTTGCGCTGACCATTGACGGGCGTGGTTTCGCCTCGCACGTATCGGCCGGCATGAACGAGGATTTTCTGCAATCCGAATGCGTGTCCTGTGGCGCCTGCGTCAATGCCTGCCCGACCGCGACATTGATGGAAAAATCCGTCATCCAGATGGGTCAGCCGGAACGCCAGGTGTTGACCACCTGCGCCTATTGCGGGGTGGGCTGTTCCTTTGTCGCGGAATTGCAGGGTGACAAGGTGGTGCGCATGACCCCGCACAAGGATGGCAAGGCGAACCACGGCCATTCCTGCGTCAAGGGACGCTTCGCCTGGGGTTACGCCACCCACAAGGACCGCGTCACCAAACCGATGATCCGCGCCTCCATCCAGGATCCGTGGCGCGAAGTGACATGGGAAGAGGCCCTTTCCCACACCGCATCGGAATTCCGCCGTATACAGAATAAATACGGCAAAGGCGCGATCGGCGGCATCACCAGTTCGCGCTGCACCAATGAAGAAACCTTTCTGGTGCAGAAAATGATTCGCGCCGCGTTCGGCAACAACAATGTCGATACCTGTGCGCGCGTGTGCCATTCCCCCACTGGCTATGGTTTGAAAACCGCATTCGGCACCTCTGCGGGCACCCAGAATTTTGATTCCGTGCAGGATAGTGATCTGATGCTGGTGATCGGGGCCAACCCCACCGATGCGCATCCTGTGTTCGCGTCTCAGATGAAGCGCCGCCTGCGCGAAGGCGCCAAGCTGATCGTCATTGATCCGCGCCGCATCGATCTGGTGCGCATGCCGCATATTGAGGCCGAATATCATCTGCAACTGAGGCCCGGCACCAATGTGGCGATCATCAACGCCATGGCGCATGTGATTGCCAGTGAAGGGCTGATCGACGAAAGTTTTACCGCCGAACGCTGCGATGCGATGGAATTTGCCCGCTGGCTCGCCTTCATCCTGCGTCCGGAAAATGCGCCTGAGGCGGTTGCTGAAATCACCGGCGTTCCGGCGCAAGAAATTCGCGCTGCGGCGCGGCTTTACGCCACCGCCCCAAACGCCGCCATTTATTATGGCCTGGGCGTGACCGAACATAGCCAGGGCACCACCATGGTCATGGGCATGGCGAACCTTGCGATGGCGACCGGCAATCTGGGCCGCCCCGGCGTGGGCGTCAACCCGCTGCGCGGCCAGAACAATGTGCAGGGCGCCTGCGACATGGGATCGTTCCCGCACGAATATTCCGGGTACAGACATGTATCAGACGGCGCCACCCGCGCGCTGTTTGAGGCCGCCTGGGGCGTCCCGCTGGATGCAGAACCCGGCCTGCGCATTCCCAACATGTTCGATGCGGCGCTGGAAGGCTCCTATATGGGAATTTATGTGCAGGGCGAAGACATTGTGCAGTCCGACCCGAACACCCATCACGTTACGGCGGCGCTTTCGGCCATGGAATGCGTCGTGGTGCAGGATCTGTTCCTGTGCGAAACCGCCAGCTATGCGCATGTGTTTTTACCCGGCGCATCGTTCCTGGAAAAAGACGGCACTTTCACCAATGCGGAACGCCGCATCAGCCGGGTACGCCGCGCCACGAAACCGCTGGCGGGCATGGCCGACTGGGAAGTGACCATGGCGCTGTCCAATGCGCTGGGCTATCCGATGCACTATACGCATCCCTCCGAAATCATGGATGAAATTGCGCGCCTGACGCCGACATTCACCGGGGTCAGCTATGATCTGCTGGACCGCGAAGGCAGCGTGCAATGGCCCTGCAATGAGACCGCGCCCGAAGGCACGCCGGTGATGCATATTGGCGGCTTTGCGCGCGGTAAGGGGCGCTTCATGATTACAGAATATGTGCCGACCGATGAACGCACCGGGCCGCGCTTTCCACTGCTGCTGACCACCGGGCGCATCCTGACACAGTATAATGTCGGCGCACAGTCCCGCCGCACCGAGAATGTGGTCTGGCATAGCGAAGACGTGCTGGAAATTCATCCCTTTGATGCGGAAAATCGCGGCATTCGCACCGGCGACAAGGTTGCGGTAATGAGCCGCACCGGCGAAACCGTGTTGAGTGCGCTGGTCAGTGAGCGCATGCAGCCCGGCGTGGTGTACACCACCTTCCACCACCCGGAATCGGCGGCCAATGTCATCACCACCGATTATTCCGACTGGGCGACCAATTGCCCGGAATATAAAGTGACGGCTGTCGAAGTGCGCCCCAGCAACGCATGGTCGCAATGGCAGACCGAGGCCGAAACTTTCCGCAAACGCTCGCACCGTATTGCTCCGGCTGCGGAGTAATTGAAAACCGGCGCCATGGACAGACTGAGCGAACATTCTGCATTTACCGGGGCGGCGGTTGCCCGCCTGCATCATGGCGCCAGTAATAATTTCACAGATCAGCTTGCCGTCGAAACCCCCATTGCCTTCGTCTATAATTGTGAACCCTATGTGGTGATGATGGCCAGCCCCCGCGATCTGGAAGATTTCGCCCGGGGCTTTTCCATTTCAGAAGGCATCGTTGCAAATAATTCCGATATACTGGCGGTTGATCAAACGGCCAAAAGTTCGGGCATAAGTCTCGGAATCGAAATCCCGCCTGATCGCGCTGCACTTTTAATCGAACGTATGCGGAGCATTGCCGGCCGCACAGGGTGTGGCATATGTGGGATTTCGGACATCGAACAGGTGATGCGCGCCCTGCCCCAACTGCCGCATAGCGCGCCAATCAACGCGTCCGCCATTGACGCAGCCATCAAAGCCCTGCCCGCGCATCAGACTTTTAACAAACAAACGGGCGCAGTTCACGCGGCGGGCTTTGCCAATGCGAATGGCGAACTGCTTCTGGTGCGCGAAGATGTCGGCCGCCACAATGCGCTCGATAAGCTGATTGGCGCAATCATCTGCGCGGGGCTATCTCCTGCCGATGGCATGGTGGTGATCACCAGCCGGTGCAGCATGGAAATGGTGCAGAAAACCATAGCGCTGGGCTGTCCGGTTCTGGTCGCGGTGTCCGCGCCAACATCCCTTGCCGTTCAGATCGCGCAGGACCACGGCCTTACAATAGCCGCCTTTGCGCGCGGCGACGGATTTAATCTGTACTCGCATCCCGAACGGATCGTTTAATCATGAACATCGAACATCTTGTCCATATGGCTAACCAGATCACGGATTTTTTCAAATCCTATCCGGAAGAAGAAGCCATTGCGGGCGTTGAAAACCACATCCGCCAATTCTGGGATCCGCGCATGCGGGCGCAACTATCAAAACACCTGGATGCGGGCGGCGCGGGGCTTGATGCGATCACCCTGGCCGCGGCGAAACGGCTGCACCAGAATGCAGCCGCCCCGAATTAAACCAGCAATTCCCCAACATAGGGCGGCAGCGCGAACGCGCCCTTGTGAACTTCTGGCGTGTAATAACGGCTGTTCAGCTTTAACGGCTTGAAGCGCGTCTCCAGTGTTTCCACCGTCACCTTGCGCAGAGCGGCATTATCGGTGGCCCAGCCCATCGCCATTGCGCCGCCAATATAGGTTGGTATGGTGGCCAGATAACAGCTCACATCCGCGAAATAATTACGCAAATGCGCGGCCGAACTGCGCAATTCCGCAGGCTGCATGAACGGAACGCCGTTCTGGGTCACCAGCACGCCGCCCGGCGTCAGCCGGTCCTTGCAGCGTTTGTAAAATTCCTTCGTGAACAGAATTTCACCCGGCCCTTCGGGGTCCGTCGAATCCACTATGATCACATCATATTGGTCGAGGCTGTCGCCGACAAAGGCATAGCCATCGCCAATGATAAGATCTGTGCGCGGATCTTCAAACGCGCCCTTGCAAATCTCGCTCAGATACCGTTTGGAAAATTCAACCACGCCCGCATCAATTTCCACCATGGTGGCTTTTTCGACACCGGGATGCTTCAGCGCCTCTTCCAGAATGCCGCCATCACCGCCGCCAATAATCAGCACATTGCGCACGGCCCCATGCGCCAGGATTGGCACATGGGTCATCATTTCATGATAGATGAACTCGTCTTTTTCCGTCGTCTGCGTCACATCATCCAATGTCAGGATTTTGCCCAGACGCGGATGCTCCAGCAGACGCATCTTCTGATGTTCTGTGTCGCTTTCGTACAGCACCTTGTCGATCTTGTAGCGGGTCCGAACGTCCGGGTACAGACCCTCTTCATGCCACCCGGTCACAGACCGCGCCCACGGGGACGTTCTTCGACCTCGACCTTGCCAGGCTGGAACGCCCGGCGCAGCACATCAATCGCCTTGTGCGGTTCGGCCGCGCCGCACATGAACACGTCAAGCGCGGCATAGCCATATTCCGGCCAGGTGTGAATGCTGATGTGCGACTCCGCCAGCACCGCCACGCCCGACACCCCGCCATTGGGCGTGAAATGGTGCAGATGAATATGCAGCAGCGTGGCGCCAGCCGCCGTAACGCAATCGCGCATCGCCTGATCGATATGATCCAGATCGTCCAGCCGACTGGCGTCCTTGAGATCAATCAGCAGGTGCATGCCGGCATAGCGGCCATCTTCAGACTCGATCAGGAAATCCTTGCGGTCCTCCAGATGTTTGTTGGC